>CAZOAP010000099.1:0-11409 GCA_964577645.1 uncultured Ignavibacteriales bacterium
TGATGAAGAATCAGGTACAATTGCTGCTGAGCACCATGCATTTACAATGCCTCATGATGCAGATATGGTTAAGCTTGATAAGGGAAGCAAAGACCCGAAAAATAATGCTGAGCTGTTGACCTCGATCAGGGCAACCTGTTATGATATGGTCTGCAACGGCAGTGAGTTCGGCTCAGGCAGCATCAGAATACACAGGTCAGATATACAGGAAAAAGTTTTTAATGTGCTGGAGCTGACAAAAGAAGAGCAGGAAGAAAAATTCGGATTTTTACTCGGAGCCTTTAAATACGGCGCTCCCCCGCATGGCGGCTTTGCACTTGGATTCGATAGAATTATAGCAACATTATGCGGTACAAAAGATATCAGGGAAACAATTGCTTTCCCGAAAACAACAAGCGCAGTTGGTTTGATGGATAACTCACCAAGTCCGGTGGATGCAAGGCAGTTAAAGGATCTGGGAATAACTGTAAACAATTAATATGAGCAATAAAATAGCAAATACAGAATTTGAAGTAATACAGGGTGATATTACCCTATTAGAAACCGATGCAATTGTGAATCCCGCAAATACATTTTTAATGCACACAGGCGGTCTTGCCCATGTAATAGTTAAGCGCGGCGGAATGATAATACAACAGGAATCAAAGAAAATAGGTAATGTTCCCACAGGCAGCGCAGTTATCACAACCGGTGGCAACATGAAGACAAAACATGTTATCCACGCAGTGGGTCCCAGGTACAAAGACGGTAAACAGGGCGAGCCTGAAAAATTAGCATCTGCAGTAACAAACTCGCTTAAAGTAGCTGAGCTGAAGAAGCTTACTTCAATTGCAATCCCAGCCATCAGCTCAGGTATTTTCGGTTACCCGGTAAACGAAAGCGCAAAAATTATTGTTGATACTGCAATAGAATATTTCAATGCGAAGAAAAAAGCAAAGGAAGAAACCACACTGGTAAAAGTAGTGTTTTGTCTACTGGATGAAGATACTTTTGCAATATTCAAAAAAGCACTGGAAAGTAATTTTAAAAAGAAATAAATTTAATTTATAAAACCATAACATAATATATTTAAAATGTCAAAAACATTAGAAAAAGATTTAAAGCTTGAAAAGTTCAAAGTGAAGGATCTCTCGCTTGCTGAATGGGGCCGGAAAGAAATACGCCTTGCTGAAGCTGAAATGCCGGGTTTAATGGCTATCAGGGCTGAGTACAAAGATTCAAAACCGCTTAAAGGCGCAAGGATAGCAGGTTGCCTGCATATGACAATTCAGACCGCTGTATTAATTGAAACATTAATAGAGCTTGGCGCTGAAGTAAAATGGTCATCATGCAATATCTTCTCAACACAGGATCATGCCGCAGCTGCAATTGCTGCAGCTGGGATTCCCGTTTACGCATGGAAAGGCATGAACGAGAAGGAATTCAACTGGTGCATAGAGCAGACCCTGTTCTTCGGTTCATTCGATAGACCGCTAAACATGATACTTGATGATGGCGGCGACTTAACCAACATGGTACTTGATGATTACCCTGAATTAATTGCAGGCATAAAAGGTATCAGCGAAGAGACCACAACCGGCGTTCACAGGCTGTATGAAAGAATGAAGAACGGAACACTATCATTACCATGCATAAATGTTAATGATTCAGTAACAAAATCAAAATTTGATAATAAATACGGCTGCAAAGAATCACTTGTAGACGCAATAAGACGCGCAACAGATGTTATGATGGCGGGCAAAGTTGCTGTTGTTGCAGGTTACGGCGATGTTGGCAAAGGCTCAGCACAGTCATTGCGCGGTGCCGGTGCACGTGTTATGGTTACAGAAATCGATCCTATCTGCGCACTGCAGGCCGCTATGGATGGCTACCAGGTTACAACAATGGATGAAGCTGCAAAAGTTGTTGATATACTTGTAACTGCTACAGGCAACCTGAACATTATCACAGACAGGCATTTCAAATCAATGAAGGATAAAGCTATTGTATGCAATATAGGCCATTTTGATAATGAAATTGATATGGCATGGCTTAACAAGAACTACGGCAATACCAAAATGACAATTAAACCGCAGGTTGATATATATAATGTAGACGGCAAAGAAATTATTGTACTTGCTGAAGGCAGGCTTGTAAATCTTGGCTGCGCAATGGGTCACCCATCATTTGTAATGTCAAACTCATTCAGTAACCAGGTGCTTGCACAGATAGAGCTTTGGAATAACCACACTAACTATAAAAATGAAGTGTACGTGCTTCCGAAACATCTTGATGAAAAAGTTGCAAGGCTGCATCTTGATAAGGTCGGCGCTAAGCTTGAAAAACTCTCACCTGAGCAGGCTAAGTATATCGGTGTTGAAGTTGAAGGACCGTACAAAGCTGAGTGGTACAGGTATTAATTCAATAAATATTTAAATAATTCATAAGGCGGTTTTATACCGCCTTTTTTATTTGTTAATATGACTTAAACAATAACCATCCTGCTTTCAACAATTTCATCAACCTTGCTTATAAGCCATCTCTTATACCTTATCTCATTAATGTTCTGCAGGTCTATCTTGATATTTTCGATATCTTTAATGTTATTATCAATTTTAAGTATTATCAGCTTCCGCAGGTATTTGATGAAATTCCTGTTGCGCAGCTTGCGTGAATCAGTCAGGAAGACATCCTTTCTCAGAAGCTCCCTGTAGGAGTGTATCATGCTTATTGCCTCCTCATCATAACCCAGCTCAAAATATAGCTTAAGCATAAGGTTTTTCACATCATATTTATAGATGAAGTAATCAAGCTTTATCTTGTTTATATACTCAAGTGATCTCTCGAACTTCTCAAGGGAGAAGTAATAAAATGCCAGTGCGCTGCATGAAATCGAAGAACGCGCAAGTAAGGTTAAGCTCATAGATGGCTCAAAGCAGAGCGTTGCATAAAAAAAAGCCCCGGTTGTAAAAACCCGGGACTAATTGGGGGTTGAATTGTGAAGCAGTATCAGAGGAAAAAAACTGTGGTAACAACTCGCGGTAACAGCCTGAAGATGAACCTTTATAATTTTTGCTTAGAAGATCAAACTTATTATGTTATGCACTGTTGATTTAAGTGACCAGTAATACTGTACGTTGTAGAATAAAATATATGCTGCTACTAAAAAACCCTGTACTATTGATATTATAAAATTTATTGCTTTCATTTTAGTATTCCCTTTATTTTTATTTTTTATTTACTTTTTTTAAAGATCCTGGTTTGATTTGCTCTGGTAATTTCTTTCTATGAACATTCTGTAATCAATTTCCTTATGCTCTTGTGTATAATCACCGTTACCTTTAAATTCCCAGCTGAACATTACGTTAGTTATCCTGAAGTTCTTTGCTGTTATTCTTTTGTTTTTGTTTTCTGTGTTTTTCATTTTTTGTTTTCCCCTTTATTTTATTGTTTAGTTATCTACTTTCTACTACAAAGATATTCCCGAACCTTAGGGTAATCCTTACAGCTTTCTTACAGGGCTAAATTATTGTGTTTATAGGGTTTAAATGAGGTATAGCGGGGTTTAGAACAAGTTCCTAAAGGCATAGCTGAGTGACAGACTGGAAAAAGCACTGAATATTTAATAAATCACACTTAAATTGCACCGATGAGCCAAATTATTGTAAAAACGAGGATAATACCAAAGAAGATCACTGAAAACATTGTTTCCAGGCAGAGACTCTACCGGAAATTTGAGGAAAATGCCTCTAAAAACATAATTTTGGTAATGGGTCCTGCAGGTTACGGCAAAACCACCTCTGTACTGGATTACCTCAACAGCTCTGGGAAACTTTATGCATGGCTATACCTGAGCCCGGATATTGATAATCCCGCAGCATTACTCAGCTATTTAATTCACAGCTTAAAGGAGCTTAGCGGGACTTTTGGCGAAAATACCATTGAGCTTATCGGGTCACTCTCAGCAAGTGATATGTTCACCAAGGATCCGGCAACATCAGTTAATACAGTTATCGGTTCATTTGTAAATGAATTTGTTACGGAGTTCACTGAAGAAATTTACCTTGTGATAGACGATCTGCATAACATAGAATCTGCCGGCTGGTCAAACGATGTATTCAATTCCCTCAACGATAACTTCCCGGATAACCTGCATATCATTATCACAACACGCAATGTGCCGGGTTTTAATATGGCTAAGCTTACAGCAAAAAGAAGGCTTGCCAAGATACAAAGCGATGAGCTTAATTTTACAGCTGATGAAACCGAGCTGCTGCTTAAGGATATTTATTCCATTACATGCAAAAAGGATGATGTAAATAAGCTGCTGGGTAAGATTGAAGGATGGATTACCGGCCTGCACCTTGTGCTGCAGGCATACGGAATTGATTTTGCAAAAGCTGCAGGTGATAACAAACAAATTGATGAGGATATTTTCAGCTACTTTGCCGAAGATATTTTTTTACAGCTTGAAGAAGGTACCAGGGAATTTCTTCTCATAACCTCACTGCTTGATAACTTCACAACTGATATCTGCGGTAATGTACTGGGTTTAACCGGCGCAGGCAGTACCCTGGAAGAGCTTGTACGTAAAAACCTGTTTGTGGAATCAACCCGGCATGTTACGGAATCAGGAGAAACAGAAACATCATACAGCTATCATAATCTCTTCAGGCAGTTCCTTCAGAAAAAGCTGAGGGAAACCAAAAGCGATAATGATGTGAAGGCTGCTGCAGAAAAGATATATGAATATTACAGCTCCAGGGGTGATTATGCCCAGGCAATTGATTTCAGCCTGGAAGCAGGCAGTTACACAGAAGCTGCACGGCTGATTAAAGATAATTTTGATTCTTTGTTTCGCGCTGCAAGACATGAATCACTCCGCAGGTGGATAGAACAATTCCCGCCTGAAATATTAATCAGCAATTATGATCTGCTCTTTATAAAAGGCAAGCTGCTTAATTTCTTTAAGGGTGATACTGACGAAGCATCTGAGATATTCAGGGAGATCATAAAGAACTCACCGCCTGATACTGCACTATATATTAATGCAAATTCAGAGCTGGCCGGCATATACCGGCTGACAGGCAAACCGGATGAAGCGTTGAATATTTTTAAAGAGCTTTACAAGCTGGATGCAGAGCCTGAGCTGAAAATAAAGATCATAATATCACTTGCCAAAAGCTATTACAGACTTGGCAGCAAATACTATGATGAGATATTAAAGCTTCTTGGGGAAGCTGAGGATATTTGCAGCAAAAATGAAATTGAAAGCCTGGTACCTGATATTTACAGCCTGTACGGAAGGATACATCTTAATAAAGGAGAGTTTGTGAAATCTCTGCATTACTTTGAAAGCAATTTAAGCAGGGAAACCAATATATACCGCAGGTTCCAGACACTGAGCGATATTGTTCTGCTTCATTCCTGGTCAGGTGAGTATAACAGGGCAAAGGAATATTATGATGAAACAGAGCAGCTTTATAAGCGTTATAACCTTGTTCACCTTGAGCGCGATCTTACCAGGCTTAATGCTTTGCTCAGATTTGAAGCCGGTGATTATGAAGAGGCAATTGAGGAATTGAGCATATTGAATAAACTGGATAAGAAAAATAAC
Organism: uncultured Ignavibacteriales bacterium; assembly: GCA_964577645.1. Classification (GTDB taxonomy): domain Bacteria; phylum Bacteroidota; class Ignavibacteria; order Tepidaquicellales; family OLB5; genus OLB5. The sequence goes on from CAZOAP010000099.1 coordinate 5,597, forward strand.
CTTATATCATTCATCTTAACTTATCATTTAATAGTATCTGAAGCTTATATGCTGAAGAACGAATATTCAAAAGCAAAAGAGCATATTGAAATAGCGGAAAAGCTCAGGGATACTAAAGATGAATATCTTAAGCTTGAACTTGAGTACCATAAGGCCCTGATAGAAAAAAATTCAGGTGTATCAGCAAAGACAGAAAAAATTCTTAATCAGACACTAAAGCAATACGAAGAAACCCGTTCTGTATATGATGTATCCCAGGTGCAATTTCAGCTTGCAGATCTTTATTATAAAAAAAATGAGATTCAAACTTCCGTAAGTTATTTAAAAGCCAGCTTTGAAACTGCCGGCAAAAATCATTACTACTCTTTCCTGATTCAGCACTTTTATAATTTCAGGTATTTGTTTGATCTGGCGGTGAACCAAAAAATTGAATCTTCATTTGTTCATCATTTAAAAAGCCTGGTTACTGAAAGGAATAAACTAACATGGTTATCAAACAGATCAAAAAAGCGGATACTGGCTGAATATGCATTGTTGAATGATATTACACTTACAACTTTTGGCGGAACTGAAATTTTGGTAAGAGGTAATTCTATCGGAGAGGATCTGTGGGTAAGGAAAAAGAGCAAGCTTTTGCTTATTTACCTGCTGGTAAACCAGGGATTGCGGATACAAAAAGATAAGGTATTGGGAATATTTTTCAGTGAGCTTTCTGCAGAGAGCGCTGATAATATTTTTCACCAGGCTATTACTAATATCAGGAATGTTTTGAAACCGGAGACACCTCTAAATTTTAGCGGGAAAAAGACAGGGAAAAAAGAAAACACTAAATCCGATTCAGCTCCTTCGTTTATTATTTATGAAGATAAGATCCTGCAAATCTCAACGGGCTTTGACTATAATATAGATGTTTTGGAGTTCAATAAATTAGCTGCCAGGGTAAGCTCGCCAGAAACCGGTGATAACGAAAAAGAAGACCTGGCAAAACAGGCAATTGAACTGTATAAAGGAGAATTCCTGCCGGGATATTATGATGAATGGATAGAAGAAATGCGCTCGGTATTGGAGCATAAATTCATTGAAACTGCAGAGATCCTTCTTTCTATACTTAAAAAGAAAAATAATTACAGTGAATTGATCAGTTATGCAGAAAAACTGCTGTTGACAGATAAACTTCACGAGGAGGCATTTTATTGCCTGATATATGCGTATAATGCCATTGGAAACGAAACAATGGCTAAAAAGAAATTTACACAATTACTTAAGAACTACGAAGAGGAATACGGCGAAAAACCTCCAAAAGAACTTCTCAGTAAAATACAGGCAATATTGGCATAAAACAAAACAATCCCTTTACCCAAAATATCTCATTTAAATGCAAATTTCATCATTTTTTTCTGTAAGAAAGCTGTAAGATTTAACATAAGCTTTCGGAATATCTTTGTAAAGAAGTTAATTAAACAACTTTTTAAAGAAAAAAATAAACAGAAAGCAGAAAAGATCATGAAAAACTCAGCAAATTCAAAAAGAACATTCAAAGCAGGCAGAATTGTAACAACATTACTTTCAGTCATAGTTTTTTCATTCGTAACAAATTTAAGCACACTATCACAGGATAATAAATCTCTTGAAGGTGTGATGTTCACATTTATATCCGCCGGAGATTCAAAAGTATTGCAGCCGTATGCAGATGCCGTAAGCAATGATATGAATTCCGGGCTTTTCCACAGCGCAAAAGTGAAAAAAGGCTTCAGCCTGTATTTGGGGATAAAAGGTACCGGTACCTATGTAAACGGTGATAACCCTGTTGTAAAAGATGCAAATAATACTCTGGATATACTTCCTATGGCAATTCCGCAGCTGCAGGTTGGCTCAGTTTTAGGCACTGAAATTTCAGCAAGGTTCCTTCCTTCAGTAAGGATTGGTCAATATGGTTCAGTTGGAATGTGGGGAATCGGTGTGAAGCACGGTATAACCAGCCATTTCAAAAATTCCCCTATTGATATTGCTGCTGGATTTTCTGTGAACAATCTGAAGATCGGTGATTCTAAAGATAAAGAGCTTGTCAGTGCGTCATCCATAGCTGTAAATCTCGAGGTTAGTAAAGAGCTTAGCGTATTCACATTCTATACTGGCGTGCAGTATGACAGGACAAATCTGGATGTAAAGGTTAATTATGATAATGTTATTTCCACGATGAGCTATCAAAATGATAACAATATCAAAGCAATAGTTGGATTGAACATTAAGCTTGGTCCTGTTAATCTAAACGGTGATTACAGCTTCGGCAAATCAAATTCAGTAAGCGCAGGCTTTGGATTTGGTTTCTAGATTAAATGTTTCCATGCCAAAAGGCACAGTTAACCGCTGTGTCTTTTGGCTTTTTATCATTGTATTGATATTCTAAAATCATTAAAATTACCACGGGAGGCAGCTCATGAAATTCCGCTATTATGCTGTTATATTGCTGTTTGCAGCTATAAATTCATTCAGCCAGGTTTGGATTAACCAGGTTAATCCATCACCGGGAGTATTATTTTCAGTTTACGCATATGATGCTAATACAGCATGGGCATGCGGTGAACTTGGAAAAGTTCTTTACACTTCCAATGGCGGTACAAACTGGATAAACAGATCAAATGCTGTATTCGGAACAAGTAATGTTTTAAGTGTTCATGCAGTTAATCCCGCCTCAGCGTTTGTTATCTGTAATATTAACGGAGGAAAGGTATTTAAAACAATTGACCAGGGCCTTGCCTGGCAGACTGCTTTTTTCAGAACCAATGTTACATTAAGCGATATTCAATTCCTGAATGCTACTACCGGTTTTGTTTTCGGTAATCCTGTAGGCAACCAGTTTTTCATAATTAAAACCACAAACGGCGGTAATTCATTTGATACAGTTTCAATAAACAGGCCAAATGCGCCAAGCTCTAACAGTCTTATAATTCCAAATTGTACAAGTCTGTTCCAGTCAGGTGTCGGCGGACCAATTACTATCTGGTTTGGAACAAGTACCGGCCATGTATTTTACAGCACTAATACAGGTGCTTCATGGAATTTTTCAATTCCTGCCTCAAATATATCCGTTCAGTCTTTAACTTTTTCAAGCATACAAAACGGCTTATGCGGTGGTGATAATCCATTCATGTCAACTAATGGAGGATTTGGATGGATATTCCAGGGAGGTTATCCTAATACAGGCAGATTTTATTCGTTTGAAAATATTGCTGGAGAGTATTTTTATTCCAGCGGACCCAGTATTTACCACTCAACCAACAATGCTGCATCGTTTTCAATCCAATTCACAAATGTATCAAAGGAAGATTACCGTGATCTTAGTTTTGTTCAAACTGCAGGCGATAATACTTTATCAGTAATTCATGGCTGGGGTGTAACAGGTGATGGAGTGATATCGCATTACACTGATCCGATCGGGATCATACCTATCAGTACAAATATTCCTGAGAAATTTAATTTATACCAGAATTATCCTAATCCTTTTAACCCTGTTACAACCATTACATTTGATATAGCAGCAAAAAGTGAGATCAGGCTTGAAGTAACTGATATTTTGGGTAAAATTGTAAAAGTTATCTACCAGGGTGCTGTTAATGCAGGTACATATAAAACAGAATTTGACGGCACTAATTTGCCAAGTGGTGTATATTTTTACAGGCTGCTGACTGAAAAAACGAACATAACAAAGAAATTGATGTTAATTAAATAATGCGGCAAAAGAATTTTCATTTTTACGATTTCTATTTTCATTGAATAAACCCTGCAATAATTGTAATTTTGTCATTCAGCTTGTATATAAGCTAGCGTAGCTCAGCTGGTAGAGCAGCGCATTCGTAATGCGCAGGCCACCGGTTCGATCCCGGTCGCTAGCTCATTTATTCTTTAGATCCCGCATAATTTGGCGGGATTTAATTTTTATCAACTTTTAATACAACAAACTCTTTTTCGCTTTTTACCACTACATATACCCTATCTCTGCCGTTGGGTCTTATTATATATTTGCCTGTGAACTCACCAAATGCAGGCAGGATACACTGCTTTTCTGTAAAATAGTAACATGGAAGGCTTAATGATTGTTTTGCTTTGCCTTCAAGCCTTACGCCAGGATGAACATGCCCGCAGAAAATATAATCACAGCCGTTCAGCTGAACTGATTCATCCATTGGTTTATGTGTAAAAAGGAACCTGTTCCAGAGAAAATATTTTTTATGCAGCCTGATATCAAAATGTGAGTATATTTCATCAGACATTATATCGTGGTTTCCTTTTACAAGATTTATATCAATACTATGATGTACATCGCGCCATGCATGGAAGAGTCTTACATCATAATTTATACCGCTGTGGAAAAGATCACCCAGTATGAACAGCTCATTTACTTCCAGCGTTTTTATTATATCATCCAGAGTGATTAGATCAGCTTCGGCAAGTCCGCCGGGGATGGCAATACCTGCATTCCTGAAATGCCCCACCTTCCCCAAATGAATATCACTTGCAATGAGAGTTTTATGTTTTTCAATGTATACAGCTTTAGAGGGCAGCAAGATAAGCTCTTCATCAAATAATGTTATTTTATGAGAGTTCTCTAAATTGATAATTCCATCCTTGTATTGATTTTATGATATATCAGTCTTTTTCAAACTTAAGCTGCATTTTTCTCACCCTGTCTTCAAGCTTTTCTGAGCTCATTTTTTCCCTCATGAAATCAACCATGATAGGGAAAGCAAACGGTGTTGGCCTTCCGGGATGAGTTAAAATAATTTTTTGTTTCCTTATTCTTTCAAGCGCAATTCTAAGCCTGTATTCTTCAAGCTGGAACTGAAGCATTTCTTCGTAAGCCTGTTTTATCAAAAGACTATCAGGTTCATACTTGCTGAATACTTCAAATAACAATTGTGCTGATGCCTGCAGGTTCCTGCTGGTTTTATATTTACCGGGGTAGCCGGAAAATATCAGCCCCGATATCCTTGCTATGGGCCTGAACCTTCTTCTTGCAAGCTCACCGCTGTTTATGCTTTTGTATATATCTTCTGTTAAGTTCTCATCCGAAAATAAGTTATTATTTATTGCATCTTCAATGGGAATATCTGTATCACTCAACAGTTCAAAACCGTAATCATTCATAGCGTAGGAAAACGTCATCGGCTTAAGCTGACTCATTCTGTATGCAAAAATTGCCGCCATACCTTCATGAACAAGCCTTCCTTCGAACGGGTAAACAAATAAATGATGCCCCTCATCAGTTTCAAATTTCTCAATAAGCAGCTCATTGCTCTTTGGAACTGCTGATCTTGATGCCTGCAGTGTAACAAGAGGCTTGATTGTCCTTATTTCAATATCTTTTGGATTAGCTTCAAGGGCTTCATTCAGCTTAATTCTCAGCATTTCTGTCAGCCGTGATGATAGCGGCATCCTGCCGCCCTGCCAGCTTGGCACCCGGCTTGAGCGCTTTTTGCTGCGTCTTACATAAGCAGTATTTTCTTTGATATTTACAAGCTCAACTGTTCTGCCGGCAAAAGAAAATATATCACCGGTTTTTAATGATGCAATAAAGCCTTCTTCAATTGAGCCAAGCCTGCCGCCGCTGAGGTATCTTACATTCATGCTTATATCACTATCAATTGTGCCTATCGAAAGCTTATGAAAAAGCGCTTTTCTCCTGTCAGTAAGCTTATACAGGCCGTCTTCAAAGATCACTTTCCTGTATTCATCATAGTTCTTTAATGCATCACCGCCGGTAGTAATGAACTTCATTATCCAGCTCCATTCATTTTTATTTAATGTTTGGAACG
>CAZOAP010000100.1:0-11406 GCA_964577645.1 uncultured Ignavibacteriales bacterium
ATGTTAATGAGGATGTTATGAATGAAGTAGCATTTATACCTGATAAAGATAGTGATGAAGAGGGTACAGAGGAAGATCTTTTCAAACAACCGGAATCAGGTTTACAGACAGAAGAAGCGACTGATCCTTACACAAGGAAAATGGGAAAGCTTCAAACAGACCTGAAATCAGCAATTGACAGTGAAGATTACGAAAAAGCAGCATCAATAAGAGATGAGATAAAGAAACTTGAATTAAGCAGGTAATTTATTGCAAAAAAACAGAAAATTTATTGAATGCCTGTCTTATACAGGCATTTTTATTTAATATGAACCTCACAATCGATATCGGGAACAGTTTTACACATTTTGCAGTCTATAACAAAGACAAAGCAGTTTATTCCTCAAAATGCAGTTCTGAATTAATGAACGAAATAAAAAAACACCTTACACTGATCAAAAAAATGTTCACGGTCCATCAAATTGGGATAGCTTCAGTCAACAAAGCTGTAAATAAACCCGTTATTCTTTTGTGCAGAAAATTATTTAACATATCCCCTTTAACTATTAGTAGTAAAACTAAGTTACCGGTCAAAATTAAAATTAATTCTCCCGCTGCAGTTGGAGCTGATAGAATTTGTAATTCTGTTTATGGATATGAATATTCCAAAGGAAAATTTAATGTTTTAGTTGCTGATCTTGGTACAGCTAATACATATGATCTTGTGACTAAAAGAGGGGAATTTATAGGAGGTATTATTGTACCGGGTATTATGACATCATCATCAGCATTGAATCAGAAAACCTCTAAATTACCATTATTAGAATATAAAAAGTTATCTAAAAATGCTCCTTTGATTGGTAAAAATACTTTCGAAGCTATACAATCAGGGTTAGTCAATTACATGAAACTGGCTACTGAAGGTATCGTTCATAATTTAAAGAAAAAATATAAGGGAAATTTAAAAGTTATACTTACAGGCGGCTCATCTGTTTTTTTACTTAATAATGTAGATTTTAAATATTATTTTGCAGAAAATACTGTATTAAACGGTATAAACATCGTTTTAAATTATCAGAAAAAACCCGGAAAATGAAGATAATTACTGAAAATCATTCATTTAAAACAAAAGGTGATTGTGATATAATCAATCTTTCTGAAGCCTTGATACTTTCCTTTGATAAAAGTAAGCTTAAGAACGGAAATGTCACGGTATTTGTGGTAGGTTCAACAGCTTCAATTAGTACAATTGAGTATGAGCCCGGCTTGAAAAAAGACCTGCCTGAAATCCTGGAAAAATTTATCCCCGCGGGTAAAAAGTATCACCATAACAATACATGGGGAGATCATAACGGCCACGCACATCTTCGCTCAACGCTCTTTGGATGCTCACAGACGATCCCATTTGTTAACGGTGAGCTTCTGCTTGGCACCTGGCAGCAGGTTATTCTAATTGATTTTGACGAGAGACCCCGTACACGTAAAGTGATATTCCAGTACATTGGTGAATGAACCAAAAAACAGAGAAAATACTGCTTTCAATTGCATTTATTTTCTGTTTGGCTATCCGGCTGGCATATATTGATCAAAAGAACTTATGGTTCGATGAAGTATTTTCCTGGCATCTCAGTATGGATTCGTTCTATACCATTATTGTCAGGACTGCCAATGATATCCACCCTCCATTATATTATTTCGTACTGAAGATATGGAATTTCCTGGCAGGTGATTCAGTTTTTTCTATGAGACTGCTTTCTGCTCTCTTTACTTCATGCTCAGTTTTCTTTATTTACCCCGTTTCAAGAAAAATAATGGAGCCTCAGCAGGCTTTTTTTGTCATATTATTATATGCCGTATCACCTTTAAACCTATATTATTCCCAGGAAGTCCGTATGTCAGCTATGAACCTGTTCCTGAATATAGGTTCAGTATACTTCCTGTTGAAATTAACAGACTCTAGACATGATTATCACAGGATATTTAAAGATAAATATTCAGTTTGGTATATCATATTTTCAACAGCAGCTGTTTATACTCACTATTTTTCTTTCTTTATATTAACCGCTGAACTTATTTTTATTGTTACAGTTAACAGGAAAGATACAAAGCAAATTCTGCCGTATCTGTATTTATTCGGGGCAATGTTCCTGATATATCTTATATGGATACCTGATCTGATCACTCATATGAGCAGGGGACAGGCATGGAGAACACCACAAAATTTAATTGCTGTACTAAATGAATATGTTTATTATTTCAGGGATTGTAACCTGGGGTTATATTATTATTACACAGATTTCAGAATTGTAGAATACCTGACATATTGTGCAGGTTTTATATTTGTTATTGCTGTTATTGGTTTATTTATCCGTTTTAAAAATGAATATAACAGCACAACACTTCTTATTACACTAACATTTATAATACCTCTGGTACTGGCGGGAATAATTTCTTTAAGGCAAAAAATTGAATTTTACAGGTATTTAAGTATACTTGTGCCATATTTATCAATTATTATGGTTTATGGTCTTTTTAAATGGAAATTTAAACCGGTGGTATATGCCATGTTAATAATTTTTATGGGAATAAATGTATACGGAGTGACAATACATTATTCATTCAACTTTAAAAATGATGATTACAGGGAATTGATAGGGCAGTTAAGCAGTGAAACAAGATCAAGTGACAGGATATACGTTGAACCGCATTATTATGGCTGGGCTATTGATTATTATAAAAAGCAGGAGTCTCTCAAAATACCAAACACCGTTTACATCAGGTATGGGTGGAATGAGATAATGGATTCAATTTCTGTGCAGAAACCTGAAAGATTCTGGCTGGTTCTTGATTACGGTGTTCCTGATACATCGCAATATCATTCTTACATAAATGATCTAAATACTAAATTTAATCAGGAGCTTAAAATTACATTCCCCGTGACACCTGAAAAAGTTGAGCTGTACAGGTTTATCAACAAATAAAAAAGCCGGTCCATTTCTGAGCCGGCTTTAAAAACATTAATTCATTGATTTAAGCTTCAACAGTTTCCTTTTCTTTAACATCTGCATTAGAATTTACTCCGTTTGCAGTTTTATCAGCCCCGGTATTTTTAACTTTACTGAGATCAATTTCAATTGCATTGGAATTCAGGCTGCCGTTATGATACTTGCCGGTACCCTGTTTTTTATGAATAGCATCAAGCTTTTCCTGCAGCTCATATTGTTTCCTTATCTTATCTTCAAATGCTTTCATTTTCTCTTCAATTGTAAGTACTTTCTTTTCCTTTGCTATCATATCTTCCCTGTAGCGTTTCAGGAAGTAGTGTATAGTTTCAACACGTATCTTAATAGAACCGGTTGGTTTATTCTCATCAATATCTTTAAATGAGAAGTATGGTGTACCGCTATCGGATACGATCTCTTCTATAACTGTGTAAATTGGTGCATCATGTCCGCATTTAAACGATGAAAGCTCCAGTGCAACTAAGTTAGGATGGCGTGCTGTATATTTAGCTGCCCATACTTTCCTTGTTGTATTTTCACTGTATGAATTCTTCCATACATCACCTACATCCATAGCACCTTTAATGACGCCTGCTTTTACTTCATCACCAAAGAGCTTCTCAAGTATATCTTCATCAGTCGGCAGAGCATCCTGGTTGAAAACAGGGTAGCCTAGCTTCTGGAATTCCTCGAGTATTTCATGGTTCAGACCCGGATCGTTGTGATAAGGCCTTGCAAGAACAACAATACCTATCTTATTATCCTTTTCAAGCTGGTCAAGCGCTTCACGGGCTTTGCGTCTCATATCATTGGTATATTTATCCAGTGCCTTATAAGCTTCTTCTGTAGCCCTGTCTGATTCTTCTCTGCTTAAGCCAAGCTTCGGACCCCATTCATCAAACATCTGCTTTGCGCAAAGCTTTGGTTCTGTCATATATAAATATGTATTTATATATTCTATTCCCGCATCTTTGAACATATCGCTTTCTTTTATGAATGCAGCTTTTGCCGCTTCCGATGTTGCTGTTACTGTAGGACAGGCATGATGCTGCTGCGCATAAATGAAATCTGATGGTATAGTATCAACCAATGGGAGGAAAATATAATCTATTTTCTTCTTCTTGTGGATCTTATATATCAGGTTATGAATATGAGGAATACCTATCTTCGAAGGGAAGCACGGGTCAATTGAACCGCGTTTTGCACCTTCTTTATATAATTCCTCACTTGTATACTCGGAAAACACAATGTTCCCGGGATTTATGCCAACTGCTTCAAAGTAACCTGTGAAAAACGGAGTGTGAGCATACATGTTAAGCACCCTTGGAATAGCAATTACAACTTTACTCCTGTTCTTCATAAGCTCTACACGTTTATCAAAATCAGCTTTTGCCTTCTTATCGAACTTCATCTTAAGCTCATCCATTTTTGAAAGTACAGGAATATCATCCTTTACTATCTTAGGCTCCTGTGACTTCCAAACCTCAACAGCAGCATATTCAACAAGGTTTGGTGTGATATCTTTTATCGCATCAAGACCCTTTTTGATATCCTTCATTGAGCTAAGATCTTCAACAGTACCTTTTTCACAAGTAGCAATAATTAAGCGCTGAGTACCTTCAACAATTGGTATTTTTGATTCAGGATTTACAATTTTATCCTTAGGGAATTCAATTGAAAGATCCTTTACATACGGAATAGCTTTTTCTTCAGTAGCTACATCAATAAATGTTCTTAGGCATTTATTTTTGCAGAAGTAGCATCTTGTTTTTTCATCCCTGGATGTTTTAAATACTATTTTTGCTACTTTATCAAGTCCTATGAATTCAGTTCTCTTGCCGTTCATGTAAAGCCTTGCAGCTTCAAGGCCGCAGCCTATTGCACCTGCTTCACCTGTATGCTTGTGGACAAATACATTCGGTTCAATTCCGCTTCCGATAAATCGTTCTGAAATGAAATCAACCTGTGTCTTTACCGCAGCAAGATTATGCTGGGTACCGCCCTGGAGAACGAAATTTTCTCCAAGCTTTGCAAGATTCGGTATCTGTGATACATACAGCCAGATATTCTTTGGCAGTACGTTTGCGAGTCCTGCCATAATTTCTTCCGGCTTCCATCCCTGGCGCTGGAAATCAACTATATCAGACTGCATGAATACCGCGCATCCGTAACCGAAGGTTGGGTACTGTTTGGCAGAAAATGCTATATCAGCAAAATCTTCCACCGCGTAACCGAATCCCTGGGCCGTTGACTGCAGGAAGTAACCGTTACCTGCTGAACACTGTGTATTCAGCTTAAAATCAGTTACACGTCCCTGGTCTAAAATAATTAATTTTATATCCTGTCCGCCTACATCAACAATAACATCAGTATCGGGATAGAAATGTACGGCTGCTTCTGTGTGCGCGACTGTTTCAACAAGAGCAACATCACCATGCAGTACATCTTTTAATATATCCTTTGCATAACCGGTTGTACCGATACCAAGTACTTCAAGTGTTGCGCCCTGTGACTCAACCTGGTCACGAAGCTTTTGAAGTATTTCAACTGTATCTTCAATTGGATTACCTTTGGAAAGCTGGTATGATTTTACAAGTACCTGCTTATCCATTGAAATGAGTGCGGCCTTTGTTGATGTCGATCCGCCATCGAGGCCAATAAACCCTTGTACAACTTCACCCGGCTTGAATGTTGCAGGTGTGAATTTGGGAATTTTATATTTTTCTTTGAAAGTATCAAGCTCAGCTTCGTTCTTATACAGACCGCCGCCGCCTGAGAGCTTCATCAGTTTTTTCTTCTCTTCAGCTCTGCCAACATTGATATAATACTCAAGGTCACCATAGCCTTTATACAAACCAATCTCAGGTTCTTCTTCCTTGCCGTACTCAATTGCACCGATTGCCGCAAAGTACTGTGCATTTTCAGGAACCCTTATCAGGTTTTCTATTGGCTCATTCTTATCATATGGAACGTTCCTTTCATCCCACATCTTAGGAATATTAGCCCTCCAGCAATCCATCATTCCCTTGATATAACAGTTTGGACCACCTAAGAGTAAAACTTCAGGTCTTAATGTATGTCCGCGTGTTAATACAGAAAGGTTCTGCTGAATTATGGATTCAAATAGACTTGCCATGAGCTGATCAGCCGGTACACCGGATTTCTGCAGACCGTTTATATCGGTTTCAGCAAATACACCGCATTTACCTGCAACAGGGTGGAGCTTTAATCCGTAATACCCCATGTTGCAAAGCTCTTCAGCGGGAATCTTAAGCTTGGCATTAATTTTATCGATAACTGCACCTGTACCGCCGGCACACTTATCGTTCATTGAAGGAATTTTTTTCTTCTTTCCTGTTTCAGGATCTTCCTTGAATACAATTATCTTGGCATCCTGGCCGCCAAGCTCAATAACAGAAAGTGTCTTAGGGTAGAATTTTTCCACCGCTAAAGATACTGCATTTACTTCCTGTACGAACTTTGCGCCGAGAAAACGGCCGATATTGCTTCCGCCTGAGCCTGTAATAAACACCCTTGCACCGGTAAGTGCATCCTTGCCGAGAGTATCTTCGATATTCTTAAGCAGCTCAAGTGATTTTTCAGGCTGCTTTGTATCGTGGCGCTGGTAATCTGACCATAGTATCTTATCGTTATCAATATCCATTACAACAGCCTTAACAGTTGTTGAACCGACATCGAAACCGATATACAGTGGTGATTTACCCGCCTTATTTGGTTGATTTGTCATATAAATTTAATTTTCCTTTTTCAACAATAGTTTATGCATTAGCTGTTTCTTCTTTTGAAACAACGGATTTGATCCCGTCTTTTTTCATTTTATCAGCTACATCAAGAACAAAGTTTGCTGCGACACCAATGATACCTTTTCTGTGTCCGACTGTATAGAACGGCCTCTGAAGGTAATCATTTGCTGCTACGTATGCTTTTATTTCTTCTATTGTATAACCTGTTTCATCAATGCATTTTTTGAACTCAAGCTTTGCTTTTGCCTTAGCTTCGCCAAGAGCCATCTGAACCCTTGAGTGAGCGTTAACATCGCCTTCGCCTGATGTTTCAATAGGTATGAAGATCATATCTTTGAACATTGATGTAACAGCTGACTGAACGCCATCTGACTGTGTTGAAGGCATGCATCCGAATGGTTTTAATGAAAGCACCATGTGACAAAGATCTTTATTTACATAGTAAATGTTCTTTGCTATTTCCAGGTGACCCTCGCCGCCTTCAACCCTTGAGTTGTAGAACGGGTGACCGAGTCTCTGCATTTCAAGCTGGCTTGCAAGCTCATGAGGCATTCCTTTGAATACTTTTCTTATCCTGTTATACTCGCGGTCAAATACGCTTTCAGCTATTGAAAGTATTGTAACTGTCTTTTTATAATCTTTCAGGTTCTTTAATTTTTTGAGAACCTGGAATGATTTCGGAGCTTCTTCGCCTTCTTTAATACCTTTTCTGTCATGATACATGTTCTTAGCCTGGTGAAGCATGTAAAGTATCCATGTAGCAATTGGCTCTACAAGCAGCTGTGCGCCTTCTCTTTCAAGGAAGGGGAACATGTTGAAGTTTCCGTCACCTTCAGTTGTCTGTGCCCAGAATTCTCCTGTAACTTTGCAGATAGGTTTTACTCTTGTCCTGTCAACTTTTACTTCATTGAATTTATTCTGTATCTCTGTCAGTGTTTCTATGTAATAGTCGCTCATTACCTGGTCAACAAATCTCTGTATATAATTTGAGCCCGGTACTTTGCTTAAAAATGATCCAAGCTTAGTATTGAAATCAAAATATTTTTTTGTTTTCATCCTTTCGTACATCAGGTCCATACACTCAGCAAGAACTTTATCCGTTTCGCCCGGTGTAACTTCATATGGCCTTATCTGGTAAGCGACATCATTGATAATATCACCGATATTCATAGCATTAAGAATACCAAGGAAGAAATCCAGGTTCATCTCAAGTCCGGCTTCCATTTCATCCTGCTCCAATCCGCCTGTCTGCTGGAAGATAAGTACACGGAAGCCATCAAAGCCTGAATTGCGGAGTGCAAGACGGTATTCAGCTTCATACATACCAAAACGGCACGGACCGCAAGCGCCTGCTGTGAAGAAAACATACTCATTTATGATCTGTTCTTTTGTCATACCTGATTTTTCAAGCTCCTGCAGGTACTGTACAAGGTTGCCAACAGTAAAGTAAGTCGGGTTGCACTGGCCGTTATTACCGTACTCTTTGCCTAACTGGAATGCTTTTTTATCAGGGGTCGGAATTTCGCTGGCTTTATAGCCTAATCCCTGTAAAACACCTTTTACAAGCTTTTCATGTTTCCAGGTGAGACCGCCGAATAAAATGGTGGTATTTGCTCTCTGGTCTTTTGTGAAAGTTGTTTCCAAAGGTCTTTTAAAGTGATCTATCTTTTTTGCTTCAACGCCGTACTCTTTTTCAAGGCGCATTCTTTCTTCAAGCAATAAACGCTGAATTTCTGCTTCTTTGCTCTCGGTTTTCTTCAAACTGATACCAACTGGTGCACTTACCACGTTTGTATCTTCGTTTTGGTTTTGATGTCCCATATTTTTACCCTTCCTTTAGGTATATTTTGGTTTGATTTATACTTTTAAACTTATCTGCTCTTGTTTTATGGATGAATTTTAATATTTAATTCAGTTTCATTATCTCTGAAACACAATTTTTCGTACTTTTTACTGCTCCTTCTATTGTTGCGGGTAGACCGGTATCGGTCCAGTCACCGGCAATGAAGAAATTACTTATTGATGTTACATTTGCCGGTCTTGAGTTTAATGACCTCGAATCCGGCACAAATGTAGCTCTCATTTCCTTGATTACCCTTGATGTAGTAATATTATATCCTGCAAGTTCAGGAAGGCACATTTTTAGCTCTTTTTCTGCAATTATTGTAATATCCTCTTTTGAAAGCTCTGATATATCCCGGGCACTGCTTATCACCACACAGACCTGGTTTTCTGTAACTTTAAACACCCATTGTGAAGCTGTGTTAAGCAACCCAATAAAATCATGCCTAAAAATACTGCTTATATTTTTATCAAATTTTAAGTGGATATTTACAATAGGTGAGGGGCTTAATTCATTTAAACCCTCAAAATATTTATTGTAAACCTCTTCACCAAGCATACTTTTAAAATTAAAGAACGGTACTGCGCTTATATAAAAATCAGTTTGAATTTCGCTGTTATCTTCAAGTATTAATGAAGATACAGCATTATCTTTAAACTTAAATCCGGTAACACTTTTATTGCTTAATATCTCTGAACCTTTTTCCTTCAAATACTCAATTGCCGGTTCAGCGAAAATTTCATTTAAGAATCCTTTTGGCAGAACAAGCTCAGAGCCGCCTTTTTCGATAAAGCCCCTTCTTATCATTTTGCTGAACAAATACGCTGATGTATCCTGCGCTTCAGCGTTAAATACAGCTATTATGAACGGTTTCCAGAAGTAATCTATAGCTTTATCAGTTTGAGCTGATATTTTGAACAGTTTTTCAGTATTAAAGCCTTTTAAATGATTATCTGTGAACTTGTTCTTTTTTATCTTATTTACCAGTCTCACAATTGCCAGCTTATCTTTCAGGTCCAGTGCCTTGTATGACATTATACCGCCTGCCAAATGCAGCGGGGGAGGCAGCTTAGATGCTTTCAGAGTATAACTTGTGCCTGAACTATCCCTGAATTCCAACTCAAGCTGTTTCTGAAAGCTGAGCTTATCATAGGTACCAACAAGCTTCAGAAACTCAAAAGTATCATTATACCAGCTTGCCAGAATATGCTGACCGTTATCAAGATGTAAGCCTGTTGCCTTATCAAAGAACGAATATGCTCTTCCTCCGAATTTAGGGGAGGATTCAATCAGTGTTACCTTAAAACCTTTTTCTGCCAGGAAAACAGCTGATGAAAGTCCCGCAATGCCGCCGCCAATTACAGAAACACTTTTGCTCAATATGCCAGTTTATACTTTACAAAAACCCCGAATGTATAATAAAGCTTCTTTAATTTAGATACTTTTGCTTTTTTACTGAATACATTATAGTTCATCTGCTCGATCTTCTCGAGTATATTGAAATATATCTTCTGCATTATCCTTGCCGGGAAGAGCAGTTTCCTGTCTTCCTTTGCAAATGAAACATTAGCCTTTTCAAAATATTCCCTTGCCCGTTTGCATTCAAATTTCATCAGTTCAACAAATGATTCATTATACCTGAAATTCATCAGGTCATCTTCAGTATAGCCGAATCTTTTCAGATCTTCCTCAGGCAGATATATTCTTCCGTTCAATGCATCAAACTTTATATCTCTTAAAATATTCGTCAGCTGAAGCGCTATGCCAAGGTTTACAGCATACTGTTTTGCATTTTCTGTCTTGTAGCCGAATATCTCAATACACATTAAACCAACGGTAGCTGCAGCCCTGAAGCAATACTGGTACAGGGTGTTGAAATCCTTATAACGCGAGACTTGCAGGTCAGCTTCCATACCTTTAATAAGCTCAAAGAACGGTTCAACGGGAATATTGAATTTCTTTATGATCTTTGTTACCTGGTTCAGCAAAGCATAATTGGATGAGCCTTTTAATGCCTGCTCAAATTCGATCTTCCATTCCCTTATTTTTTTGAACTTAAGCTCTGTTGAATCCATTTCATTATCAACAATATCATCTGTCTGCCTGCAAAAAGCGTAGACAGTGTTGATAGCCTCATACTTTTCCTTTGGCAGCAGTGAGAACGAATACAGAAAGTTCGTCTTGCTTGATTGCGTTATTTCAATGTGTTCTGTTGACAATATTATTTTATATTCTTGAGCTTAAAAATATCTTTAATTTATCTAACCCTGAAATTCTGGGTCTTCTTGCTAAAACATTATAGTTTAATTCAATTATCTTTTTTAATATTGTAATACCGCCAAGCCATGTTAATTTTAATTCCTTTGAAAGCTTTTTTGTGTTTTCATCATTTGCTGTCAATTCAAGCAGCTTCTTTCCTTCATCAAACATCTTCTGTGTTCGACTGACCTCAAATTCCATCAAATCCCTGAACTTCTCATTGAACTGTTTCATTTCCAGCTCTTTCATTGTATAACCGTATTTATTCAGGTCTTCCTTGGGCAGGTAAACCCTGTCTTTTCTCAGGTCAACCTCTACATCCTGCCAGAAATTTGTCAGCTGAAGTGCTGTGCATATTTTATCAGAATATTTAAAGAACTCTTCATCATGGCAGCCGAATATCATTAAAACCAGCCTGCCTACTGGATCAGCGGAACGGGTACAGTAATCCAAAACTTCATCAAATGTTTCATACCTGTTTTTTGTTACATCCTGCCTGAAAGCACTGAGAAGGTCTTCAAGCGGCTTGATAGGTATTTTATTATCTTCCACAGTCTTT
>CAZOAP010000101.1:0-11368 GCA_964577645.1 uncultured Ignavibacteriales bacterium
ATCATGATATTTTCACATGTGGACAGCACAAAGAACAAAGAGATCCAGAAAATGCTGGAAGAAAAGAATATTTATATTGCAGTACGTGAAGGATTCCTGAGAGTATCACCGCACATTTATAATAACTACAGCGATGCAGAAAAATTAGCGGAAGCGCTGAACAGTTATTAAAGCTGCACTAATACTATTTTATTATGGCGTATCACAATACAAAAACAGTTTCAACAAATTTTGAAGAAACAATCGCAAAAGTAACCGAAGAGCTGAAAAAAGAAGGCTTTGGGGTACTTACAGAAATTGATGTAAAAGAAACATTAAAAAAGAAGCTGGATGTTGATTTCAGGAAATACAGGATACTTGGTGCATGCAATCCGCCGCTTGCATATAAAGCTTTAAGTGAAGAAGAAAATATAGGTGTTATGCTTCCATGCAACGTTATTGTTCAGGAAAAAGACGGAGGAGTTATCCAGGTATCCGCTATCAATCCAATGGAATCAATGCAGGCAGTAAAGAACCCGAACCTGGAAGAAGTTGCAGCAACCGTTAGCAGTAAACTGGCTAAGGTAATAGATAACCTAAATTAATAAAAATGGCTGCAATATTTTTAAAGAAAAATGAATCCCGCAGGATAAGGAACGGCCACCAGTGGGTTTTCAGCAATGAAATAGCAAAAACCGAAGGCAGCCCTGAAACCGGCGTACTTGCCGAGCTGTATGACCAGAAGGAATATCTTGGTACCGGGTTTTATAATAAAAATTCACTTATCTCGCTGCGTTTACTGAACTCAACTTATGATGGTGACCTTGAAGAATATATCAAAGACTCCATACTGAAAGCAAACGAGCTTAGAAAAACCTTTTACCCCAACCGCAATTCATACCGCATGGTTTTCAGTGAAAGTGACTTCCTGCCCGGGTTAATAATAGATAAATACAACAATACATATGTGCTGCAGGTTTATTGTTTCGGTATGAACGCTAATATTCAGCTTGTAGTGGATGTACTTAAAGACGAGCTTGGTGCTGAGAATATCTTTACCCGCAATGACGGTTATTTCAGGAAGCTTGAAGGTTTGCCGGAAGATGATACTGTTTATCTTGGTGAGACAAAACCTGAGGTAATTGATGATGGTGAGCTGAAATATAAGATCGATTTTTCCGCGTCACAAAAAACCGGCTTTTATTTTGACCAGTGCGATAACAGGGATTTCATAGAAAGATTATCAAAGGATAAAACTGTGCTGGATGCATTCTGCAACTCCGGCGGGTTTGGTATGCATGCCGCAAAAGCAGGTGCAGGTTATGTAACATTCCTGGATTCATCAAAAGGCGAGATTGAAAATGCCGAAAAGAATTTTGCGCTGAATGAGCTGAAGAGCGAAACAGATTTTGTTGCAATGGATGTATTTGATTATTTACAGAAGAGCATTGATGCAGGCAGAACATTTGATATTGTGATGGTTGACCCTCCTGCATTTGCCAAGAGCAGGAAGAGTATTCCGACAGCACTGAAAGGTTATGCAAAGTTAAATAAAATGGCTGCTGCCTGTGTTGGTATAAACGGGTATTTAGTAACATCTTCATGTTCACATCACATTTCACAGGAAGATTTCCTCGAGGCAGTTTACAGCGGTGCGGCCAAGGCAGGAAAAAAACTTCAGCAGGTACACTTTAACGGCGCATCACTCGATCATCCTTCAATACCCGGAATGAACGAAACTACTTACTTAAAATTTGCAGTTTTCAGAGTATTTTAATATACTTTTTATATCTTTTATTATTAAACCAATACCCTTATTTTACATCCTTAAATCACTAAATTCATAAAAAATGAGCAAATTTCCGCCTATTTACTATTCAGACTATCTTAAGCTGGATCAGCTTCTGAATTCACAAAAACCAAAGAGTGATGAGTACGGCTATAAGGCGCATGATGAAATGCTTTTTATAATAGTACACCAGACGTATGAGCTTTGGTTCAAGCAGATACTGCATGAAATTGATTCGGTCAATACAATGTTCCGTGATGAAGTTGTTGATGAGAAAAGTATCGGAATTGCTGTTTCAAGGCTGCACAGGATAACAGAGATCCAGAAGCTGCTTATAGAACAGCTAAGGGTATTGGAAACCATGACGCCGCTAGATTTCCTTGAGTTCAGGGATTTCCTGATCCCCGCATCAGGTTTTCAGAGCTTTCAGTTCCGTTTAATTGAAAATAAGCTGGGCCTTTCAAATGAAAAGAGGATTCAGTACAATAACATAGATTATTTAAATACCCTTGAAGAAAATCACCGTAAAATGATAATGGAAACGGTTAACCAGCCATCGCTCTTCGAATTGGTTGAAAAATGGCTTGAGCGCACTCCGTTCCTTAACTCACAGAGCTTTAATTTCTGGCAGAGCTATAAGCAGGCTGTTGAAAGAATGCTTGAGCATGATACAAAGATAATCATGGAAAATGCTACACTGACTGAAAAAAAACGAGAGTTCCAGTTAAAGAATATTGAGCTGAACCGTGAAAATTTTGAAGCTTTATTTGATGAAGCAAAACATAACGAGCTTGTAAAAGAAGGGAGGAGACATCTTTCGAACCGTTCGATGCTTGCAGCAATATTCATAAATCTGTACAGGGATGAACCTATTCTGCATTTACCGTTCATGTTCCTGAATCATTTGGTAGAAATAGATGAGCTTTTCACAGAATGGCGTTACAGGCACGCTTTGATGGTTCACAGGATGATTGGAGCAAAGATAGGTACAGGCGGTTCATCGGGTCACCAGTACTTAATGGCGACAGTTGATAAACACAGGATATTTACGGACCTGTTCAATTTACCTACATTCCTTATACCGCGCTCGGAATTGCCGGTATTGCCGGAAGAGCTGATTAAGGAATTAAGCTTTAAATTCAGTAATAAATGAAATTTTAAACCTGACAGGTTTTATAAGTAAATAAAAATGAAAATCGATTTAACAGGTAAAAGAGCTTTGGTTTGCGGCAGTACGCAGGGTATCGGCAGGACAATTGCTATGGAGTTTGCAGCTTCGGGTGCAAGTGTTATACTGGTTGCAAGAAATGAAGAATCATTAAGGGGTGTATTAAGAGAGCTTCCTGCAACAAAAACACAGAACCATAATTTTATTGTAGCTGATTTTACTGATCCAGAGGGATTAAGAACAAAGCTGCATAACTTTACCAGCGAAAATCCGCCTGTGCATATACTGGTAAATAATACCGGTGGACCCGGGGGCGGCGAAATAGTAAAAGCTGATATATCCGAATTTGAGCTGGCTTTCCGCAACCATTTAATATGCAACCAGATACTTGTGCAGGCTTTGTATGAAGGAATGAAAAAGGAAAAGTACGGCAGGATAATAAATATCATATCCACCTCAGTAAAGCAGCCCATTAAGAATTTAGGTGTATCAAATACAATACGGGCTGCAGTTGCAAACTGGTCAAAAACGCTTTCAGTTGAGCTAGCTCCGTTCGGAATTACAGTTAATAACATTCTGCCGGGTGCTACAAAAACTGAAAGACTTACAGGCTTGTTTGAAGCGCGCTCGAAAGCAAGCGGTAAATCAGTGGAAGAAGTTAAAACCGAGTGGATGGGTGAAATTCCCGCAGGCAGATTTGCAGAGCCCGAAGAGCTTGCATATGCCGCAGCATTTCTTGCTTCACCAATGGCAGGGTACATCAATGGTATAAATCTGCCTGTTGATGGGGGCAGACTGAACTGTTTGTAATAAATTATAAATGAAAAATTAATTAAACAATTAAACTAATCATATATTATGCTATCATACAACGTTACAATAAATGTAGATGACGATATCCATGATGATTGGGTAGAATGGATGACATCACAGCACATACCGGATGTGATTTCAACAAAATGCTTTAACAATTACAGCATGCACAGGCTGCTTTCACCTGAGCCGGAAGAGGGCACTACATATGTTATCCAATATGTATGTGATAACGTTGAGGATTACGAACGCTACCAGATAGAACATGCTGCATTGCTGCAAAATGCTCACCAGGAAAAGTTCGGCGGCAAGTTCACAGCGATAAGATCGCTGATGGAAGAGGTCTGAGGCAATTAGCAAATAACAATGATCAATTAGCAATGTGCAATTATGGATCATTCGGAAGAAAATAATTCAAAGCCTGATAAAGGCATTGATGCTGGGAAATTGGATGAGCTTTTTAAAAAGCTTAAGCTGAATAAATTCCAATTCTGTCCGTATTGCCAGAGCGCTGTTGAATATATTTGGGTGCATGGGCATTACCAGTGCCCGAAGTGTAAAAATGTTGTCATTAGCTGTTGCGGTGAGAGCTGAAATAGTGAGATAGTGAAGTGGTGAAATGCTAAATTGGCCGTGATTGAATAATTAAGTTTGTGGTTAGCAATTTTCAGAATAAATATCTATGAAATCATTTAATCAGATAAATCTGTGATAAAGAATTATATTAACGGTGAATTACGTGAGCCGGTATCGGAAAAGTATTTTGATAATTATGATCCGGCAATTGGTGAAGCATATGGTATTGTGCCGGATTCCGATGAGCGTGATGTTGAGCTTGCAGTTGCCGCGGCAGAAGCAGCTTTCCCGGGATGGTCACAAACCCCGCCTGATGAACGCTCAAGGATAATGTTCAAAATTGCTGAGCTTATAAAACGCGATATGGCTGAATTTGCGAGGGCTGAGTGCATTGATAACGGAAAGCCTTTAACACTTGCCAAAACAGTTGATATACCCAGGTCAATCAAAAATTTTGAGTTCTTTGCATCAGCAATTCATGGCTTTGCAAGCGAAGCGCACCAGATGGAAGGCGAGGCAGTGAATTATACGCTCCACAGCCCGATTGGAATAATTGGTGCAATATCACCGTGGAACCTGCCGTTATACCTGTTCACATGGAAGATAGCTCCCGCACTAATAACCGGCAATTGTGTTGTTGCCAAGCCATCAGAAATTACACCGATGACTGCTTACCTGCTATCGGAAGCATGTATAGAAGCGGGATTACCGGATGGAGTATTGAATATTGTGCATGGTTACGGTCATAAGGTCGGCAGGGCAATTACAGTTCATAAAAAAATCAAAGCAATTACATTCACAGGCGGTACAAAAACAGGTGCAGATATAGCTACAGTTGCCGCCCCTATGTTCAAAAAGCTTTCACTGGAGCTTGGCGGTAAGAATCCGAATATAATTTTTGCTGACTGTAATTATGAGAAAATGCTGAATACGACAGTTATGTCCTCATTCCGAAACCAGGGTGAAATTTGTCTGTGCGGCTCGAGGATATTTGTGGAAAAACCTATCTACGAAAAATTCAAAAAAGATCTTGTTGAGCGAACCAAAGCACTTAAAATTGGTGACCCGCTGCAGAATGATACCGACCAGGGCGCAATTGTATCAAAAGAACATATGGAAAAGGTCCTTGGTTACATAAAGCTTGCACAGGATGAAGGCGGAACAGTTTTATGCGGCGGCAACAGGTTTACACCAGAAGGCAGGTGTGAGAACGGCTGGTTCATTGAGCCTACAATTATAGAAGGTCTGCCGTATAACTGCAGAACCAACCAGGAAGAAATATTCGGTCCCGTGGTAACTATTATTCCCTTTGAAACTGAATCTGAAGTACTCATGATGGCAAACAGTACAGAATACGGGCTGGCATCAATTATATGGACAGAGAATCTTTCACGCGCTCACAGGATTGCTGCAAATATTCAGACTGGTATTGTATGGATAAACTGCTGGATGGTACGCGACCTGCGCACACCTTTTGGGGGAATGAAATCCTCAGGGGTTGGCAGGGAAGGCGGCATGGAAGCACTAAGATTTTTTACTGAACCAAAGAATGTTTGTATAAAGCTGTAAAGATATTAAGTTATAAAGTTATAAAGTTATAAAGTTATAAAGTTATAAAGTTATAAAGTTATAAAGTTAAAAGGTATAGAAGCATTAATGATATTAAAGATTTAAAAAAATACTGCCGGTGGGATATGGAAAGTAAAACTTTTCATAAAATAATATAATATTAAAAATATGATCGGAATCTGCTTTGAACTGAAAACTTCATGCAAACACTGCAGCTCACCAATAATGCTGAATGCATTTACAGAAAAGATACTATGCCCCTCATGCAATAAATACAATAATTTCCCCGAAGAAGAATGGCAAAACCTGCTTGAAGATGCCGTTAAAGAAGCTCCTGATTTTAAAGTAGGCGAAGGCCAGCCTTCAACTATAATGAGGGGACAGTACACTTATAACCTGACGTACGGCAGGCAGGACCCAAGGTGCGGTAAATGCAAAACACCGATTGATCTGGCTAAGATCGGGGAATATTCATCTACAGGGCATGTTAATTGTACAAAGTGCCAGAATGAAATATCAGTAAGGAAACCTTCTGAGCTGGTTGCTGCATGCTTTCCGCAGGTTCTCTTCATGGCGGGTGAAGATGAAGACCAGCTAAAGATCAATCCCGAAGCCGGGAAATTACCGGCATCATCAAAACCGGTTCTCTTCACATGTCCTTCCTGCGCAGGCAATCTTGAAATTGACGGAACTGACAGGATGATAAGCTGCAAGTTCTGCAGCTCCCAGATATACCTTCCTGATGACCTTTGGTTCAGGCTGCATCCGGCAAAAGAAGTTGAGCGCTGGTATATGGTGCTTGATGAGAATACCGTATCTTTAAAGGACGGTATACCTGAATGGTATTATTTATCTGATATGATATCTGACAGGGATGGTAATGTATATTTTGCTTCAGCTGTTGAAAGTGAAGATGATTTTATTGTGTGGTCTATTACCAAAGATATGAAAACAAGATGGGTGAGAAAAGGCCTGCATTACGATCATGAACATGCACACATAGAGCTTGCAATAGACGGTAACCTTTATCTGTGGGATGAAGGAAAACACTCACTCCTTAAATTATCTTCTGCAGACGGCTCAACAATAAGCAAGCTTGAAGGTGATAAAAAAAGGGAAAAGCTTAACATGAAAGGCTGCACAAGTGTGATACCATACAGCGATGGCTCACTGCTAATGGTAATAAATAATACTTTTGCGCGGTTTAATGAAGATGGAGAAAGGTTATTATTGTGGGAAGCTAAGAAATTCGGTTTGTTTTCAGCGGGTAATGGTGACCCAATACCCGATAATGACGGCGAATGGGCTCCATATGTTAAAGATCTGAAAAGCGCTCCAAAACGGGTGAGCGGTGATTTCACATATTTTAAAATTGGCATTGATGGCTACCTTTATATGCTTGATAGAAGCTCAAGCGATGGTGAGCTTGCAAAATATGAAACTTCGGGAACAAGGGTATGGGGTAAATATATTCCCTTAAGCAGCAAAGAAGGGAGGCCTGTACAGGATGAACGCGGATATATTTATATGATTGGAACCGATGATAAATCAAATACTAGGGTGATAAGGTATCATACCTCCGGTGATAGCTTTGAAACTATAATTACAGATTTAAAAGAAGGCGGCTTGCTTGAAGATGAAGATAAAATTACAGTACTGCCTGACGGAACACTTTTTATTGCCAAATTCTATAACAGGCTTAAAGTATTTTCACCTGAGCTTGAAATGATATTCCGCTCAGCACAAAGTAAAGAAGATGACGAGCTTGAACAGAGAACAAGGAAGAAAAAAGTTGAAGAAGATGAGGAGTTTGAAGACTGATGCTTTCTTTCTGGGAAAAAAACTCGCTGCTTAAGTATGATGTTATCATAGTTGGCAGCGGTATATTGGGACTTTCTGCAGCATGCGAAATTAAAGAACGCTACCCGGATAAAAATATCCTTATCCTTGAGCGCGGTGTGCTTCCAACAAAAAAAAAAAAAAAAAACGCAGGGTTCCTTTGCTTTGGCTCAATTACTGAAATACTTGCAGATTTTGCATTAAAAGGTGTAGCTGAAACATTGAGCCTGGTAGAAAAAAGATGGAAGGGGATCAACTATTTAAAGGAAAGGCTTGCTGAAAATAAGATAGGGTATATTTCATACGGCGGGTATGACCTGCTGGACACTCCCCACTCACCGGCTGTGAAGGAAATAGAACGTGTTAACGGTTTGTTAAGAGATATTTTTGGCAAGGATGTTTTTGAAATTTCTGACAGCAGGATAAAGGAATTCGGTTTTAATACCGGGCTTGTTTCGCATATGGTTTACTCACCTTTTGAGGCACAGATAGATACCGGTGAAATGATGAAAACCCTGATAAAATATGCTCAATTCCTGGGTATACAGCTTATCAATGGTGCTGAAGTAAAAGAAATTTCACCCGGGAAGGTATCTTTATGGCATTCAGCTATGAATGAATCAGTCAGCTTTACAGCTGAAAAAGTCATTATTTGCGCCAATGCATTTGTAAATAAACTGCTGCCAAAACCTGTGGTAAAACCAGGCAGGGGACATGTTGTAATAACTGCTCCGATAGAAGGGCTTAAATTCAAAGGCATATTCCATTACAATGAAGGCTATTATAATTTCAGGAATTACGGCAAAAGGGTGATATTTGGCGGCGGAAGGAACCTGGATTTTGAAGCTGAGGAATCATTTGATTTTGGCTTCAATGAAAAAATTTTAAATGACTTAAAAGATAAGCTGGATAATATGATACTGCCAGGGACTGATTATATAATTGAAGATAAGTGGACAGGAATAATGGGATTTACCAAAGACAAACTGCCTGAGATAATTAATATTGATCAGAATACTATAGCAGCAACAAGCTGTAACGGGATGGGAATAGCACTTTCAAGCTATATTGCCAGGGAAATAGCAGATAAATTATATTAATTTATTCAATTGCTTCAAAACCATTTTGCTGCGTGACTTTAGCCCTGCCGTTGAATTTTTCATCGATATATTTATAGTTTCTATGACTTCACCAGCCAGCTCTGGATATTTTTGTGCAAGGCTTGCTGCTACTGTCATTGAAAAACATCTGACAGCTACCGTTTCTTTAGGGTCTGTTAAAAAATTTATACAATGGTTAAATACTTTTGCGTGATATTTTGCGGGGATCTTTAAAAATTGTAAAACCCTAACCACATTTCTCTTAACAGCAACATGAATACCGCTATCATCAAGCCTTTTGATTATTGTTCCGATATTCTTTTCAACAAGACCCGGGTATTTTTCTGCAATAAGACATAACACCCATGAAATACGCTGAACAACCCTGTACTCATCATAAAGGAATAAAGAAAGATACTGCCTGAAACGGTCTTCGTTATTACCTATCCAGGCAGCAATTTTGAGTGTCTGTTTTTTTGAGTGTTCCTTTAATGCTTCCTCACGGATATCCATTTTACATAAAACAACATTGGTTTTTCACAATACTACATTGGTTCATCTGCGGTTGGACCGTAGATGCCGGGTACGGGGATATCCAGAAGCCTTAAATAAACACTTAACTGCGCGCGGTGATGGTATTCATGATTAAAAGTGAATGAGCGCAGTACTGCAGCTTTTGGCATTGTCATAAATATTTTGTCGCCATTTCTCATTGTCCAGTTTTCCATAAACCTTGCATCATCACATTTTTCAAGGCATGCTATAGCTTTTTCAACCATGCCGTCAAATTTCTTTACAAGATCCTCTGTTGTTTTGGGTATTTCGGGTTTGTACTCAAACTTTGCAAAATCCAGCTCATCCTGGTCCATAGTTACCATGGTCCAGCTTAAAAGCTCAGCAACATGGTTTGCCAGGTTACCAAGCTTCATTGATTTTGAATGTGGTGCCCAGTCAGGTTTATCCATTGGTGTACGCTCAAGTACTTTCCTTGTGCTTGCAGCTTCCTGTTTAAGCTCTGCTATGAATGCATCTTTTATTGCCATTTTAGTAGTATTAAATTGTTTATTGAAATTTTTTAGAGAACCAAAATAACCGATAAGATTTCCAGTATCAATGAATAAGTTTTTGCAAAAACATTAAATTATTGTTAAGCAAAGAGGAACTTTACAATTGTTTTTACACTACAATATTCATAATTTTGTTTTAATGGGGAAATAGAAGGTCCCTTTGTAAAAAGCTTAAAAACATGAAAAAATCAGCATTTTTGTTATTATTATTGTTTTTTATCAGCAACAGCTTCAGCGGCGATAAAAGCTGGTATAAAGTATTTGAAGGCAATATAGGCAGTTATCCTGTAACAGTACATATGGTATTGTATGGGGAGAACATCCGGGGATATTACTATTACAACAAGTATAAAAAACCCATGGAATTCTTCGGCACATTAAAGAATGATTCTCTTGAGCTGGATTCATATTACTCATATGATTATTCCGAGATATTTAAGGGAATTTATAAAAGTAATTCATATTCAGGTGTGTGGATCGATACTGAAGATGAATCCAATAAGCTGGATTTCAAGCTGACATCCAATGCATCCAGCGGATTTGATTTTGTATATGTAGAAGGCTCTGAAAGGCTATTTAAAGATCTTGAAACACCACAGGCAACATACATGGAAGGAACCGTTTGGCCTATTGATAAATATGAAAATGCGCTCTTTATCAGGAATTCAATATTAAAGCTGATGGATATGCGCTCAGGATTAACAGAGATAGGTGGTTTAATGCTTGAAAATAAGAAGAAGTATATGAAGGAATTCCGTGACCAGAATGCAGATGTGAAAAAAGATGAAGTGGCTGATGGCGGCTGGAGCTATTCACTTGACTGGAATGAGGTGATCTCACCTGTTTATGAAGACGAAAATATCTTTGTGCTTGGTTCATATAATTATACTTATACAGGCGGCGCTCACGGTAATTACGGAACAGGTTTTACAAATCTTGACCTGAAGAGAAAACGTATAATAAAGCTGAGTGATATTTTAACTTCAGCGGGAATAAAAGCATTGCCTAAACTGCTTGAGAAGAATTACAGACTTCAGAATAAAGTTTCACCTGAAAAATCACTTATGGAAGCAGGCTTATTTGTTGATACAATTCCGGTGAATGATAACTTTATAATTACACCGGGTACACTCATGTTCAATTACACACCGTATGAAATAGCATCCTATGCTGATGGTGAAGTTAAAATATACATTCCGTATAATGAAATAAGCGCTTATATAAAACCTGATGCGAAAGAATTTTTTAAATAATTAATGGCAGAAAAAGATACTAACGATATTATAAATTCAGGCAAAGCGCCTGAACCGGTTGGATTGTACCCGCATGCAAGGCGTGCGGGCAATTTATTATTCCTTTCGGGGGTGGGACCCCGTGAGCGCGGCTCAAAGAAAATTCCGGGTGTTACGCTGGATGATGAAGGTAATATCATTTCATACGATATAGAAGTTCAGTGCCGTTCGGTTTT
>CAZOAP010000102.1:0-11337 GCA_964577645.1 uncultured Ignavibacteriales bacterium
GATCTTCTCAGCCCTTGCAAGTGATGGCAGCCATTTTTTCTTCTGCTCTTCACTTCCGTAAGCGTAAATTGGATACATTACCAGCCCTGACTGCACCGATGCGAAGCTTCTTAAACCGGAGTCTCCCCTTTCAAGCTCAGTCATCATCAATCCGTATGCAACGTTATTAACTTCCATGCCGCCGTATTCAGCCGGCAGGGTTGGACCGAAAAATCCAAGCTCAGCCATTTTGGGAATTAAATCCCTGGGGAAAGTCATAGCCTGGTTATGTTTTTCAATTACCGGGATAACTTCATTTGTAACAAAATCACGCGTAGTATCGCGTATCATTCTTTCTTCTTCACTAAGAAGAGCATCTATATTGAAATAATCCACACCTTTATAATTTGTTGACATGATATCTCAAGCTGCCCGCACTGTTAAACCACCTCCGCAGGCAATTCCTTTCTATTCTTTTTTAATTTTCCTCTTGGCGGCGCCGTTTTTGTGCTTAAGCCGCTCAGTATTTTCTTTAAATTATTGCTGTTGCCTTTAATTTTAAGCTTTATGAATTTTGTCAGATATTTTGTTGAAACTATATCAGCTTCTTCATGAAGCAAGTTGATTATCTTATACGCATCGGGATCGTTTGCAGGAATTTTCACTTCAACTTCCTCTATCTCGCTTCTCATCATATCAATTATCTTATCAAAAAGGCTGCCCATGTTAATGCCTTTAAAAGCTGATATGAAAACTGAATTGGGATACCTTTGCTTTAATGCAGTAATAAGCACCTGTTTGTTATCACTGGCCAGCTTATCAACTTTATTGAACACCATCACAACCTGCTTTGAATCAGCTCCCAGGTCTTTAAGAGTTTCCTCAACAACTGTGATCTGGTCTTCGTAGCTATCGCTCGAGAGATCAATCACGTGCAGCAGAATATCGGCTTCAACAACTTCTGCCAGCGTGCTTTTAAAAGACTCGATAAGATCATGCGGCAGGTTGCGGATAAATCCAACTGTATCGCTGATGAGTACAGGCTGCGGTAATTTCTCGCCGTTGATCTCCTTTAATACTTTTGTTGATGTATCAAGTGTTGCGAATAATTTATTTTCAACATACACGCCTGCATCCGTAAGCAGGTTAAGCAGTGTTGATTTGCCTACGTTAGTGTAACCAACCAGTGCTATCCTTGAAAATCCGCCGCGCTGCTGGCGCTGTGTCTTGCGCTGCTCTTCAATCCTTTTCAGCTTTTCCTTAAGCAGTGATATACGCGTACCTATTAGCCTTCTATCGGTCTCGATCTGGGTTTCACCAGGACCTTTTGTACCGATACCGCCGAGCTGTTTGGATAAATGCGTCCATTGCCTTGTAAGCCTTGCCTGCAAATACTGCAATTGGGCAAGCTCAACCTGTGTTTTAGCTTCTGCAGTCCTTGCATTGGATGCAAATATATCAAGTATGAGCGCGGGTTTATCTATAACCTTGCACTTAATTATCTTCTCAAGATTCCTTATCTGTGTTGGTGAAAGTGAATTTTCAAAGATCACAAGATCTATCTTATCATCTTCAACTTTTTTAGCGATTTCCTGTGCTTTGCCTTTACCTATGAAGAGTGATTTATCTATCTTATCTCGCTCCTGGTAAACTTTATCAACTACATCAGCACCTGCTGTCTGTGTCAAAAATTCCAGCTCTTCCAGGTGCTCTTTAAATATCTTCTGCTTAACTGATTTTGCAGTGGATGATTTGGGAATTGTTGTGCAAACAAGAATTGCTTTTTCTGTTTCTTTATTTGTTAAGTGTAATTTACTCAAAAACCTTTTCTATCTAACTTAAAATAAATTTTAATAAAATATAAGATTTGCAATATATGTCATGCTGCTGCGACTTTAGTAACTTGTTTCAGCATCTAAATGAACAGACCCTGAAACAAGTTCAGGGTGACAGACATAAAGTATTAATATATTTCCAGCTTCTTTGTATCCGGGTTAAAGTAAAAGAACTTTGCCGGTGCTGAATACGGTGATGTCTTTGAATCCTTATCATCAGATGCAGAAAAATAGAACTTCACATTTTCTGTTTTCATATCAAACGGTACTGATACTGTATATTTGCCTGAATTGTTATCACCCGTCTTCTCAGCAAGCATCATTGGCAATCCAACAAACTCGCCGCCGTTTAGTGAATAAAATAATTTTACTGATTCCGGTACAACCGTATTGTTTGAAAATACATTGATCGAAATGCTCTGGTTATCGCCAACCTGGGTAAGCTCAGGTTTATTGCTCATTATCATTCCGTAATATAAAGCAGCATCAAAAGCGTTAACAAGTCCCCAACCATATACATTATTTGGTGAGTCCTTCCTGTTAGCTGTCATTTTAAGCGCTTCTTTCACCTGGTCAGGGGTAAGTTCAGGATGTACAGAAAGTATCAGCGCACACACACCTGCTGTCAGCGGACCCGAAAACGATGTTCCGCTTACATAACTGTACCCCGCAGTATCATATGTAAAAGAATACGATGCAGCTGCATAAACATCAACACCCATTGCAACAACTTCAGGTTTCATCCTGCCGTCACTTGTGGGACCGTTTGAGCTGAAATAAGCAATATGTCCCGCACTATCAACTGCACCAACAGCTATTACATGCTCACCATCAGGCGGTGATACAATACTTGGCGGATCAGTCTGGTTTTCATTGCCCATAGAGTTCACAACAACAATACCAAGCATCGCTGCATGCTCTGCCGCTCTGACAATGATAGTTGTTTTGCCGTTCATATCCTTATAATAATACTGGTTATTGGGCAGGTCAAACGGTTTATAAATGAGTGAGCTTGAAATAACCTCTACACCCTGTGATTCCATCCATTCAACACCTTCCAGCCAGTAATCTTCTTCAACCGGGGTTTCAGATTCGCCGACCTCAGTTTTGCTCAGATAAAAATCCACATCAAATGCGGGACCTATAAGCTGGCCCTGCATAAAGCCGCCTAATGTTGACATTGTTGAAGTTCCATGCCCGTCCTGGTCATAGCTGTCACCCGGTATCTGGTTGGGTGAGCGCTGGTACTGCACTGAATCATCTTTGAAGATCCAGTCATACTCAGCCTTAACATTGCGTGTTTTTAATGCTTCATGTCTTCTCCAGTTAAAACCGTCATCACACATTCCAACAGTTGTTCCAAATCCTGTAACACCGATATCATGGAGCTCAGGTACCTTGATCTGTTCATTCTGCCAATAGGAATACCCGTAATCATATTTGGTCTTTGGAAGAACTTCATTGTACTTTATAATTTCCTTATTCTTTAAAGGAACTGCCTTCACATATTCAAGGAATGCAACTCCTTCTATCTTTTCAACATAACCAAGCTTCTTTATCTCTTCAAGCTTATCTTTTTTTGCAAATATGCTTACAGCATTCAGCCATTTTGATACTGCATTCAGCTTTAAGCCCAATGATTTTAAACCATCAATATATTTTTCATTAACGGGAATATCATCATAGTTCACAATCATATCCGGTGAAAGTACTTTTGACCTGCGCCAAAGTGCTTTTTCTGTTAACTCAGATTTTGCAAGATTATAACCCTCGCTGCCGGGTGTCAGTATAGTTCCTGGTTTATAATCACCTTTATCTTTAAAATATACCCAGTACCTGTATTCAGTTGTTTCCGGGTTCAGCTTTTGTGAGAATATTACATGAGAGAACTGAAATGAAAATACCAGTAAAATGATGATCTGTAATTTACGCAATAAAAATGCTCCTGTATAAATTTATTATTCCTGTTTTAAACTGTCTGCTCATCTGCATGATATGAGCTTCTTACCAGCGGACCCGATTCTACATGACGGAATCCCATTTCTTTACCTTTAAGCTTGTACTCTTTAAAAATATCAGGATGCACATATCTCTGAACAGGTAAATGTATTTTAGTAGGCCGTAAGTATTGACCAATAGTAACGATATCACAATTAACAGATTTCAGGTCCTTCATTAAGTCATAAACTTCTTCATCAGTTTCACCAAGACCAACCATAAAGCCGCTTTTTGTAATTAAACCTTTTTCTTTACCGATCTTTAAAAGCTCAAGTGTTCTTTCGTAAACTGCCTGTGGTCTAACATAATGATACATCCTTGGAACAGTTTCAATATTGTGGTTTAAGATATCAGGTCTTGCATTTATAACAAGATCCAGCGCTTCCCAGTTACCGCGGAAGTCAGGTATTAATACCTCAATTTTACAATCCGGTGAGAGCTCACGAATATTATTAATTGTCATAGCAAAAATATCAGCACCTCCCATTTTCTGGTCATCTCTATCAACTGATGTTATCACTGCGTGTTTGAGGCCAAGCTCTTTCACAGATTCAGCTACTCTCCTTGGCTCATCATAATCCAGTGCATCCGGTTTGCCAAGCTTTACTGAGCAGAAACCGCATGAGCGGGTGCAAACTTCACCGAGTATCATAAATGTTGCAGTTTTGCGGTGCCAGCACTCAGCCATATTGGGGCAGCGTGCATCTTCGCATACAGTGTTCAGCTTCTTCTTGCTTACAAGCTCTTTTAAAAAATTAACATTTTCACCTGTTGGAAGCTTAACTTTAAGCCATTCAGGCCTGCGGTTATTTTCAATTTCAGGATTTTCAACTGAATGCTTCTTCTGATGCGTATTTATATATTTTATTTGTACTAATTCTGGCATATTTTTTTTTCTTGATTTTTACCCTCACCCCTAATCCCCTCTCCCGGAGGGAGATGGGGAACAAAAATCGAAAATTTTCGCACCTTACTCCCCTCTCCTTTTAGGAGAGGGGTTGGGGGTGAGGTCAATTTAAACCGTAAACTTTTTTATAAACAATATTTCCAATGATCGGATATTTTTTCATCCCGCCTTTGTATGAAGATATTGCATTTACTATAGCAAGTATCATACATCCAAGTGCTATCAATCCAATGAACAAACCGAAAGCTATCATAACAATGAGGTGAAACGGATCAGGAGTGCTGTTGTGATGCATACCTGTTTTCATGAATCCGGTTAAAATACCAATTACAGCTGCAAAAATTACTATTGCCACTATAACTGAAGTATATAACAAATGAAAAAATAAAGACTGCAGTGAGTGAAAACTGACAAATTTTGATTTGCCGCCGTTTACAGCCCAGAATATCAATGGCAGTATAAGACTGCCGAAGAAAAATGAAAGATGCGAGAACATTGCAAGCATCTTCTCATTCTGCCCGGGTTCTTCTATCTGATTAACCTGCTGATCCATATACCTTCGCGTAAACCTTTTTTCCTATAATGGGATACTTTACTAAATTACCCTGGTATGACTTTATTCCCATATAAACAGAATATGCAATAGCACCGAACAATATTGCAAACAGGGTCGCATAGAAACCTATCATTATGATAATAAAAAAGAACGGCATTTCCTTGCTTCCTGTGGCACTGGTAAAAGCACCGATACCAAGTCCGCCAACAATTGCAATAATTACAAAAGCAAAGACCCAAATAATGATAACAGCAACATAAGCAATGTGGAACCACAAAGCCTGAAGCGCGTGAAACGTCACGAACCTGGATTTATCCTTGTTGGTAGCCCAGAAGATAATCGGTAAAATGATACCCCCTAAAAATAAGGAAAGATGAGAAAAAAGCGCAAGCATTTTCTCATCTCCCTGTAATATACTTTGATCAGGGGGCGTTCCGAATGAATTTGTCATATGATTTAATTTATTTTATTCAAACCAGTAAACCCCGCAAAGCAAAAGCCGAAATGTTCTGTGAAGCATTATGTATTATTTAGACAGTATAATTTTCAAGGTATTCAACTACCTTCATTACGAACTTACCGCCTAATGCTCCATCTATCAGCCTGTGATCGAATGAAAGCGTTAAATACATCATTGGCTTTATTACTATTGCATCGCCTTCTGATGTTTCGACTACAACGGGGCGTTTCTTAATTGCGCCTGTACCTAATATTGCTACCTGCGGCTGGTTTATAATAGGTGTACCTATGATATTACCAAACACGCCGTAGTTTGTGATAGTGAATGTACCGTCCTGGATCTCATCAAGCGTTAATTTCTTAACCCTTGCACGTTTAGCAAGATCGGTCATTTCCCTTGCAATTCCTGTCAGATTCTTTGAATCTGCGTTTTTTATAACGGGAACGATAAGTCCGCCGTTATCCATTGCAACAGCTATCCCTAAATTAATAAAACTCTTAACTAAGATATTTGTTCCGTCAATTGAAGCGTTTACCAGCGGGAAATCCTTTAAAGCCTTAACAACAGCTTCGCAGATAAACGGCATATATGAAAGCTTAAATCCTTCGCGTTTCAGGAACTCATCACCCAGTACTTTACGGGCTCTATCAACAGAGCTCATATCACACTCAGCAATAGCAGCCACATGCGGTGAGGTCTGTATGCTCATTATCATATGTTCAGCCATTTTTGACTGCAGTGTATCCATTGGAACAACATCCACGCCCGGCATATTATAAAGATTTGTGAGATCAACTGAGCGGTGAATTTCCGGTGCCTTATATTCCTGCTGTTTCTTTTCAACTGTAACAGCTTTTGCAGTTGAAGGTGTTGTGGTGCCGCCCTGTGCAGCTTTTGGAGCTTCAGGCTTTGTTACCTTGCCTGATTTCCTGTCTTCAACATATGCAAGTATATCCTGTTTCCTTACCCTGCCGCCGTTACCTGTGCCTTTGATAGCTGAAAGCTCATCCATTGTAACACCTTCTTTGGATGCAATATTCAGAACAAGCGGTGAATAAAATCCGCTGCCTGAACCTGTTTTGGTTTCAGCTTCGGGAGCCTGTACAGTTTCTTTTTTCTGCTCCGGTGCTTTTTCTTCAGCCTTAACTTCCGGTTTAGCTTCTTCTTTTACTTCTGCTTTGGCTGTAACACCGGTCTTTACCTGTGCATTGGCCGCATCTGTATCAATTCTCGCAACTACATCACCAACATTGGCAGTATCACCCTCATTGAACAATAACTCTACAAGTATTCCGCCTTCAGCTGAAGGTACTTCTGTATCCACTTTATCAGTTGAAATTTCAAATAGTGTCTCGTCTCTATCAATTTTATCGCCAGGCTGTTTATACCATTTAAGTATTCTGCCATCCATTATTGATTCGCCCATCTTGGGCATTACAATATCAACTACTGCCATTATAAATCTCCGTGATTATTTAAATTTTTTAACGAATTTAACAAAAATAGCTAAAATTAAAAGAAGTTGCAATTCAATGATTTATATCGCCAGTTTTCTTTGTCATTCCCGCGAAGGCGGGAATCCATACTTTGTATTTATTGGAAGATTTAATACAAACCTTTGTTTATGTACCTTTTTATTATTATTTAAGAAACTTTATTATAAATATGACTATTAAACTTAGCAAATCTATCCAAACCAAAAGCAGGGTTAACTTGATAAAACCGTTCATATTTGCAGTTTTAATCTTTTTCTTATCGATCGATCTCAAAACCCTTTCCCAGGATAGCACAGATTATCAGAAAATGTATACTTCCTGGGCTATAATGCAGATCATCCCTTCCCCGGTAATAATACAGGATTCCGATGGCAAAAATTCAAAATTACAATTCGGGCTCAGGTGGCAGCTTATACCGCTTAATATTTCATTCCGTTCAAATAAATATACTTCTCCCCTGCAATTCTTTAAGATAAATCCAGTAAGACGTTTTACCGGGTCAATGGATATTTTCGTTCAGCCGGAATGGGCTGTAACCGGTTTTAAATATTCCGGTTTATCCAGGTTCGGTATCAGTGCGGGCAGCAGGTTGATTATGCCAATTAAAGGCGACGGTGAAAAAATCTCGTTTTCACTTGGAGGCAAATATACCCACAGAAGTGATGATAAATCCGGAAACAACGGATACTGGTCAGCTGAAGGCGGAGTATATTTTTTATTCGGATTTGTGGGTCTTCAGTTCAGCTACAACTTTGATAAAAGAAGCAGGTACAATATCAGCTTTTATTTAAAATACTTTTAATCCTATTTAATGAAAAGAACAGTTATATTTTTATTTATCACAATGCTCGTAACTATCATAGGATGCTGGCCTGTAAGGGTAGGGATTAAAAGTATTGGTGAATCCATTTTTGGCGAACCTGAACGTGTTACGAACAAGAACCGGCACCCCGTTCAGGATAACGTAAGACTCTCAGCATTGTGGGTCGGACACTCTACCGTACTACTGCAGATAGATGATAAAGTACTGCTTATTGACCCTGTATTTGAGGATGTAATTTCCGGGGTAGTTTTAAGAAAGGTTGAAGCAGGACTGGATATAAAGGATATTCCAAGGCTGGATATGGTACTGGTTTCACATGCCCATATGGACCATATGAGCTTAGGCAGCCTGAAAGATCTTGATAAACGGTTCCCGAAAGCTAAGCTTATTGTGCCTATTGGTGCAGAGGAATACCTGCCCTCATATGATATGGAAATGATACGGCTTAAGACAGCTAATTCAAAAGAGCTGGGTTATATCGGTGAATCAAAAACCATAAACGGGGTGAAAGTAACAGCAGTATTTGCACAACACCAGGGCGGTAGGTACGGAATGGATAGCTATACATGGATGGTACCCGGGTGTACAGGTTATATAATTGAATATAACGGTATCACTGTTTTTTACGGAGGGGATACTACTTATGATGAATATGCTTATAAATATTTAGGCGCGCAATATAAGATAGATCTTGCATTAGTTCCCGTGGGACCCTGCCGTGACTGTGAGACTGACGGCAGTTATTATCACCTGGCATCACTTGGTGCACTGAAAGTATTTGATGAATTAAAAGCTGATTATATGATACCTGTTCATTACGGTGCTTTGGAGTATTTCGATGATCCCAATATTCCTGTATATGTTCTGAAAGACCTTGCTGAGAGATATGGCTCAAACTCCGCAACTGGTATGGCTATATCAAAACCGTACTCAGAAAGCATTAAGATCTTAAAAGAAGGCGAACAGTATATTTTTCAGTACAAATAACAGCTCATTATTATCACCTTAAAAGGTGAAGAAACACAAGAGTTTAAGTATTAACTTACCTGTATATTTATGATTGATTAACAGCTTATAACAGGGGGAACAGCATATGTTACTCAACAAGTTTTGTTTCACTTCGTTTTTTATATTAATTATATTTTGTTTCTCATTGCAGTCACAGCCTTCAAACTGGATATCAAAAGGTACCGGAGGCGGCGGGGCATTGTTTTCACCCTCGTTTAATCCAAACAACATTAACGAGCTTTTTGCCGGATGTGATATGAGTGAATTGTTCCGTTCCTCAAATACAGGAGTTTCATGGCAGCCGGTAAATTTTACACAAATACAGGGAGGCTCTAATTCAAAGGTACAGTTTAATGTTGTTACCCCCCTGCTTATGTACTGCATAAATCATAAAAATGATGTTTCAACTCCCTCCAGATCAACTGATGGCGGTGCAACTTGGAGCAATCTTGCTTCAGATCCCACAAACGGTGAAGCTTTTTCGTTATTCTCAGATCTATACAATCCAAATAATATAATTCTTACTGATTACTCACAGCTATGGTTCTCAAATAACGGCGGTTCATCATTTACATTGAAATACACCAGCTCCTCTGGTGGCGGATGTCATGTTGCTGGTGTATTTTTTGATACATCCAGAATTTTTATAGGCACTAATGACGGCCTTTTGGTATCAACCAACAGCGGCAGCACATTTACAATGACAGCTTTGAACGGTATACCTGCTGCAAACGGGCTGCTCTCATTTGCAGGTGCTGAGCAATCCGGTATAACAAGATTCTTTGCTGTTACTGCTGACAGGAATGATATATATGCAGGAATTCCCGGCAGTGATTACTGGGATATATCAAAAGGTATTTATTCAATTGATTACGGGCAGCCTTCATGGTCACTTAAAATGACAGGCATTGCACAGGGTACAGATTTCCCTTTCTTTGTTTCTATGGCTTTAAATAATATTAATACAGTATATGCAGCAGGCAGTAACAGCACGGGATTCCCCACTGTGTTTAAAAGTACCAATGCAGGTACTGGCTGGGTGCAGACAATAATCACTGCTAATAATCAAAATATTGTGACAGGCTGGTCAGGCACCGGCGGAGATAGAGGCTGGGGATATGGTGAGTGTGCCATGGGTTTTACAGTTTCACCGCTTGATATAAACAGGATTGCAATCTCAGATTTTGGTTTTATACACGTAAGTACAAACGGTGCGGCAACATGGCAGCAGACATATGTTACCCAGGCAACACAGAACCCCATGAACACAATAATTACCCCCGGTAAAAGCTATGATGGCAACGGACTTGAAAATACTTCCTGCTGGTGGTTAACATGGAGCGATGCAAACAACGTGTTCGCCTCATATTCTGATATTCGGGGAATACGTTCAACAAACTCTGGTGGGCTTTGGTCATTTAATTACAGCGGCCATACACAAAATACAATGTATCACACGGTAAAACATGCTAACGGAACTCTCTACGGTGCAACATCTACAATACATGATATGTACCAGAGCACATATCTGCAGGATTCCAGAATCGATGCAGGGCTTGGTATGATACTATTGTCATCTAACAATGGTGCTGTATGGCAAACAATGCATAACTTCAATCACCCGGTAATATGGCTCTCACTTGATCCAACAAACACAAACAGAATGTATGCAAGTGTTATACACAGCACACAGGGTGGAATATTCATTTCAAACGATATTCAAAACGGCGCTGCTTCAACGTGGACCCGTGTTTCACTGCCGCCAAGAACTGAAGGCCATCCATTTAATGTGAAAGTACTCAATGATGGCACGCTAATATGTACTTATTCCGGAAGAAGAACAGCAGCTGGTGTATTTACAGCAAGCTCTGGTGTTTTTGTAAGTACAAACCAGGGTACAACATGGGCTGACAGAAGCCATTCGGGAATGCAGTACTGGACGAAGGATATTGTTGTATATCCGCATGATGCTTCACAGAATACCTGGTATGCAGGTGTATTCAGCGGCTGGGGCGGACCACCGAACGGTTTAGGTGGTTTATACAGAACCACGAACCGCGGAATTAACTGGGTAAAGATAAATACCACAGATAGGGTTACATCTGTTACATTCAGTCCGGATAACCCTGATATAGCATTTATGACAAGTGAAATAAACGGGTTATTTTACAGCAGCAATATATCATCAGCTAATCCTGTATTTAATTCAGTAACCTCGTACAGTTTCCGCCAGCCTGAAAGAGTGTTTTATAATCCTTTCAATACAAATGAAATA
>CAZOAP010000103.1:0-11219 GCA_964577645.1 uncultured Ignavibacteriales bacterium
AAGCGTGACCGGTTACTGCATTAAATTCAAAGCTTTGAAAGATATCAACCGGGATATACTTGAGGAAGTAATAAGGTATGGTTTTGAGAATAAGTAAATTCACTTCATCCGATGACTATACCAGCAGTCTCGCTTGGAGTATTCAGATGAATATACAACATTACTTCAATAATACCATCTTTTTTTCTTCTGAAAAATTACCTGCTGTCAACCTGTAAAAATATACTCCGCTTGGGAAGTTCTCTGCATCCCATGAAACTTCGTATTCTCCGGGTGATTTATATCCATCAGCCAAAATAGATATTTCTCTTCCTTCGATATCATAAATATTTAATGTAACACGGCTTTCTCTTTGTAATGAATATTTTATTTTTGTTACCGGGTTAAAAGGATTTGGATAGTTTTGCTGTAAAATATATCTTCTGGGAATTTCAGGGTCAGTAATCCCTGTAGTGTTATAAACCATTTTTTGAATCAAACCTAATGAATTAGAAAGATATATATAGCCATCCATACCTTGTTTAATACACAAAAATAAATTTGTTGGATTAATGATTGAATGATTCATTATAGTATCATATAATGGCGGACGGCCTAATTCTGCCTTAATAATCCCTTTTATTGGTCCAGATCCAACACCACAATAAATCATTTTTCCATATAATTCCGGCATGATATTTCCATTATAAATCAATATTCCGGTTGGCGCAAAATTTTGAGCTCCGCTGCCAAATATCGTATCCAGTGGCTGCTTATAAAGCTGGTTAAAAGGATTACAATATCCCTGGCAAACAGGCCAGCCATAATTCTTTCCTTTGGTAATATAATTCACTTCATCCGGCGAACCCTGCATATTTTCGGTAGCGTAAAGTGAATCATTGAATGGACTGAAAATAAAATCATAACTGTTTCTTAGACCTAAGACCCATATTCTGTCATCATTGCCGATTGAAGGATTTCCGTCATCATAAAACGGATTATCTGATGGAATAGAACCATCTTTATTTATCCTTAGAATTTTTCCTTTAAATGTTGATAATGATTGTGAGTTTGAAGAAAGATTATTTTCTCCTATAGATATGTATAGTTTATTATCTCTGCCAAAGTGTAAGTTTCCTGCAACATGGATAATGGCAGAGAGCCCTGACTGATCGAATAAAATTAAAGGAGATGTACCTGTATTATTTGTATTTGTTAATCTTACAACCCTGTAATGTCCGGTATTAGTTATATAATAAAAATATATATATTGATTTGTATTATAAACAGGATCAAGACAAACACCAATTAAACCGCACTCCCCGGAATTGTTTAAAGAATCTCCAAAGTTCCAAAATGTTGAAACCAGTGTATTATTTAAAGTATAAATAACTGATGCCCCGTTTTTCTGGTTTATGATCACATTCCCGTTTGGAAAAAATTCAAAGCAGGTAGGTACGTTTAATCCTGATACTTTTGTCTCAAACTGGTAAGCCTGTGAAAATAGCAATGAGATATTGGAAAAGAGAAGAAACACATAAAAAAGGATGGATTTTGGCAGTTTCATAAACCAAGAGGTTAATTTATAAAGCTAAAACATACATTTATTTATTGTGATTAACAATATAAATATTATTTATTAAATATATTGATGAGTAGCTGCTATAAACTAACAAAAAAAGGCGCATTTAAGCGCCCTTGTAATATTCATCCGATGACATAGAGTCATCGGATGAATTGAATAGATCAATTGTTTTACACTATACCGTAAGCAAGCATTGCATTGGCTACTTTAATAAAGCCGCCTATGTTTGCGCCTGTTAAGTAATCGCCTTTTTTACCGTAAGCTTCAGCGGTATCAAGACATGTTTTGTGAATGCTCTTCATAATACCAAGAAGCTTAGCGTCAACTTCTTCACGGCTCCACATTAAGCGCATACTGTTCTGGCTCATTTCAAGTCCTGAAACAGCTACACCGCCTGCATTGGCAGCTTTTGCCGGTCCGTATAAGAAACCGTTATCCTGGTAAATCTTAATAGCATTTAAGTCACTTGGCATATTTGCACCTTCTGATACGCAGTAACATCCGGCTGATACAAGTCCTTTTGCAAGATTTTCATCAAGCTCGTTCTGTGTTGCGCACGGTAATGCGATATCAACTTTCAGTCCGTGTTCTTTAATTACCTGCCATACGCTCATGCCTTCATAATATTTTACTTTGTGTTTATCAGCGTATTCTTTTATTCTTCCTCTGCGGTTATTCTTAAGATCGAGTAAGAAAGCAAGTTTGTTTGCATCAATACCTGATTCATCAACTATCGTGCCGTTACTATCTGATGCTGTTATCGGTAAACCGCCTAAGTGGTTAACTTTTTCAATAGCATACTGTGATACATTACCTGAACCGCTCACTGCAACGCGTTTGCCTTTAAAATCTTTTCCGTTTGCTGCAAGCATTTCTGCTGCAAAGTATACTGTTCCGTAACCTGTTGCTTCGGGTCTTATTAAGCTTCCGCCGTACTCAAGTCCTTTGCCTGTCAATACGCCTGTATGTTCATTCACTATCTTTTTGTAGTAGCCGTATAAATATCCAATTTCTCTTCCGCCAACACCAATATCACCTGCCGGTACGTCTCTGTCGGGTCCGATGTGTCTGAATAATTCTCTCATGAAAGCATAGCAGAATCTCATTACTTCGTCATCTGATTTTCCTTTAGGATCGAAATCACTTCCGCCTTTACCGCCGCCCATTGGGAGAGTGGTTAAAGCATTTTTGAATATCTGTTCGAATCCAAGGAATTTTAATATACCAATATTTACGGATGGGTGGAATCTTAAGCCGCCTTTGTAAGGACCTATTGCATTGTTGAACTCTATCCTGAAGCCTCTGTTAACCTGTACTTCTCCTGCATCATCTACCCATGGTACGCGGAATAAAATTGCTCTATCGGGCACAACTATTCTCTCATAAATTTTAGCTTTAACAAATTCAGGATGTTTTGCAACTGTTGGTTCAAGGGTCGTTAACACTTCTTCTACTGCCTGATGAAATTCCGGTTGTGCAGTATCTTTAATTTTAACTTTTTCAATTACATCTTTTATTACTGAAGACGATTTTGCCATTGGAATGCTCCTTATCAGCGTTGTTTAGTTGTTAGGTTCAGGGCATAATTATGAATAATTTTCCCTGTTTTCATATACAAAAATACCGTTTTTTTACAATTTTAAACAATGACATTAGTCATAAATCGCAAACAATTGAGATTTGTTTTATTTGTAAATTATGGAAATTGTGTTTAAATTGTTTAAACATAACTTTTAGAATGCTTAATAATTAAGGAATTTCATGAAAATTAAGAAATTTACATGTGTTAACTGCGGTGCCCCAAAAGTTAATGAGTACAGGTCTCCTTACATTATGTGTGATTACTGCGGGTCATTCACTGATATTGATTTTACTCTTGGTATGAATTTCTGGAATCAGTCTGTTATGAAAAATATCGGCTATGCTTTCAATAAAATGGATTACATGAACCGCCTGCAGTATGCATTGCAAAAAGGAGATAAACAGGAATACTGGAGGCTGCAGCGAGGGTACTGGGATTATTATTACCGCACATACCCGGCTTACCTTCCGCCTTCAATTGATGATGGTTATAAGTATCGTGATTATCTTGATGTGTGTGCAGAGTCAAGTACTGAATCAGCATTTGAACCCAAATGGGGTGATCTTGCACGCCAACAGCAGATGCTGCAGCAATCTTTGCAGTATTACCAGTCACCGCAGGGTACAAAAGTACAAAGCGAAGGATTCTTTAAGCTTGCTGAGTTTTTTATCGGGATGACAAAAGAAGGGTTTAAAGTATTTTATGAAAATCCAAAATACGCAGTTATGAATGACCTGTTACCCGAACAGGTTCATCTGAAAATGAAGCTTTCTATGTTCGTTCAGGCTTGGCTGCCTTATCTTACCGATGAGGACCAGGATAAATTTCTTAAGATGACAGGTTTCAGCATGCAGTATGTGGAAATAGAACAGCCTGCAGGAAGAAAAGGGGAGTGTGAGCACTGCAAAGCGGAAATTTATATCCCGGAAGGCTCATTTAAAGTACATTGCGAAAGCTGCCACAAAACCACAAAAGTTCAGCAGACCTTCAAATGCATGTCATGCGGCGCTGATAATAAAGTTCCTGAGTATCCCGCAAAACCCATTGATTGCGAATTCTGTGGTGTTGAAAACCGGCTGATACAGAGATTGTTCGGATAAGCTAAATCCTGAGCGAAAAACACTCATCCGATGGCTTAAAGTCATCGGATGAGTAAAGCATTAAAAATGTGTAACCCGAAACGCTGTTTCGGTTATTAGGGTTGAATCAGCTATTCGACTTACAATTTTTGATAATATGAAAATAAAAAAGTTTATATGTATAGGCTGCGGTGCGCCGAAGGTTAACGAATATAAGTCACCTTATATTATTTGCGATTACTGCGGAACATTTACGGATATTGATTATACTCTCGGACTTGAATCATGGAACAAATCACCGGAGAAAAATGCCCTGTACATTGATAAAAAAGCTGACTTAACTGCAAAGATGAATACTGCATTGAATAAAAATGACAGGAAGCTTTACCGTGAGCTTCAGCATGAGTATTGGGACTATTATTATACAGCATATCCTGAATACCTGCCGCCGACTGTAGATACAAAAGAAATTTACGATGCTTATATCAATGTATGTGCTGACTCCTCCGCAGAATATGGCTTTGAGCCAAAGTGGCAGGAATACGGGGCAAA
Organism: uncultured Ignavibacteriales bacterium; assembly: GCA_964577645.1. Classification (GTDB taxonomy): domain Bacteria; phylum Bacteroidota; class Ignavibacteria; order Tepidaquicellales; family OLB5; genus OLB5. The sequence goes on from CAZOAP010000103.1 coordinate 4,778, forward strand.
GCAGAATGAATTGTATTACGGTTTGGAATATTATACGCTCAATGGTGAATCAAAAGTAAATGGTGATGATTTCTTTAAGCTGGCTGAGTTCTTTATTGATATGACAAAGGAAGGAATAAAAGTATTTTACAGTGACCCGAAATATGCATTAATGAATGATGTTGTACCTGAGAAAGTCCATTTAAAAATGAAGCTTTCAATGTTTGTACAGGTCTGGTTACCGTATCTTACCGATACGGAGCAGCAAAGGCTTCTTGATATGACAGGTTTTAATATGCAGTATGTTGAGATTGAACAGCCTTCAGGCTCAAAAGGTGAGTGCTGGAACTGTAAAACGGAGATCTTTATTCCGGATGGTTCATTTAAAGTTCACTGCGAAAATTGTCACATGACCACAAAAGTTCAGCAGCATTTTAAATGCATGTCCTGCGGTGCGGAAAATAAAGTACCTGAGTATCCCGCAAAGCCAATCGACTGCGAATTCTGCGGAGTGGAAAACAGGCTTATACAGAGATTGTTCGGGTAGGCTAAATCCTGAGCCAGCGAAGTACATTCATCCGATGACTTCAGTTCATCGGATGAATTAAGCATAAATTATTTTTAGTCGAATCAGCTATCCAACTTACTGTTTATGAGCTTGATTTTTCTTAATTGTAAGTAAAACGGTAACTAACCCTGAAACTAACAATCCAGTATCTTCATAAATTCCCAATTGCAGCGCAGCAGTAAAACCAATCAGCGACCATATTACAGGTATTATTAATATTTGTATCGGAATTTTCCCTTTCAAAAATAATAAAATACCAAATGTAAAGATTGTAGTTGGACATGGTAACCCAAATGTTGGTGAGCCGGGATAAACATGTCCGAATAAAAAGCCTAGTAATGGGTAAATTACTAATGCAAAAATGATCAGAATTAAACCAGTGTATGAATAGATGCTGCGTTCAAATGCAAAATCTAATTTATTTTTTATAAAACCATAAAAAATGATCAGCAGAGACTGTAAAATAAACAGTATACCAAAAATGTACGCAGCCTTATTGATCTGTGAAAAGAAAGTAATATGATAAACTATCCCCATCCATAACCAGAAAAAAACAAGTATAGAAGAAATTATTTTACCGGAATGTTTTGAATTTCGGAATGCAAAATATATGCAAAGTATAGCAAATAAATTAAAAAATATCTGTAAAGGCCATACACTTTGGTTGTAGGTTTCAAAAACATGTAAAAACTGCTCAGTGGAAAAAGGGAGTTTCATAACATATCAATATTTACCGGCCTTTATGTTACACAAAAATAATCTGATGAAAATATGCTTACAATACCAATATCTTTTCTTCTGTCATTTCGTTGATTGCATACCTGATACCCTCACGGGTATTGCCGGAATCCTTGACACCGCCGTAAGGCATTGCGTCCATTCTGTACGCTGAGGCTTCGTTTACTATCACGCCGCCGGTATGAATATTATTATATGCATACATAATATCTGGCATGCTTTCTGTAAATAACCCGGCCTGTAAGCCAAAACGGGAATCATTGACCCTGTCTACGGCATCTTTCAGATCAGTAAACTGTTCAATAGTTATTACAGGAGCAAATACCTCGGCACATTTTACTTTTGCGCTATCAGGAGCGTTTTCTATCACCGTTGGTTCAATAACAGCACCATTTCTGGAACCTCCTGTTAATATTGCTGCACCCAATGTTCCAGCTTCCCTGATCCATGTTTCAGCACGTATCGCTTCCTCTTCATTTATCATTGGTCCGGTTATAGTATCACTTTCATATGGGTTGCCGAATTTAATTTTTTTAGCTGCTGCAATTAATCTTTTTTTGAACTCATCATAAATATTTCTGTGAATGTATACCCGCTGCACCGAAATACAGCTTTGCCCGGCTTGTGAAAATCCGCCAATTGTAATTTTAGCCACTGCTGAATCAATATCAGCATCATAATTTACAATTACTCCCGCATTACCGCCAAGCTCAAGCGATACTTTCTGCCTGTCTGATTTTCTCTTTATACCCCAGCCAACATCACCTGAACCTGTAAAGCTTATCAGCTTTATCAGCGGGTCAGCTATATGTTTATCCATATTACTTCCTGATATCGGCAGGATATTAAGCGGGATAGAAGAAATTCCAAGCTCATTGCAGCACTCATAAACAATTTTGCCAAGTGCAATTGCTGTTAACATAGAGCTTGATGATGGCTTTATCATTATTACATTCCCCGAGGCAAGGGCAGGTGATATTTTATGAGCAGCAAGGTTCACCGGGAAGTTCCATGGTGTAATGCCGAGTATCAAACCTATCGGAAATCTTCTGACAATCCCGGTTTTATTTTCTGAGCCGGGAAGCAGGTCCAGCGGCAGTACTTCGCCGTATATTCGTGAGCATTCCTCAGCACCAAGCCTGAAGGTAAAGATAGCACGGTCAACTTCTATCAAAGAAAACTTTATTGGTTTTCCGGTTTCATCAGTTATTAATTTTGCCAGCTCATTTTTCTGTACTTTAACTGTTTCAGATATTCGGTAAAGCAATTCCTGTTTTTTATAAACCGGCAGCTTGCTGTACTCATTGAAAGCATTTGTAAGATATTCCTTTGAAGAATTGAATTCTTTTTCACCTGCAATGTATACTTCACCAACAGTTTTTTTTGTAAAGGGATTTATTACAGGTTTTACCTCACCGGTTGTTATAAATTCGTTTCCAACTAATATTTTCTCAGGCATGGAGTGTTATTTTTCTTTGTACAAATTTAACGAAATATTGAAAGGGTTAAAAGAGAATTATTCGTTAGCCCCTCGTACCACGAATATCTATAAATTATAAGACTTTTGTAGTCTGTTGAATTATACATTTGTAACGCGAAACGCCGTTTCGCGTATTATAGTCGAATCAGCGATTCGACTTACAGTTTGGACATAAAAAAAAGGGTGATTGAAAATTCAATCATCCTTTTAAACTGTAGAGACAGGTTTATAACCCGTCTAAAATATAATTATTTTATAACTGCTTAGAATCGCTTGATTTCTTTTCTTTCATGCCCGGGCATTCATTTTTACCTTCTTTATCGCAGCCTTTGCCGGAGCAGTCAAGATTTTTATTCTTCAGATAATTTGCAATATTCTCTTCGGTAGTTTCTCCTGCAGAAAACATTACTGTAACACTTGTCATTTTAGAAACATTGCAGGTTGAGCCAAAGCTTACTTCTTTTACCCCTGCTACACTTAACAGGTTTTTCTGCAGCTCAGCTTTTGATTCTTCGCAACCTGCTTTATCTGTAACAAACTGGTAGCTTGAATACTCGCCGCCGGCTTTAATCTGGCTTTTGTTCTCACCGCAAGATGATTTATCGCATCCTGTTTTATCTCCGGCCATTTTATCGCATGATGACTTATCACAGGTTTTGCCCGCAGTTTTTTGAGTAGACTCTTTATCGCAGTTACCTGAAACATTATCGTGGGCAATTAAATATGCCTGGTTCAAATAAAGAAAACCGAAAGCGAAAATTATTACCAGGGCTGAGATGGAAAGAAGTTTTTTATTCATAGCTTAATTCAGTTAAGTTATTTAAATAAGTCTGCAAAGATATTAATTTTTTGTGGTTTATCCAATGCTTTAAACTCAAAAATTACGTAAGTACTAATAAAACCTAATCTTAATCATATTATTTAACCCCTATTTTAGCTATTTTTGTTGGTTAGTTTATGCAGAATATTAAGCAATTATAAGGGACTTACAATGAAAGAATTTAAAAACAGAAAAGAAAAATTTGTAACAGATTCAGGCATAGAAATACCTCCTTTCATAGAAAAAAATACAGAGGAATATAAAGAAAAGCTTGGCAACCCCGGTTCATTTCCGTTCACACGCGGAGTTCATGAGCAGATGTACCGCAGCCGGTTCTGGACCATGAGGCAGTATGCCGGGTTTGGTTCAGCCGAAGAATCCAACAAACGGTATAAATTCCTGCTGGAGCAGGGAACAACAGGCCTCAGTATAGCATTTGACCTGCCAACGCAGATTGGTTACGATAGCGATGAACCTATTTCAGAAGGTGAGATCGGCAAAGTTGGTGTAGCAATAGATACACTCAAAGATATGGAAATTTTGTTTGATGGCATCACGCTCGATAAGATTACAACATCTATGACTATTAATGCATCTGCCGCTGTTCTGTTATGTATGTATGTAGCCATCGCAAAAAAACAGGGAGCTGATCTTAAAAAGATAAGCGGTACCATTCAAAACGATGTATTGAAAGAATATATAGCCAGGGGAACTTATATTTATCCTCCAAAACACTCCATGCGCCTTATTACAGATATTTTTGCATGGTGTAACCAGAACCTTCCGAGCTGGAATACAATTTCTATCAGCGGGTACCATATCCGTGAAGCAGGTTCAAATGCAATACAGGAAATAGCTTTCACGCTTGCCGATGCGATTGCATATATCGAGTCAGCAGTAAAAGCCGGACTTGACGTAGATAAATTCGCTTCAAGGCTTTCATTTTTCTTTAACGGGCAGATAAACTTCCTTGAAGAAATTGCAAAATACCGCGCAGCAAGAAGGATATATTCCAAAATTATGAAAGAGCGCTTTAATGCAAAAAGTGAAAAAAGCATGATGCTCCGCTTCCATTGCCAGACTGCAGGCTCATCTCTTACGGCACAGCAGGTGGAAAATAATGTTATCAGAACGACAATTGAAGCTATGGGTGCTGTAATGGGCGGTTGCCAGTCACTGCATACAAATTCAAAAGATGAAGCACTGGCTTTGCCAACAGAAGATTCAGTAACAACAGCACTGCGCACGCAGCAGGTAATTGCTTATGAAAGCGGTATTGCCGATACAGTTGACCCGTTTGCAGGCTCTTATTATATTGAGTATCTTACTGACCAGATAGAAAAAGGAGCATGGGAATACCTGAACAAGATAGATGAAATGGGCGGGGCAGTTAAGTGCATTGAACTTAATTATCAAGCCGATGAAATTGCAGCAAGCGCGTATGAATTTGAGAAAGAGATAGAGTCTGGTGAGCGTGTAATAGTAGGTGTGAATAAATTTGCTGATGAAGACCATCCCCAGAAGCTTGACCTGATGCACATTGATGAAGCTATTGGTAAACAGCAGATCGAGAAGCTGAAGAAAGTTAAAGCTGAGCGCAATAATGATGAAGTGAAGAAAGATCTGCTTGCGCTTGAAAAAGCTGCCGAAGGAACCGATAACCTGCTTCCGTATATTCTGAAATGTGTTGAAAGTTATTGTTCTATTGGCGAAATTTCAAATACATTAAGGGGTGTCTGGGGCGAGTACTAGGAGATTTCAGCATTACAGTTTCAGCAGGCTTATAAGCAATAAGTTGAACTAAACTATAATTTATGAACCGTGTTGTTTGGATAACAGGCGCTTCAACCGGAATTGGGTTTGAGCTTGCCAAAGTATTTGCGAAGTCAGGTTATACTATTATTGCTACTGCCAGAAGAAAATCGAGACTTGTATCACTTGTAAGCGAGATACGCTTTGCAGGACATGAAGCTTATGCATTTGTTTGTGATGTACGCTCTGAAAGGAGCATCATAAGCACAAAGAAAAAGATCCTTGAAAAATGCGGTACCATTGATATACTTATCAATAATGCCGCAATTACAACATTCAAATCCTTTATAGATACCAAACCGCCGGAATTTGATGATATTCTTGAAACTAACCTTCGCGGAAGTTACCTTGCAACCAGGACCGTGCTGCCGATAATGATGAAGAAAAAAAGGGGACACATCATAAATATCCTCTCAGTTGCAGCCAAAACTGTATTTACGAACAGTTCAGCTTATGCCGCATCAAAAGCAGGAATGCTTGCAATGTTCAATGGTTTAAGAGCCGAGATGAGGAAATTCAATATCAAAGTATCAAATATTATGCCGGGGGCGACAGATACACCTATGTGGAGCCCCGCTTCAAGACAGAAATATTCCGCCCGTATGATGACACCCCGTGATATTGCCGATATTGCTTTCCAGGTGGCTAACCAGCCTAAAAAGGTTGTGATTGAAGATATTGTCATCAAGCCTATTAAAGGAGATCTGTAAATACTTCAATCCCCGCGAAAGCGGGGATCTCTTTTTATAATGAAAATATTTTTTTTTAAAAGATCATCCTTCGACAGGCTCAGGATGAAGAACTCATGTAATAAATCAAAATGAAACTACAAAACAAAATTGCTGTTATTACCGGAGCAGGTAAAGGTATTGGCAGAGCAACAGCAGATCTGTTCTTAAAAGAAGGCGCAAAAGTAATTCTTACATCACGTAACAAGTCAGAGCTTGAACAAATCGTTATAGATAACGAAAGTAAAAAAGATAATATTACAATTATTGTTGGTGATATATCTAAAGAAGATACAATAAATAAAGTGATCGATGAG
>CAZOAP010000104.1:0-11186 GCA_964577645.1 uncultured Ignavibacteriales bacterium
TATAAAAACAAACATAAAAGGTAAAAGTTTTCAATAATTTCCAGTAGGTACTAAAAACTAAGGTTTTTTGTTGAAAAAAACCATAGCAATATATGATGTTAAAAATATTTTAAAAATATGGAATGGAAAGCGTGTTTTTGAGATAAATTATAAAAAAAGGGAATAAGCTAACTTATTCCCTGATACTATCAAGCGGAGGTAATCACTTAACAGTTTTAAATGAGGTAATACAAAAATCTATAATTTCATTAAAATTGAGTTTTTTTAGAACTTAAGGTAATAATTGTAACAATAGACTGCTAAAACAGCAAGATTGAGCACTACTGCACTTATAGTGATCTTCTCGAGAGTTTTTATTTTTAAATAATTCATGATTTCCATTTTTTTCCCTTTCATACCATTAAGACGCCCGCCGGGGAAAAAAGGTTGCATTACATTATAATATTATATTTAAACTATCGCAGGAAGTTCGGTTATGAGGGCAAAATAAACCAATATGAATAAAAAATCCGGTGACCTTACATCACCGGATATTATCAAAACTATTTTACACTGATCAGCTCAACATCAAAAATTAAAGTGGCATTTGGCGGAATTACACCACCTGCACCGCGTGACCCGTAGCCAAGCTCAGGTGGAATTGTTAACTTACGCTTTCCTCCCGGTTTCATTGTCATAACACCTTCATCCCAGCCTTTAATAACCTGGCCGATACCAATTGTGAAAGTGAATGGCTCATCTCTATCTTTTGAGCTGTCAAATTTTTTCCCGTCAGTAAGTGTTCCTGTGTAATGCACTGTTACTTTCTGTCCGGTTTTTGGTGACTCACCAGTACCTACGGTTTCATCTGTATATTTTAAACCTGATGATGTTGTTTGTTCTTCTGCTGCCATTTTTTAGCTGATCCTTTTTTTATTTTAATTAATATTCTTTCTAACTACCATATAAATCCTATTATAAAATCAGAATTCCAGTTTTGATTTTGAAATGTATTCAGCCAGAAGGTCTACTGTCTGATCAATATCTTTTAAGCTCAATGTTTCCACTGAAGAGTGGAGATACCTTGTTGCAACTGATACCACTCCAATTGCAACACCGCCTCTTGATTGTGATATCGGGTCAGCATCCGTCCATGTATGTCCGTAATCAACGTCTATCTGAACTTTCATTTTCATTTTACCGGCTGTACTTATAAGTTCATCAGCAAGCCTGTTATTGCATCTAACACCTCTGGTAATTACCGGTCCAAGAGCAAGTTTTGTAACGCCGAATCTTTCTTTTGGAATTTCAGGCTGGTCTGAGCAGGGGATAACATCAATTGCAATGGCTGCGTTTGGTTTGAAGTTATAGGCAGGATTGCCAGCACCCCAAACACCAGTCTCTTCCTGAACGGAGGAAACACCATAAACTGTGTTCTTTAAATTTTTAACTTTCGAAAGCTTTCTTAATGTTTCAGCTACTATATATACACCTATCCTGTTATCCCAGCAGCGTGAAGTAGCTGTACCGTTTGTCATTTCTTCAAAATCGCCGCCAAATACAACAGGGTCACCAATTGAAACATATTTCTCGGCATCTTTCCTGTTCTTAGCACCTATATCAAGCCATATATCATGCATTTCAAGCTTCTTATCTCTTTGAGCATTTGTTAAAAGGTGAAGTGATGTTCTGCCGATCACAGCAGTTACAGGACCCTTTTTCGTGAGTATCCTTGCTTTATGGGATGCAAGAATGGTAGGATCAACACCGCCAATTGGCCTTACGTAAATAAAACCATCATCATTAATGTAGTTGATAATTAATCCAATTTCATCAGAGTGACCGACGATCATTATGGATCTTTCTTTACCGGGATTCAGTGTAGCAGTTAAATTACCGTGTATATCTTTTTTAATGTCAGGGCAGAATTTTTCAACTTCTTCTTTCCAGATCTTCTGTACTGGTTCTTCAAAACCTGAAGGGGCCGGAGTGTTAACAAGGTTAACAAGGAATTGTTTCTGTTCGTTTGTCATATAATTATTTTATTGAAGTGATGCCGTTAATTTAATGATTATTTAATTAAGAGGGCATAGCGTGCAGCGATGAAAAAAATTATGAAGCTATTTTCTGATCGTTAAACTTTACATTTACTATTGTAGAAATACCCTGCTCAGCCATTGTAACCCCGTACATTGAATCAGCTGCTTCCATTGTGCGTTTGTTATGAGTTACAATTATAAACTGGGTCTGTTCGGCAAATTTGCGTATAATTTTGATGAACCTGTCGATATTTGCATCATCAAGCGGCGCATCAACCTCATCAAGTATGCAGAACGGTGACGGCTTAACCTGGTAAATAGCAAATAATAGTGCAATAGCTGTCAGTGTTTTTTCTCCTCCTGAGAGAAGATCTATCAGCTGCGGTCTTTTGCCCCTTGGTTTGGCTATAATATCTATTTTTGCGTCAAGCGGGTCAGGATTATCGGGATCGATAACAAGCTTCAGATCTGATTCATCACCTTCAAGGAACAGCTCCTTAAATATCGCCATAAAGTTCTGCCTGATCTGCTCAAATGTTTCAGTGAATTTATTCTGTGCAGTTTTGTTTATCTCGTCTATTAAGTTAATCAGGTCCTGCTCAGCTTTTACAAGGTCATTTCTTTCTTCAGTAAGCTTTTCAAGTTCCTGCTTTTCCTGTTCATACAGGTTAAGCTCTAACTGACCGGACCCACCGAGTGTTCTTAATTTATTCCGCAGCCTGTCCACTTCAGCTTTTGCCCTGATAAGATCAAAATCAACGGAATCTTCGTAGCTGCTGTATTCTATCTCAATTTCATATTCTTCGTGTATCTTATCCTTATGTTCCTTTATCTCAAGCCTGTCTTTAGTAAGCTGCATTTCATTTTTGTGAATGAAATCTATAATGCTATCCCTGCCAGTACGGAGATTCTTTTGTTCATGCTCAACTTTATCAACCAGTGAGCGTTTTACTTCATACTCGCTGCGTACAAGGCTGAAATCGGACTCAATGCCTGCTTTTTCTGTTTCAAGGAGCTTTAATTTCGGCTTGTAGCCGTTTACTGTACCATCAGGATTTATTGATTCAACTTCAGCATGAAGCTTCTTTATTTCTGATTCATACTCATTGCACTCCAGGGTCCTGGCTTCTATGTTGCTTCTTCTTGATTTTATATTCTCATCTGTACGGTAATGCTCGTTATCCAGATTTGAGAGCTCAGCCCTTACCTTGGTGATCTCTATATTAAATGAATTATATTCCTCACGCTGTGATGTCAGCTCATCAGCCAGATTTTCAAGCTCAGTGGTGAAATGCTCAAGCTCTTTTTCACGCTGGTATTTGTTGTTCTCAGCTGATTCAATTTCAAGAATTAGGGAATCCATTTTATCTGAAAGCTCTTTATTGGAGATATTCAGCTCATCATTCTCATTCTTATAATGAGTTATCTGCTTATTCGTTTCTGATTTAAGATAATTTAACTGCTGTATCTTATTTTCTGCAGCAAGTATTTCAGATCTTTTTTCCTGAAGCTTATTCTGGCGTATTTCCATGTCAATAGCAGCATAATTGCTTTTAAGCTCATTTAGCTTAACCTGGTCCAGCTCAAGACTTTTTTCAATCTCTGCTATTTGTGATTCAAGCCCTGCAATTAGCTTTTCACGGCCTATTTTAAGTGATTCCTCGTTTGTTTTGCTGCCTGCCCTCAAGAAACTGTTTGTAATGATATCACCATCAAGTGTTATGAACTTGATGAAATTATCTTTTGAGAGCTTTCTTGCAATATCTAGATTTTCAACTATTACAAATTCATCCAGCAGGTATTTATACAGCAGCAGGTATTCATCGGGGCATTTTATGAACCTGTCAGCCCAGCCGTATACACCTTCATGGCTCAGAATTTCAGGGAATTCTTCCTGGAAGATATTGAGAGTAGTGTTGTAAAGCTGGTCACGGATGATAAATGTAACTTTACCTTTTTGATCTTTTGTCAGAATTTTTATGAAATTTTCAGCAGCATCAAGATCATTTACTATTAAATAGCTTGAAACTTCACCAAGTGCTGTTTCAATAGCAATTTTAAACTTATCTTCTACTTCAAGCTTATCTATTACAACTGAGCCGCCTTTTTCGTTCTTTTCTTTAACAAGATATTTTATACCTTCGGAATAATCATCAAAATTTTCTAGCAGGTTAGTCTGGAATTCAATTTTATTCCTTAACTTATCCGCTTCATGCTTGCGGTAAATAATATCTTTTTCCAATTTGTTAAGGTCATCGCTGAAATTATCTTTAATCTTTTTCTGTTCTTCAAATTCCGTGTTCTGTCTCGAAAACTCGTCTTTAAGCCTGTTTAATTCGCTCTCAGCATTGCGTAATGATTCATCAAGCTCAGCAACCTTGTTCAGGTTAACAATATTTTCATCTGCCAGCTTGCTGCAACGCGCAATCTGGTCTTCCAGCTTGTTCTTAATGATCTCATATTCGCTTCGTTTTTCCTGCAGGTTCTTTGCAGAAGCTGCATGCTTTACAGTCAGGTCTTTAAGCTCTTCTTTGCTGGATTTAACTTTTATTTCTGTTTCATCAAGAGTTGATTTTTTTGTCGCACGTGAATCTTCCATTAAATCGATCGTACTTTTAAGTACAACAATTTTATCTTCAATTGCAGTCTTATTTGAAGATGCACGTTCAATTTCAGCTTCAATTTCAATTTTTTCCCTGCTGAAACGTTCAATATTTTCCTGCAGGTATTTAATACGCTGTTCAGCTATTGATATTGCTGTCTGAAGCTCGTTGATATTCAGGTTTACATTATTCAGCTTATCTCTTGATTCATTCAGCCTGTTTTCTGTCACCGAAAGCTCTGATTTATATCTTTCAATGATATTTTCATTTTCATTCAGGCTTGCCTGCAATGTCTCGCGTTCTGCTTCTTTGCTCTTTAATTCTTCTTCTATGCTCTTTGTTTCATCAATTAGCCTTGAGTATGCTCGTGAGTGATAGTCAATTTCAATTTCTTTAAGCTTTGTGCTTACTTCCTTGGCTTCCTGCTGTTTCTGGGCAATTCTTTCATATGCATTAACTGTCCTTTGCCTGTTCCTTATCTCAATATTAGCTTCATTGATATTTTCACGGGCAACTTCCAGCTTATATAATGCTTCGCGTCTACGTTCTTTATACTTGGTAATACCCGAAGCTTCTTCAAACAGTTTCCTTCTATCCTGTGTACGGTGAGAAAGTATTTCATTCACCATTTTAAGCTCAATAACAGAATATGCATCACTGCCCATACCGGTATCCATGAATAGTGATGTGATATCTTTTAAGCGGCAATTAACGCCATTGAGCATATAATTGCTTGCACCGTCGCGGAAACAGCGGCGTGTAATTTTAATTTCTGTATATTCTGATGGAAGGATTCCTTTTGTATTCTGAACTGTGAGGGATACTTCTGCGTAGCCTAAGGGTTTCCGGTTCTTTGTACCGTTGAAGATGACGTTTTCCATTGTTGAGCTTCTAAGAACACTGGCCTTTTGCTCACCAATAGCCCAACGGACTGCATCAACAATGTTAGTCTTGCCGCAGCCGTTTGGACCGACAATCGCTGTCATCCCGGCATCAAAATCAACTGCTATTTTATCAGCAAATGACTTAAAACCGAATATTTCAAGCTTACTTAGATACAATTAAGTACTATTTACTTGTAAAAATCAGTGGTTTAAAACAGTCAATTATCAATAAATTCAGCAATTTAAGACCATTACAAATATAATTAAAAATTGTCTTAATTTGTTAAGAATTCATTATAATTTTAAAAATATCATCACAAGCCTGAAGTAATCATATACAAATCTTGTGGTGTTCAGGTAGAATAATATTCCGCCTCCCAATAATACTATGGAGAGGATCCCGTATGCATAAACTTTTATGAAGAATGTATCGAAAAGGAGATATGTACCTTTTAAGATACGGTATAAAGAAATTAAATAAAGGAAACCTGCTGTAATTAACCCGATAATTACAAAATCTGTGTTTGATTGCAGTATCCTGATATAAAAGGTGCCAATTGCAAGCAGCAGTATTGTTGGCAGTAAGCCCCAGACTGTAATCGTATAAATATTATTAAAACCTATCCTGTACTTCATTGTTAAAGAAAATAACCAAATTATAAAGGATATGAGAAATATTTTTATAAATGATAGTGCTGCCAGGAAACCTACAAGTTTAATAGGATTAATCATATACTGGTCCAGGTATATCTTAAGGGTATCATGCGAAACAATAACAGAAAGCATGATATCAAGAAGCTGGGAGTCCTTCCAGAAGAACAGCAGATTGGCAAAGAATAAACCGCTACCGATTGAAAGAATTACAGCTAATAAAATATTATGGAATGTTGGTATTAAATTCTGCTCCCTGACATCTGTATAAAAAATGAACGGCCTGAAAAGTGCTCGCCATACATTTTCACGGAATCTTCTAACGCTATTAGCAAGATATATGAAGAGTATGAATGTTATTAGCCCTGTGAACACAAATACTAAATGTGCTTCTTTTGAAAAAGTACCGATATTTAAATTAGGAATATCCTCATCAAGGAATTCTTTCCTTAATATTATTGCCGGTGGTCTTTGTTCACGGTAGAGAGTATATAACCCTGTTGTACGCATATACTGGTTGGTCAGGTCAGGGTATTTCAAATTCGGGATATCAGAGTTCCAGTCTGTAAATGAGTGGAAGAAAGCACCCATCAGTGGTGAAGATTTAAGCAGCTTAATAAAATCAACAATGTATTTTGATTGTGCTTCAAGCGAAGTCGGGTCACTGTACCCGGAAGTATTTGAAGGATTAATTATTTTTCCGTAATTGGAAATAAATATCTTGTCTTTTTTCAGCTTTATATCAGCAGCAGTATTTTTCAGCATTGCCAAATCACCATCATAAAAATTAATTCCGGTAATATCCACAAGGTCACGGCATTTATCGTTGTAATAATTCCTTGTGGAGTAATACAGCAGCCTGCTATCTATTTGCCTTGCTGCAGCAACCATTCGTTTAACATAGGTCTGCCCGGCGGTGCCTGTTACATCAAAATCATTTCCCAGGCCGTATGCAAAAACACAGGGATTATTCTTATGGGCAAATATCATTTCATTCAGCTGGTTCTCCGCAAGCTGCAGAAAGTTCTCTGATTCAAGTATCTGCCCAGGAACTGTAAATACCGGTATCTCTTCCATAAGCAGCAAACCGTATTTATTGCAAAGATCAATCAAATAGCTGCTGGCGGGTCTGCCGTATAGTTTAATGATATTGCAGCCAAGCGATTTTATCAATTTAACATCACGCTCAACATCGCTATATGATGCGCAAAGACCGGTTGAGCCAAACTCTTCAATGTAATTAATGCCTTTAAAGCTGAATTCAGCATTGTTCAGCATTAAGATTCCCTGTTTACGGCTTAACTGGTAGATTCCGTAATCAGATAAATAAGTATCAATAACCTGGTCACCCTGTGAAATTGTAACTTTGAGCTTATATAAATAGGGACTCTCAGGTGACCAGTAAATAGGTCCGTTCAGTGTAAATTTATTTACAGTCTGGATTGTTGAATTTGATGAAATTGAAAATTGTACAGCATCACTTGTTGATTTTACTGCACCGGAGCTGTCAAGAAGCTCGGTCTTTAAAGTAAACTTTTTCTCGCCAGAATAAAACCTGTCAATATCTGTTGCTGAAATTGAAACAGTGTTCTTAATATCAGCATTAAAATTAATATCAATTTCAGAAAGAAGGTTTGATGACCTGATATAAAGCTTTGGAACAGCAACAATATATATATCCCTGTATATACCGCCGTAATTTTTAGGATAGTTTGCTGTATTCTTTAAAGGGATAGTTCTTGATGCATCAAGCGAGTTATCAATTTTCACTTCAATGATATTGCCAGATTCTTTTATAATACCTTCAGCTATTGGAGATGAAAATGGAGTGAAGCCGCCTTCGTGTTTAACAATAAAGCTGCCGTTAATTTTTATCTCTGCCTGGTAGTTTATACCGTCACAGCAGATTATATAATTCCATTCTCCCGGGTTTTCAAGCCCCGTGCTGAAAATACGTTGTACATTTACTTTGCCTTTGAAATCATAGCAAAATGGTACTGTTACATTTGAAGCAGTATTTTTTTCTGAAGAGAAATCCCATGCACCGTTAAGATTAATGAGCTTTCTGTGTTCGGTCTGTACTGTGTTCCGGAAAGATTCGGGAATATCAGGTGAGTTACGGGTAATAATTCTGTTTTGAGAATACGAATTTGCACATAAAATTATGCTTAGCCATACAAATACCTGTAAATAACGGGTCGCTATCTTTATCAATTGTAAAATGCCGGTATATTATTGGGAATTTATTATAAAATCCTACAAATATATTAATAATAGTAAGGAAAATAAAGGGAATTTGATAATGTTTCAGCCAAACTGTAAAAACTATAAAAACCTGGCCCTTTCTTCCGGGGTAGGCACCCTGCAAGTTTCTTTTTTGCCAAACCATTTATACCTGTATTTTGCAATAATATCATAAACGGCATTTCTTATAAACGGCGGAATGAAGAGTAAAGGATATAATAAGTAATACGGGAATCCAAGTAAGACTGCAACTTTTAATGCTGCTGTGGATTTTTTGTAATATCTGCTGCCATCTATTAGTATAAATGATTCAATATTATTGTGATCTATGCTGAGCTTTTTCTGAAGCTTTATACCAATATCAGACTGAAGAGGAGCAAAGCGGAATATATCTTTTTTATCACGTGTGATAAAAAAATTGACGGAGCCATTGCACAGATTGCACACTCCGTCAAACAAAATTATTTTATGATCGCTGCTCAAATAGATAATAAAATTTACACATCATTTCCCAAAGGGAAGGGTGACAAAAAATTATAATGTCAGCCTGTAATATTCCCAGTTTGAAAGCGGTGTTGCGCCAATTTTATTGTAGAATGCAATTGCATCAATATTCCAGTCAAGTACAGCCCATTCAACCCTGCCGCATCCCATATCGTTGGCAATTTCAATTAGCCTGTCGAAAAACAATTTGCCAATACCAGTATTGCGCCTGGATTGTGTTATGAATATATCTTCGAGGAATAATGTTTTTTTTGCAAGAAATGAGGAATAGGATTCAAAATATATTGCATATCCGAGAATTTCTTTGCCTTCTTTTGCAACAAGCATATTTAAAAGGGGTTTTTTACCGAATGTATCCTTATATAACCTTCTAACAGCAATTTTATCCGGTCCTTCAAGCTTTTCAAATGCGGCAAGCTCTTTGATCAGATCTATGATCTTATCGAAATCACCTTTTTTTGCTTTTTTTATTTTTATCTTTGGTGCTTTGGTTTGTTTAGTTTTAGCCATTATAATAGTCTCCTGTACTGCAAAATTATTTACTTATTTTTTAATTTGATATTCAAATCATTATCTCAAAGCTAAGCTATTGATATTAATTGGCTTATATCTACAAAATTTCTGTTTTGATTATTTTCATTATAAATAGAACTATTAATACGTAATACTTATTATATATAATATAAAGTATTGTTATTAAATGATTATTGCTTTAATTCATAAATAATATATTAAGATATTCTGTTACCGGAATAACATTTAAAACTTATATTTGAATATAAACAAATACATTCTGAAAAAAATATTTTTTACTATCCTTATACTTTTTGTGAATGGTAGTATTACCGAATTAAGGTCACAACAGGTGCTGGAAGTTGATGAGGTAAATTTTAAGTTTAAAAGCGGCAGAACTTTTGACGACAGCCAGCTTAAAGATGCTATTGCTATATCCAAAAGCGAAATATATGATAAAAATATTATTGAAGGTGATATTCAAAAGTTAAAAAAATTCTATTTTGATAATGGCTTTTTTGATATATCGGTGGATACTACTGTATATATTGACCAGGAAGAAGAAGAAGCTTCTATAACATTTATTATAACTGAAAAATCCCGTTACAAGATCGATTCTGCTTCTGTTAACGGATTGGATAATATTCCAACTGAAACCCTTGCGAAGGTAAAAAAAATCAATACTATTAAACACGGTGATAACTACAGTAAAGTTTTAGTGCTGCAGTATGCAAATGAAATACTTGACAGCCTTCAAAATATCGGATATATGAATGCGCGCCTTAAAGATGATTCAGGAACAGTAATAAAACGTTACAGGGATAGCAAAAATGTTAATGTTGAACTTTCACTGGAAGGAACAGACACTATATTTTATTTTGGCAGTACTGCAATTGAAATTAAAGAGAATGTATACGGCCTGAAGAAAGAATTACCTTATGAGGAAATTGTGTATAAGGAAGGTGAAATATACAGCAAGGCAAAAAAGCTGGATAGTGAAAGAAATATTTCAAAGATTCCTATAATTTCAAGTGCCAAGATAAATCCTGCAGCAATAACCGGGAACAGGATTGACCTTAGAGTAGATATAATTCTGAATAAAAAATACGAGGTCACACCCTATATCAAAGGAGCAAATTTTGAAAACAGGTTTTACCTGGGTGCAGGTGTAAGATACCTGGATAAATTCTTTTTTTCAGGTAACAGGACATTGCTGCTGGAGCTTGAGGAGGATTTTAATTCAACAGATATTAACAGGACAGAATTTTCTGCAACAGTTACACAGCCTCACTTTATTAAAAGAGATATCACATTAACAAATAAGCTTTCAATTGGTTTTAATAATGTTGAAAACTATAAAAATTACTTTGCGGCAAATGCTACAACATTAAATTACTTTATTGCACCTTATACTTTTTATAACAATGCATATTTAGATCTGACTGAAGAAGTGATTTGGATAAAATATGATACTATTGCTACAGGCAGGCAAACACAGTTCAATTCATTCCTGAGTTTTACTTTGGAGCATGATAATACAAATAACCTGCTGGCTCCATCGCGCGGCTTTTATCATTCTATTTTAGTTGGAAATTCCGGGTTGGTTCCAAGAGTAATTACAGGGCTTTTAGGCAAAAACATTTTCTATTCAGAATTCTTTAAAGTATTTACATTAAACAAATTATATTTTTCTCTTGAAAGATCCGGAAATACTGTTTTTGCGACCAATGTAAAAATAGGAGATATAATTGAATATGGCAAAGGTGAAA
>CAZOAP010000105.1:0-11162 GCA_964577645.1 uncultured Ignavibacteriales bacterium
TCTATTAAATGATTTAGTCTTGTAATAATTGTATTCGCTTGTATATAATTTTTTGATCATTTTACTTAATAAAGGAATATCCTCAGGGGATGCTTTTATGAATCTGATATTTTCAGTGTTATCCAATTTTTTTGATTCCGGGGATAATTTAAATCTTTCCCATCACGTAAAGCTGTGTCAGGGTCGGGGTGGGACTTCCTCCTTTTTTCTCTAAAGTAACTGCAAACGCATCTGCTTCAGCAATTGTAACAGGCATTATATGCATATCACCATCAGCACCGGGTTTCATGTCAAATACACCTGCATCAATTGGTTTACCATCCTTAAGTGCCCATAACTGGTACTGTTTATCGGAAGGCGGCATTGGCAGGTTATCTACATTCAGCATTACCTGTTTTGAATTCGGGTTCCAATAGACTGTTGCAAATGACTGCGGCGCAATATCCATACCTTTCATATCAACCACTTTATTGCTGCGGTTCATAACCATCTTCATATCAGATGATTTCTTATCCATTTCAAGCCTTATCTTTTCATATTCAAGCTTCATCCTGTTACTTTCATTCACAACACTTGCCATCTGTTCTTCAGTGTTCTTAAACTTGGAATAAAAATATATATTACCGGCAATATTCAGTACCAGGAAAATCCACACTGCAGCCATCAGGTAACGGTATTTTGCAGGGCGTTCATAATATTCTGGTGATATTTTCTGAGGCTGCTCTATATTTTTATCATATGAAGCATTTGATATTGATAATATATTTTCAGCATCATTGCCTTCTATAGAATCGATCTTGTCCAGTATTGACTGTCTTAGCTCCGGCCTGGGATTCTTTTTATAAGAAGAATAATATTTTAATAATGCATCCTGTATTGCCCTCAGCTCTGCCTGAACTTCAGGGTGGGCAGTACACATGGCTTCGACTTCACGGGCTTCATCATCTGTGACTGCCCCTGCAGCATATAGCTCAAGTATTCCGGATTGTATGTATTCTTTTATATTCAAAATATATTGCACAAAATGAAATCTGTACTGATAATTATTATTTATGTATAAATATCTCTTAAATTATTAATTGCACTTCTGATCCTTGTTTTTACAGTACCAAGAGGTATACCAAGTTTTTCGGCGGTCTCTGCCTGTGTAAAGCCCTGGAAATAAACCATTTCTATTAAAACGCGGTGTTCTTTTGGCAATTTTTCCAGCATTTCTTTTACCCCGATATGATCAGGATTAAAGCCTGACGAAGGGTTTTCTTCAATTATATTTACGTAATCTTCAATATCGTGGTTTTGCTGAGAATTCTTGTAATCCTTTGAACGAATTTTATCTATTGCCAGGTTCCGTGCAATATTCCCTATCCATGTTACAAGCTTTGCTTTTGCAGGGTCGTAACTATCTATATTCTTCCATACCTTTACAAATACTTCCTGCAGAATGTCTTCAGCGGTCTGGTCACTCTTTACGATCCTTGATATAATACCAAAGAGCAGGCTGGAATATTTATCGTATAATATACCAACTGCATCCCTTTTCTTTTGTTTCAGGGCTGTTACAATTTGCTCCTCTGTTATTTCCTGCAGTCGGTCTTTCAATTTATGGATGAACTTATGCAAAGGTGGATATAATTTGTGATTTATTCAATTATAGAATTTATACCATAAAGGGGCTTTAATAAAAAGCCCCTTTAGAGAAATACGGATGTAATATTAATTAAGATACTGAACGTCAGAAGGAACTATGAAAATACTTTCAGGTACATCTGAGGTATTATCATAACTTAATGCTTCAATGGAATTACCTTCGGCTGCATTACCAACCCAGCGTTTCAGCATAAGGTTATCCTGGTACATGTAGTAATCGCTGGATGCATGGTCACTTCCAACAGTCTGAGAAGCAATTGTATATTTCACACAATCCAGACCAAGCACGCTTTCAGAACCAGCTCTAGAATTACTGTTGAATATTGTACCATCATTGCCTAAATCAAGAATATAAACTCCAGTCTGCATGCCTACATACATCATATCGACTGCATTTTTTGTGCCGAATTTACCTGCTGAATTTGTAATGATATTGTATATCTTAGGTTCATCTTTTAAAATATAGATATCCGTTCTGGATGAATCAGGTTTACCAACATTATCAATCTTTACAAATTTTATCCTGCTTCCGTTCCGGTACATTTTCATCCTGCTTAGAATATTACCTGTGGCATTCTTTAAAACATACTCAACTGTATACTTAGTATCATATGTTTGTGAATAAATCTCTGATTTATGCAAAAAAGTACTTGATAATAAAATTAATAGTATAATATTTAATTTTTTCATTTCTAAATTAATTTATTATTGGATGGATTTATAGTTCAAATATAAACCTTTTAGTTGTATAATCAAAAACATATATGTTAAAGCGCGGTAAAACAATAAAATAAAGTGATTCCATTAACGTTATTTCAATATAGACAAATTCATATTATATTGCTTTATATATGACAGAAAAACCCGCAACCGGAAAAATACTGATATCAGAACCCTTTTTAAATGATCCTAACTTCAAAAGGACAATTATACTGCTGGCAGAGCACAGTGAAGAAGGCTCTGTTGGGTTTGTTTTGAATAAACCAACTGATTACAGGATACATGAAGTGATTGAGGAATTCCCTGAATTTGAATCAGTTGTATACTATGGCGGACCTGTTCAGCTGAACTCATTGCAGTTTATATACCGGGGCGATGAGATCATTGACGGCTCAATTGAAATTATGCCCGGCTTATTCTGGGGCGGCAGTTTTGACCTGCTGAAAACACTGATTAACTCTAAAGCCGTAAATCCTGAAGATTTCAGATTCTTCCTTGGATATTCAGGATGGATTGAAGGCCAGATTGAAGATGAAATAAAAATGAACTCATGGATCGTTTCAGAAACAACGATCGATAATATTTTTTCATATGAGCCCGATAAACTTTGGCGCGATACATTAAGATCCATGGGTAAAAAATTTGCTCTCCTTGCAAGCTTCCCCGATAACCCCAGTGTAAACTGAAAAATTAAACACTTTAAAATAATATATGTATACAACATTACTTTCACTGCATTCAATTTTCAGATGGCTTGTTATCATTGGAGTAATTTATACTTTATACAGGGCGTATTCGGGTTTGATTAATAAAAAAGCATTCAGCTCATCTGACGGCAGTGCGAGAAAGTATACTGTTATTGCTGCACACTTGCAGCTTGTTATGGGACTCATCATGTATTTTACAAGTCCTGTAACACAATATTTCATAAGTAACTTCAAGGCTGCTGTTCCGGTAAAGGAATTCAGGTTCTATGGAATGGAACACGCTATTACAATGATTATTGCTATTGTTCTGATAACAATAGGCTCTGCACTATCAAAAAAGAAACCGACTGACCATGCAAAGTTCAAAGCGCTTGCGATATGGTTTACTATTGCACTGATACTAATATTACTTATGACACCATGGCCTTTCTCTAATTTTTCACAAAGGCCGTTTTTCAGGTTTTAACCTGTAAATTTCAGGTCTATCATAAGTATTTCAGGTCTGTTGCCCGTCCTTATTGGCGGACCCCATGAACCGACGCCGCATGAAACATAATAATGGGTATTTCCTTTCAGTTTGTAACCCATACTTACTTCGTAAATTTTCCTTGTGATATAATTGAACGGCCACAGCTGGCCGTGATGTGTATGCCCGCTTAGCTGCAGGTCAATTCCGTTCTTCTCAGCATCATCAAGGTGAACCGGCTGGTGATCCATTAATATGAGTGGCAGATCTTTATTGATGCCCTCAAGCAGCACGTTAAGAGGTTTTCTTAATATTCCCGCAAACCCTTTTGAAGCGCGGTCTTCCCTGCCGATGAGATAAAATGAATTATCTATTAATACTGAACTGTCACGAAGTTCGGTAATACCATGCTCGGTTAAGTAATTACATGCAGCCTCAGCCCCGCCTATATATTCATGATTACCTGTTATAGCATAAACTCCGTATTTAGAGCTTAACTTACGCAACAGCTCGCCCTGGTTTTGTTTAATTACGGGGCCAATATCTTCATCAACCACATCACCCGGCAGTAAAATGATATCGGCATTAAGCAGATTAATTTTATTTACAATTTTCCTCAGCCTGTTCCTGTCAATGATAGTACCTAAATGAATATCTGATGCCATTGCTATGCGGAGAGTTTTCAGCTTACCTGCTTTTTTATTTATTGGTATATCAAGCTTTTTTATTACAGGGTTTCGTGCATTCAGGTATCCAATGATAACTACAAGCAATACAACAGCAGTTACTATAAGAAAGAAAACAATTTCATATTTTTGAGAATAAAATGAATCAGGGAAAAATACGAATATTAAATTCAAGAGCCTTGTAATATCATTTAATATTACTGCCAACAGGAAATATACCATAGCGCCAAGCCAGAAAGAGCCGACCCAAATAAAAAATGCTGATACAGCATTCATGAATTTACGCTCAAGGAATCTGCCGATTATATAAGCAGAGAATAAAAATAAATATACCAGTGAATAAATTGTTTTATACTCACCCGGGATGGCATGCAAACCTGTAACATATATGTAATAGTTTACCAGCGAGTAAACGCTTAAAACAATGGTTAAAAATACAGCAAATTGTGATTTTTTCAAAGAAAAATTAAGTAGTTTGTATTAATTAAGACGTTATTATAGGGGGTTTATTTTATGTGATATATTCATCCGTTGACTCTAAGTCATAAGATGAGTTTTTATTTGTTAAGCTTAATGTAATTTACCTGTGCAACTGCAACATGAACATTGTTCATATCATAAAGATCAACAGAAACAGGTGCCAGAGTTTTGCCGTGCTTTATGACCCTTGCAATGGCTCTTACATCTGTTCTGCAGGCAGCAAGGAAACGTATATTCATATCAGTTGTGGTGATATGTGCCTCTGCGCCGGCCAGTGTTAACAGCGCAAATGCGCTTATGGAATCAGCAACGGTCATCAGCAATCCCCCGTGAAATGACTCATATATTCCGTCATACTTTTTCTGATGCTTAACCACAGCCTCGCAAATTCCATTATCCATTTCTATGAACTCAAATCCAAGTGTATCAACTATCGGTATTTTTTTGATACGCTCGAGAACATCTTCTCTTATTATCTTTTCCATATTTATTTTTTGTTCTTAGTTTTTGATGACTTTAAATGTCCTGTCATTAAATTACGTTCATCTATCATAATGGCTTCTGCAAGCAGCCCCCGGATCACATTTTCATTTATATCATTTACTGACCTATACAATATCAAAAAAATGTTGGTTTTGCCTAAACGCTTTAGTATTCCCTCTTCGTTTGCCATCAGGTAACCACGGCAGAACCCGAGTGCCAGTCCTTCATTTTTCTTCCCTCCAATTACAGGTGATGGCCATAGAAAGCATATCCTTGAGCAGCCGAAATAATGCGGAACGCCGAAAGTAAATTTTTCCGCGGCACCGGGCATCATACCGCAAATGATCCTGTGAAGCCTGGAGGCAATCTTTCTTTCACCCGGGCGAAGCTTTGATATGTATTCTGATATTGCAGGCATTATATAAAAAAAGAGTGAATAAATTCACTCTTATAAAATTCATCCGGTGAACTGCAGTCATCGGATGAACTTAAACTTAAATTAAACTTTTTCTATTTCTTTTTTCCCTAAGATGCCAGTGGGTTTGAACAGTAATATCAGTATTAATATTCCGAATGCAATTGCATCGCGGTAAGTGGGTGATATGTAGCCTGTAACGAAAGTTTCGAGTAGCCCTATTATCATACCGCCAAGGGCAGCACCGGGGATATTGCCTATTCCGCCAAGAACAGCGGCAACAAATGCTTTTAGTCCGGGCAGTATACCCATCAGCGGATCGATGCTTGGATAGTTGAGTCCGTACAGAATACCTGCAGCACCTGCAAGTGATGAACCTATGATGAAAGTGAAACTTATAACTGCATTAATATTAATTCCCATTAAGCTGGCAGCAGTGGGGTTAAAAGATACTGCTCTCATAGCTGTGCCTATTTTGGTCTTCATAACTATTACTCTCAGCACCAGCATCAGTATTCCGGCTGTCAATAATACTACAAGCGGGTTTGAACCAATTATAGCACCTGAAATATTTATGACCGGTTTATTTTCAAGCAGGGATGGGAATGATTTGGGGTCAGCCCCGAATACAAGCTGGCCGCCGTACTCTAGGAACAATGATACACCAATTGCTGTGATAAGTATGGTAAGCTTGGGTGATTTTCTGAGCGGCTTATAAACAAGCTTTTCAACAGTAAAGCCAAGCAAACCACAGACTATCATAGCTCCTAACAAAATAACAAATGCCATTCCAAGCGATGCTATTCCTGATACTGTTGCGAAAGCGAAAACAATACCAAGGTAATAGCCTGAAAAAGCACCTATCATGAATACATCACCATGCGCGAAGTTGATAAAGCGAAGGATGCCGTATATCATTGTATAGCCAAGCGCTATCAGTGCATAAATGCTGCCCAGTGAAAGTCCGTTAAATACCTGCTGAATGAATTCTGTCATTTTACGGCTGAACTGTTTCTTTGAATTTAAACTGGCCGCCTTTGATCTCAAGTATTACTGCAGGCTTTACCGCATTACGTTGTTCGTTAATTGAGATCTTTCCTGTTACACCTGAGAAATCCTTTATTTTGGCTAGCTCATTCTTTACTTTTTCAGGATCGGTTACGCCTGCTTTTCTCATTGCTTCAAAAAGTATCAGGCCTGCATCATAAGCAAGGAATGCCATTGCATCAGGCATTGAGTTATATTTTGCTTTATACTTTGAAATGAACTCCTGTATCTTGGGGTCCGGATTTTCTGTGGAAACGTGTGTTGAAAAATAACAGCCTTCAAGTGCATCCTTGGCTTTGCCTTCTGTCAGCTTTTCTGATTCCCAGCCATCGCTGCCTATGAGAGGACAGGTTAAGCCAATTTCACGTGCCTGGATAGAAATAAGATTT
Organism: uncultured Ignavibacteriales bacterium; assembly: GCA_964577645.1. GTDB lineage: Bacteria > Bacteroidota > Ignavibacteria > Tepidaquicellales > OLB5 > OLB5. Next base: position 7,041 of record CAZOAP010000105.1, read on the forward strand.
ACATCAGTATAGTAAGCGGGAATAAATATTGCTTCGGGATTCTTAGCTTTAAGTGATGTTAGCTGCGCTTTAAAATCCTTATCACCGGCAGAAAATGACTGTACTTCAACAATCTCTCCACCCATATTCTTAAATTCCTTTTCAAAGAAATCAGCAAGACCTGTTGAGTATGCATTTTTAACATCTTTCAGCAAAGCGACTTTTTTAAGCTTTAAAGTATTCAGTATGAACTTGCTTACAACGGTTGCCTGGAAGGGATCGATAAAGCATACCCTGAAAATATAATCTCCTATTGCTGTAACTTCGGGGTTTGTTGATGCGGGTGATATCATAGGTATTTTGCTCTGCTGGCAGATAGGGGCGCCGGCTTTGCTGTTTGATGAAGCAACTTCGCCGATTACAGCAACAACGTTATCATTTTTAATTAAACGCTGAACCACTGTTTGTGCTTCTGATGGTTTGCCCTGGTCATCGTATGTAATAAGCTTAACTTTTTTGCCAAGCAGCCCGCCTGAATTATTTAATTCTTCAACAGCAAGCTTTAATCCGTTGGTGGAAGAAATTCCGAAAGTAGCATTGGGACCGGTCAATGAACCGTATTCACCGATCAAGATCTCATCTCCGCCGCCTTTATTGCAGCCTGAGGTAAGAAAAATTGCAGCTGTGGCAAAAGCAATAATACTTACAAATATCTTTTTCATGGGCATTGAAATATTAAATTTTTATTAGATTAGTTATCAATAATACCAATTTTGGGTATTATATTCAATTAATTAAAAAAACCTGAAAAATCGTATGAAATGATCTTACGGTCTTAAATTCCTTAGATGAATAAATAAAAAAACTGATTGCCAGTGTTGATGTTAACAATTTTTAGTCATCGGATGAAAGTAATTCTGTAAAAAACAGCTGTCCGGAAATTCGCCGAACACTTTTAAATTTATGGAATTACATGATTTAAAGGATTTGCAGATTATATGCTTTATGCATATGAATAAATATAATATATGTAATTGGCATTTGCAAGGGAATATTTAAGGTAAAAATGTCTCATCCGATGACTTCAAACTTGCAGCATTTGTTGTCACCGGATGAATTGAGACAGGATATTATTTTCCACTTTAGCTCAAAAACGAGCCAGGAATACAAGGTTTTAAAATAACTTCATTATTTTACAAGAATCATTTTCCTGGTTTCTGTGAAGCTTTCGGTCTCTATTTTATAAAAATACACACCCCCGGGCATATTTACGGCAGACCACTCGGTTTGGTAACTGCCTGCCTTCAGATTTTCATTCACAAGTGTTTGAATGTGCCTGCCGAGTACATCAAAGACTGTAATGCTTACCGCAGATTCCTTAGCGATATTAAATTTAATTTTTGTCATAGGATTAAACGGATTTGGATAGTTTTGGGAAATTGAAATACATTTGGGGACCTCATTGGAAACAGTCTGAATACCTATTGGCAAATCCATTTTATAGATCTTAGCACCATTAATTGTGTTATCAAAAAGCCCCAGCTTCCAGTTAATATTACCTCCGGAAATGGAGTATGTTATACGGGAAGCTTTTGGATTAGAGGGTAGACCATTATTAAGTTCCTGCCAGGTTGTTCCCAAATCAGTCGAATATGTGAATCCGGGTCCGTTTGAATTATCAACATCAAAAGGAGTCATAACCAGACCAATGAAAAATAATTGATTATCATCAATTACCTGGATATCACTGACTTTACCCAAAAATGCATTTAAAAGTATTGCAGTAAGATATTGTGCACCTTCAGGACTTTCAAATAATTTGCCATTTGAAGATCCAGCCAATAAATAATTTTCCACTAAAGCATCACCATGTGATTTTAAAAACTTAACTGTGTAAATTGTATCATTTTGAGAAATCCCGGAAACTGCATTCCAGTTACTGCCATTATTAGATGTAATATACAAACCTTTTGATGTACCTGCTGCAATATGCGTTCCAGAGCTGTCAGCTTCCAAATCATAAACAAAAGTATTTGCCGGTAAACCATTTGATACAAACTGCCATAGACCATTATTAATAGACCGCCAGACACCGAAACGTGTACCTATAAAAACATTATTATCATTATCGGTTGATGTTATTGAGAACACATTATCATTTGCACTACCAAAATATGACTGGATCCAGTTTAAACCGTTGTTAGTTGAATAAAACATACCTTCGTTTGAAGGATAAGGCCAGTAAGATGCAAATATTTTACCGCTGGTTCCTAAATGGAGTGTTCTTCCATTATAAGCATTTACAACATTTTGCCAGCTGATACCGTTATTGCTTGAAATTCTGATACCCCCGGGCTGACCGTTTGGCCAGTTGTAACTGGCGCAAGTTACAACTATTGTTCCGTTTGATGTTATTAACATATCAGTTATTCCTGACCCCTCAGGTATACCGGATGCCTGGACCCATTGAGCATAATTATTGACCTGAAAAAATAATATTAAAAAGATGCTGAGTATAAATTTATTAATGTTTTTCATTCTTTAATCCTCTTGATAAATTAATTATTCATTTTCAGCAAAAGTATTTGATTATGAAAAAATAAGCAAAGAAAAATATTACAAAATGCAGGATATAAATATATTATTTATTGTAAATTTAAACATTAATTGCATATATTTGCATAATTTTGTCACCTTCAAATATTGATATAATAATGAGAAAATCTAAATTATTTAACATAATAAGTACATTTAATAAAAAAGAAGTACGGGAATACAGGGATTTTGTCAACTCGCCTTACTTTAACAAAGAAAATGTTCAATCCAGGCTTGCAAGTTTCTTTTTTGAATTCTACCCATATAAAGATGAAAGCAAACTTGATAAAGAAACTGTTTTTGAATTCATTTACCCGGGAAAGAAATACAATGATGGTTTAATGAGGAATATTATTTCAGATGCACTTAAATTAGCTCAAAAATTCCTGGTTACAAAAAAACTTGAGAGGAATAATTTAAAAGCAGAAATGCTGCTACTTGAAGAGTTTAAAGAAAGAAATATCAGGCTTAATTTTATTAAGCAAAAAAAGGAAACGGAAAACAAACTGGAAAGTATGCCCTTTAAAGACAGTATGTATTACGAAAATAAAGCTGAAATGAAAAGAATTTATCATTCATTTCTAAGAGAAACTGAGGATAATTTTCATTCATCACTTTCCGTATATGAAGAAGCTGCTGAATTGTTTTCAGTTTCTTACCTGCTAAATATACTTTTTTACAATACTTATTTAATTAACAACCAGGCATATTTTACAGATAAAAAATTTAACCTGATATTTGCAAAGGAAATAGACGGATTTCTGGATTCCGAGGGTAAACGATTTATGGAAATACCCGGGATCAGGGCGGGTTATTATTCATTCAAACTAATACAAACAGGTGACGAAAAATACTTTTACAGCTTAAAAGAATTATTATCAGCCGGAGCAGGACAATTTACTATTTCAACAAGAAAAGATATACAGACTATCCTGGAAAATTACTGTTATAGAAAAGTAACCGAAGGAAATGCTGAGTTTGTAAAAGAGCAGTTTTTGATCTATAAACAGTCCATTGAAGAAGGAACTGCCAAAGGCGCAAAAGGTTATATTTCAAACATTTTGTTTTTAAGTATTATTGCAACGGGGTTTGAATCAGGTGAATTTGACTGGACTGACAATTTCATAAAAAATTTTATTGATCAAACCAAGGAAGAAAACAGAAATGACATTAAATACTTCAGTATTGCACTTCGCGCATATTGGATGAAAGATCATAATTTATCGCTTGAAGCGCTTTCGAAGGTCAAAGCAGAGGATTTTGCTTTCAGGCATAATATCAGGTCACTCATGTTAAAAATATACTATGATCTTAACGAAGCTGAACCTTTTTATCTTCATATTGATTCATACAAACATTTCATCTTAAATAATGAAAATATTCACTCAACCGTAAGAGAACAGGTAAATAAATTCATAAACTACACTAAAAAACTTTTTGTCTTAAAAAATGATAAACTGAATAAAAGCCATGAGGAAACAGATATTATAAAAAAAAAAAAAAAAAATGAGAAAGGATTAATAAATAAGATTTGGCTCATTAAAAAAG
>CAZOAP010000106.1:0-11153 GCA_964577645.1 uncultured Ignavibacteriales bacterium
CACAGACCTACAGCGGTAACGGCGGGTTGTATAAGTTCAATCTTGGTTTTTCATACATCATATTCCATGACTTCAGCTTTGGTGCACAGTTCAATTATGCATTTGGCAATATAAATAAATCGGTTAATATAGATTTTGTTAACCCGCAGCTTTTTGATACAAAAAACGTTTCTTCAAATACAATATCAGGATTCTATTTTAATACAGGTTTAATATATCACGGCTTCGGGAAGCTGCTGAAGAATAAGAAACTTGATAACATGACACTTGGTGTATTTGTATCCACACCAACAGAGTTTAATTCCAATTTCACCGGAAAATTCAACCAGTCAACAACTACAACAGACTCAACCAATATCAGCGAAGGAAAGCTCAATATCCCGGTAGCTTTTGGTGTAGGGCTTTCAAATACATTCAATAATAAAGTAACCATTGCTGCAGATGTTTTCTACCAGAAATGGGATGATTACAAATATTACGGCTCTCACCCCACAGAAATTAAGAACAGCATGAAAGTGGGACTGGGTTTTGAATATACGCCTTCAAGGAAGCTTGAAGCATCGTACTGGAAGAGAGTTTCCTACAGGCTTGGCGGAAGTTATACCGCTGATTACCTGAAGTTGAACGGCGAAAACATTAATGTATTAAGTGTAAGCGCTGGTCTTTCACTCCCAATAGGCAGCTATAATTCAGTTGACCTGTATGCAAAGTATAACATAAAGGGCAAAGAGACAAACGGACTGATAAAGGATGAAGTATTCAGGTTCGGTGCTTCAGTGAAGATTGGCGAGCTTTGGTTCTTAAAACCATCAGATGAATTTTAATTAACAACCATTTATAATTATAATACTTACTAAAACAAAAAAGTAATATGACCCATTTACAGGAGTTCGATCCCCAGATCTATAGTGCTATAAGGCATGAACTTGAAAGACAGAACGACAAATTAGAGCTTATTGCATCAGAAAATTTCACAAGCATACCGGTTATGCAGGCTATGGGCTCTGTAATGACAAATAAATACGCTGAAGGTTACCCGGGCAAAAGGTACTACGGCGGCTGTGAATACGTAGATATAGCAGAAAATGTTGCACGAGACCGTGCTAAGGAGCTATTTGGTGCTGCTTATGCAAATGTTCAGCCGCATTCAGGCTCACAGGCTAACATGGCGGTTTATTTTGTACTTGTTAAACCCGGTGATAAAGTTATGGGTATGGATCTTTCACACGGTGGCCATTTAACACACGGCTCACCTGTTAATTTTTCAGGAAAGCTGTATAACTTTACACAATACGGCATTAACCCAGATACAGAAATGCTTGATTATGATATGATAGAAAAAGTTGTGCTTGAGGAAAAGCCGAAGATGATTACAGTTGGTGCAAGCGCTTATTCAAGAAATATTGATTATAAAAAATTCCGTGAAATTGCAGATAAAGTAAATGCATTTTTACTTGCAGATATTGCGCACCCCGCAGGATTGATTGCCATGGGTCTGCTTAATGACCCGGTACCGCACTGCCATGTAGTTACTACCACCACACACAAAACACTTCGCGGCCCAAGGGGCGGAATGATATTGATGGGCACGGATTTTGAAAATCCTTTCGGCTTAAAAGCTCCAAAATCAGGCAGAACAAAGATGATGAGCGAGCTTATTGATTCAATGGTAATCCCCGGTATCCAGGGCGGACCGCTTATGCATGTTATTGCTGCAAAAGCAGTTGCATTCAAAGAAGCGCTCCAGGGTGATTTCAAAAAATACGCTGAGCAGGTTATCAAGAACGCGCAGGCACTGGCCAATAAATTAACATCATACGGATTCAAGATTATATCCGGCGGAACAGATAACCATTTAATGCTTATCGATCTGCGCAACAAGAATATCACAGGCAAACAGGCACAGGAACTGCTTGATTCAGTAGGCATGACCTGTAATAAAAATGCCGTACCTTTTGATGACAAGAGTCCTTTAATAACCAGCGGTATCAGGCTTGGAACACCGGCCTTAACTACACGCGGTATGAAGGAAAAGGAAATGGAATCAGTTGCAGAGATGATAAATGATGTTATTACAAACCCAGAAAGCGATGATGTAAAGAAAAGCGTAGCTAAAAAAATTGATGATATCACATCAGAGTTTCCGCTTTATCCTGAATTGTTCACATGGTAATTAAAAATTCTATAAAATGATTTTACCATTCATTACCGATATAAATTCCATAGCAGCCAAAAAGGCTAACTTAGAGCCTGAAATTGAAAACCTTGGAAAAGAAGCTGAAGAAATAGTACAAATTTCTGAAGCAGGTAATGTTACTTTGGATACTGAAACATCAGATAATGAATCATATGAGGATAAGTACAAGAAGCTTATGCAGAAGATCGAAAAGGAAAGATTTGAAAGGGATTTATTAGCAGGTAACAGGTAATTTATGGCTGATAACGATACTATGCCTGAAGGCAGTGAAGCCGGTGAGATGGGCTTTTGGGAGCATCTTGAGGAATTAAGATGGCGTTTGATAAAAGCGGTAATTGGAATTGTAATTGGCGGAATAGTTGCCGCTGTTTTTATAGATTTCATAATGAACGATTTTCTTTTAGCCCCTGCAAAGCAAACAACTCCCCCGCTTGAACTTATTAATTTAAAGCCATACGGGCAGCTTGTTCTTTACTTTGAAGTGATACTTGTTTGCGGAATGATATTCAGCATTCCGAATATATTTTACCAGATATGGAAGTTCATAGAGCCGGGTTTACTGCCGGGTGAAAGGAAATACATATCTACAATTGTGGTATTTTCATCAATTTGTTTTTTGGGCGGCTTAACATTTGCATATTTTGTGATGCTGCCAACAGCGTTAAAGTTCTTTGCGGCATTTGGCACAACGGCTATTACAAACAACATAGCAGTTGATGAGTATTTCAGCTTTGTAATTTCAGTTATGCTTGCTGCAGGTGTGGTTTTCGAGCTGCCCATGATATCGTTCTTTTTATCCAAGCTGGGTATCTTAACGCCAAAGTTCATGCGAAAGTACAGGAAGCATGCAATTGTAATAATATTGATACTTGCCGGTATTTTAACACCTAGTCCTGATGTGACAAGCCAGCTGCTGCTTGGTATACCGCTTTTAATTTTATATGAGATAAGTATCCTGATCTCAAAATTATCACAGCCTAAAAAAACAGAAATAACAGAATAAATTTAAATGGATCTTGATCTTAAAAAAATTTCGCACCCTATAGAAGAAGAGCTTGAGGAATTCAGGATTCATTTCCGCGAAGCAATACGCTCAAAAGTAGCTTTAGTTGATCTTATCAGCAAATATATTTTAAGGCAAAAGGGAAAGAAGATCCGTCCAATTCTTGTGCTGCTTTCAGCCAAGCTGTGCGGCGAGATTACTCCGCGGTCATATACAGCAGCAACACTAGTAGAAATGCTGCATACAGCTACATTGATACATGATGATGTTGTAGATGATGCCAAAACGCGCCGCGGCCTTGCTTCAATTAATGCTGTATGGAAGAACAAGATAGCTGTGCTGATGGGTGATTTTATGCTCTCACGCGGCTTGCTTCTAGCGCTTGAAAACGATGAATGCGGCTTCCTGAAAATTACTTCACGTGCTGTAAAACGCATGAGCGAAGGCGAATTATTGCAGATACAGAAAAACCGTAAGTTTGATGTTAATGAAGAAACATATTTCAGGATAATTTCAGATAAAACCGCATCATTAATAACAGCATGTTGTGAGCTTGGTGCAGCAAGTACGTCAAAAGATAAAAATGAGATACAGCTTATGAGTGATTTTGGTGAAAATATAGGAATTGCTTTCCAGTTAAGGGATGACCTCCTGGATTACATCGGCAAGAAAAAAATTATGGGAAAATCCTCTGGCAGTGACCTGAAAGAAAAGAAGTTCACACTGCCGTTGATACACTCTCTAAACAATTCTTCAAAAAAAGAAGCAAAAGAAATAATGAGTGTTGTTAAGAACGGGTCATTTCAAAAGAGCAGAAGTATTGTTATGGATTTCATCAAAGAGCATAACGGTATTGAATATACTGTAAATAAAACAGCTGAGTACTGCGCTGTTGCCAAGACAAAACTCCAGGGATTCACACCATCTGAGACCAAAGACACCATGATAAAATTCGTTGATTTTATCAGTGAAAGAATTAACTGACCTTTAAACCCGGTAAAGTGTTTACCGGAAATTTTAATACAAATTATTTATGCCTCAAAAAATTGCAGCTATTATCGGCAGACCCAATGTAGGGAAATCATCACTTTTCAACAGGCTTATTGGCAAAAAAATAGCCATTGTTGATGATATGCCGGGTGTTACACGTGACCGTAATTACGGAGAGCTGGACTGGAACGGCATAAAATTCTTTTTAATTGATACCGGCGGATATGTACCAAACAGTAAGGATAAAATTGAATCAGCTATAAGGGAACAGGTAAAAATTTCAATTGATGAGGCTGATATAATACTTTTTGTAGTTGACGCAAAGTCAGGTATTTCGCCGCTTGATCTTGAAATTGCAAAATTATTACGCAAAGAAGCTAATAAAGAAGAGAATTCTCATAAGAAGGTAATACTGGTTCTGAATAAAGTTGACAGTGCTAAAGACGAACTGAGCAAAACTGATTTCTACAGGCTTGGGCTGGGCGACCCCATTGAAGTCTCTGCAATTGTTGGCAGAAGAACAGGCGACCTGCTTGATAAGATCACTGAGGGAATATCAGTTGATAATAATGATGATGAGAACGATACCATAAAGTTTGCAATTATTGGCAGACCTAATGTCGGAAAATCATCCATTACAAATGCACTTACGCAAACGAACAGGAATATTGTTACTGATATACCTGGTACCACAAGAGACCCGATCGATTCAATAATAAAATACCACGGACAGGATATCACTTTAATTGATACTGCGGGCTTAAGGAAAAAAAGCAGGATTAAGCGGGCAGAGAGTCTGGAATATTTTTCAGCACTCAGAACCCACACTGCAGTTGAAAGATGCGATGTTGCGATAATTGTAATTGATGCAACTACAATTATCAGCAAGCTTTCAAAATATACTGATCCTTCGATGGCTATATTTAAACTGAGCAAGGAAGATGTTGAAATAATCATTAAAGCAGGTGAGCTTAAAAAAGGTATACTTATAGTTATTAATAAATGGGACCTGATAGAAAAAGATACAAAAACAGCTAAAATATTTGAGGAAAAAGTTAAAGAACACTTAATTACCTATGACTACCTGCCGTTCATATTCACTTCAGCCATTACAAAACAAAGGGTATCAAAGATAATTGAATCAGCTCTAACAGTTTATAATGAAAGAGCAAGGGAAATAAAGACAAGCGTATTAAATGATAAGCTGCTTCCGTATATAAAACAGACTCCCCCGCGCTCAAAATCACATAAAGAGCTTAAGATAAATTACATCACTCAGCTAAAGCACTCACCGCCGGTTTTCGGGTTTTTTGCAAACCTGCCAAGTGAAATTGAAGTAAATTACAAACGATTCTTAGAGCATAAAATAAGGGATGAATTTGGTTTTACAGGTGTACCATTAACATTGGTGTTTAAAGCAAAAAATAAAGAGAGATCAGAGTAAAGCAAATTCAATTTATAACAATTTCATTCTGAATTTCATCATCGTTATCAGCCCCGGCCCTGGTTGGGAATTCACGTGATAGCACTTCGCCCATTTCAGCAATTAACGCCAAAACACCTGCAGAATAATTATTATTCCGGAACTCTTCCTTTAGCTTTTCCTCCATTTTGTTCCATGTATCATCTGGTATCTTCGCATAGATACCTTCATCGGCAATAATATCAAAATACCTTTCTTCAAACAACAAGAAAACAAGCACGCCGGTACGTTCTTTTGTAATATGAACGCCGAGCTTATCGAAATCCTTCATGGCAAGTTCATGGTTTGAGTATAATTTCTCAAGCAGTGATTTTTTATTCCTGAAGCTTAGCACAATTTCGCCAACAGTATTCCTCTCAACTGCATCCGCCGCTGATTGTATTTCCTTCAGCTCATCTTCAGAAAAATAATTATATATCCACTGCTTATTACTCATACTTTTGAATATTAAATTTGTATAGATTGTTGAACCGCGTTTTACGCGGCGAAACCTTACTCCGAAGGAGGAAGGCTCATTACTAATTACTCATTACTAATTACTCATTGTTTTTACCATGACCCGCTTGATCCTCCGCCCCCAAATGAACCGCCGCCGCCTGAAAATCCCCCGCCGCTCCATCCGCTAGAGCTGTCTGATGACCAGCCGCTTCCGCTGCCGCTGCCTCCAGTCCACCACCAGTTGCTTGATTTGTTTTTTCCTTTTTTGCCGCCAAATATTCTGTTGAATATGGGGATAAGAAATACAAATAAAAAAATTACTAAAAATACTATTACCGGAAACGGAACGCAGCATATACCCGTACCGGATCCTTTATCATCGGAATTTTTATCTGCAGTATACTCACCTTTTGTAGCTTTTATGATTGCATCAACACCGGCATTTATGCCTTCATAAAAGTTACCTTTTTTGAACTGGGGAGTTATTTCATTCCGTATTATCTGGCTTGAAAGTGCGTCAGTCAAAGCACCTTCCAGCCCATAACCGACCTCAATCCTTAATTTCCTGTCATTTTTGGCAATATATAATAGTACGCCGTTATTTTTGCTTTTTTGTCCGATACCGTTCTGTTCAGCCAGCTCATATGAGCGGTCTTCCACAGAATTTCCGTCCAGAGAAGGTTCCATCCATACCACAAGCTGTGTAGATGTTTCCTTATCAAATGCTGCCAGTTTTGATTCGAGTGATTTTAATTGTGATGAATTAAGAGTTCCGGTTTTATCTGTCACATAGGTCTTAACCTGGTCCTGGGATGCAATAGATTTTGATCTCTGTGCAGAAACACTCTGTACAAAAAGCAGAATTATCAGTGATAAAAGGAAATATTTAGCAATTTTCAGGTCCATTGTTCCAAATTTATCAGTATTGGCTAAATATTAAAACATAATAAAAAAGCCCCGAATTTACGGGGCTAAAAAAAGAAAACTATATATATTATTTAACAAGCATTAACTTACTTGTCTGTTTAAACTCTCCGGCTTCAATTCTGCAGAAGTATATTCCTGTAGTCAATGATGAAGCATCAAAAGTAACTGTGTAAATTCCTGCCGGTTTAATTTCATTAACCAGCACTGAAACTTCACACCCTGTTATATCATAAATTTTAAGATCAACCCTTCCTGTTTTGGGAAGGTGGAATTTAATATTTGTTGAAGGGTTAAAAGGGTTTGGATAGTTTTGGAATAATTTGTACTCTGTGGGTAACTCTACGCTGTTATTATTTAACCCGATTATCCCCTGGTTCTCAACTGCAGTAGTGAACATATTAACAGCAACATTCATATATACATCAGTAATGCCTGAAGGCCATTTTATAATAATTGTATCAATAACAGATGCATTGCCCAGACCAAGCTCAACGTTAAGGCTGTTTTGCGCATTATAACCGGTTTGCCCTGATATTTCCCTTACCTGCTTAACGCGCACACCGTTTATTACAGCCGAAGCAATTACCCTTGTACCAATTGCTGAACGGTTAGATATCACACCTTTACAATAAATATTTAACCAGTTATTGGGTGTTCCATTGTTTCTGAAAAGGAAATTATTCTGCTGCACAGGCTGGTTACCATTTGCAACATAAAGATCCAGGTCGCCATCCAAATCATAATCACCCCACACTGAGCCGTTTGACCTTCCTCCGCTGTTTACTATATCTCCAGTTGTTACTTTGGTGAATGTACCGTTGCCGTTATTGTTATAGAGAAACTCATTCTGGTCGTTATCGTTTGAAACAAACAGATCAAGGTCACCATCGTTATCATAGTCACCCCAGGCTGAACCTACTGATGCGCCGCCATCATTAACAATTTCACCGGCTGTAATTTTAGTAAATATCCCGCTGCCATCATTCCTGTAAAGGAAATTATTTTCGGCGAAGTAATTTGTTACAAACAGGTCAAGGTCACCGTCATTATCATAATCTCCCCAGCTTGCGCCTGTTGAATTTCCGCCATCTGTGACAATACTGCCTGAAGTTATTTTAGTAAATGTACCATCACCATTATTTTTATAAAGAAAGTTATTTTCTCCCGCACCGAAATTGGCATTTGCAACAAATACATCCTGCCATCCGTCATTATCATAGTCAACCCACCCACAGTTAAGTGAATATCCGCCGTCATTCACAATTGCACCTGTTGTTATTTTTGTAAAGGTCCCGTCGCCGTTACCTTTGTAAAGAAAATTATTCCTGTTATAATTGGCAGTATATATATCAAGCTTGCCGTCCTTATCATAATCAACGGAGCTGCTTCCCCAAGTATTGCCAATTTCATTAACAAATGTACCGGCTGTTACTTTTGTGAAGGTGCCATCGCCGTTATTGGTATAGAAAAAATTAAACTGGCTGGCTGAAGACCCTCCGTTTATCACAAATATATCAGGGTAACCGTCATTGTTATAATCACCAATTGAAGCGCCGTAAGAAAAGCCGCCGTCATTAACCAAAGCCCCGGTAGTAATTCTGGTAAAATTTCCCCCGCCGTCATTTCTGAATAAAATGTTATTCTGGTTTACAATATTTGCGGCGAACATATCAAGCAGGCCGTCATTATTGTAATCAAACCAGTAAACGCCTTCTGTATAAGCGCCGTCATTAATAATTGCGCCAGATGTAACTTTTGTAAAAGTCACCTGGGCACTTAAATTGCCAATTGCAGTAACAAATACGGTAAGCAAAAAAATATATTTCATATTTTCAGCAATAATAATTATTTAATACATATTCAGATGCAATTATGAAAGAGGGCGGCAATGTTTTTGAGGCATTCAAATATAAACAAATTCAAAAGATTAAAATAGAGTATTAAAGGTTAATACTCATCCATACTCTTTATTTCAAGCTGCTCAGGTTTATATTTGTAGATAGAGTTAACAAATAATACAGCTATTTTAAGGTTGTTTATAAGCGGAATGTTGTAGTCTATTGCCTTACGGCGCATTATATAGCCATCACGCATTGATTTATGCTCATGCTTCATTGATTGTGTGTTTATTACTAGGTCAAATTTCTTTTTCTCGAGCATTGAAAGTATATTAGGGTTCTTCTTTTCATTTATCTTATATACCAGTTTTGATCTTACCTTATGCTCTTTCAGCAAAGCATGGGTATTTGTAGTTGCATAAATTGTAAAACCCATTTCATTGAGTTTTTTAGCACTGTCTAAAAACTCAATTTTATCTTCAAGATCACCAAGAGTTAACAGGATATTTTGTTTGGGCAGCCTGAAGCCAGTTGATAAGAGCGATTTCAGGAAAGCCTCTTCCATTGATTCACCAAAGCAGGCAACTTCACCGGTTGAAGACATTTCAACCCCTAAAATAGGATCAGCGCCGCTTAAGCGGCTGAAGGAAAACTGCGGAGCTTTTACTACAATATGATCAAGATCAAGCGTTTTATAGTCACCTTTGATATCATGACCTAAAATTGACTTCACTGCAAAATCAATGAAATTATAATTTGTAGCTTTTGAAATAAACGGGAACGAGCGGCTTGCTCTTAAGTTACACTCAATAACCTTAACCTTATTTTCCTTGGCAAGGTACTGAATGTTAAAGGGACCGGTTATCTTTAATTCCTTTACAATAGCTTTGGTAATTCTTTTTATCTGGTGTACTGTTTCAAAGTACAGCTTTTGAGGAGGGATAGCTAGTGTTGCATCACCTGAATGAACTCCCGCATTTTCAACATGCTCGCTTATTGCATAGATTATCAGCTCACCGTTCTGGCCAACGCCATCAATTTCAATTTCCTTTGCACCTTCTTCAAACTTTGATATCACAACCGGGAAATCCTTGGATATCTGCGCATGCTCTTTGATGTACTCTTCAAGCGAGCGGTCATCATTGCAGACCTTCATTGCAGTACCTGAAAGCACATAAGAGGGTCTGATAAGTACAGGATAGCCTATCCGGTTAGAGAACTTCTTAGCCTGCTTTAAGTCAGCAAGCTCCTGCCATACAGGCTGGTCAATTTCAAGCCTGTCTAATATAGAAGAAAATTTATTCCTGTCCTCGCATTTATCAATTGAGTGCGGTGATGTGCCGAGTATCCAAGCGTTATTTTCGTGGAGCTTTAATGCAAGATTATTTGGGATCTGTCCGCCCATTGAAATGATTATGCCCAGCGGTTTTTCAAACTCATATATATCCAGAACGCGCTCAAGGCTTAACTCTTCAAAATATAACTTATCACATATATCGTAATCTGTGCTAACGGTCTCAGGGTTATAATTTACCATTACAACTTTATATCCAAGCTTGCGAAGTATCTTTGCAGTCGTAACACAGCACCAGTCAAACTCAACTGATGAGCCAATTTTATACGGACCAGAGCCGAGAATCATAATCTTCTTCTGGTCAGTTTCTTTGGTCTCTTCAATATCATGAGTATCACCGTGATATGTAGAGTACAGGTAATTGGTTTCAGCGGGATATTCTGCAGCAAGAGTATCTATCTGTTTGAATACGGGAAGAACACCAAGAGATTTCCTGATTATCCTTATCTCATCTTCATCTGCGCCAACAAGCAGGCCAATCTGTTTATCTGAATAACCCAGCTTTTTTGCTTCAAGGAGAAAATCCGCTGTAATATTATCTTTTGTTGTGGCAAGTTTTCTGAAGTTATCAATATTTCTTATCTGGTAAAGGAACCACTTATCAATTTTTGACATATTGTGGACTTCTTCAACTGAGTAGCCATCCCTTAAAGCGCGTGAAATGGCAAACAGCCTGCGGGGCGTTGGGGTAATGATATCCTGTTTAATTGTCTGTGTTTTTGAAGTATTCAGTACAAGTCCAAATTTGCCTACCTGCAGCATCCTTATAGCTTTTTGCAGCACCTCGGGGAAGCTTCTGCCAATAGCCATTACTTCACCCACTGATTTCATTTTGCTGCCTATTTCTTCTTCAACTCTTGGGAATTTGGCAAGATCCCACCTGGGAATTTTTAATGCAACGTAATCTAAAGCAGGCTCAAAAC
>CAZOAP010000107.1:0-11150 GCA_964577645.1 uncultured Ignavibacteriales bacterium
AAGTTGAATTTTATAAATAGGCAGATAAATGGCATACAATGAAAAGCTTGCTGAAAGGATCACTGCCCTGCTTAGACCGAAGAAAGGTCTTGAAATAAAGAAAATGTTCGGCGGAATTTGCTTTATGCTGAAAGATAAAATGATAGCAGGCATTGTAGAAAATAAGCTGATGATAAGATGTGTACGAGACGAATATGAGAGCTTGCTTAAAAAACCACATGCAGGCGAAATGACCTTTACCGGCAAACCAATGAAAGGTTTCCTGTATGTTGCTCCTGACGGAATAAAAACTGATAGACAGCTGCAAAAATGGCTGGATGTTGGAATTGAGTTCGTAAAGAAGAGTCCCCCAAAAAAGAAAACAAAATGAATAAATTTTGATCATTTTTCGATAAAAAAAATACTTTAAAGATTTATTATTATCAGAATTAATAATTATTCATTACTAATCACTCATTGCAAATGACTTATTTCGCATTTTTAAAAGGGGTAAATGTATCGGGTCACAGGATAATTAAAATGACTGAGCTTAAAGCCATGTTTGAAGAAATGGGCTTTAAGAATGTACGTACATTTATACAGAGCGGGAATGTTGTATTTGAATCCCCTGCAAAAGCTGAGGCACTTAAGAAGAAGATTGAAACAGGATTAAATAAGTCATTAGGTTATGCTGTAAATGTCATAATACGCTCTCAGGCAGAAATGGAAAAAATTATCAAAGATTACCCTTTTGTCAAAGTAAAAGGACACGAAGACTGCAAGATCACTGTTGGCTACCTGGATAGCGAGCCAGCAAAAAGCCTGGTTAAAGAGCTAGAAGCAATAAATACTGATACAGAAATGTTCAGCGTGAAAGGTAATAATGTTTATCACTTAGTCAGGGGAAATTTTTCTGATTCGGTTTTTTTTAAAAAGAACATTGTGGAAAAAACACTGAAGGTTATCTGCACTGCCCGGAACTGGAACACAACCAATAAGATATTGAAAATTTGATTTCATTAAAGAAACAATATAAGCTCACTCAGCATGCCAGGGCTGAACTGCTGAACTACTGCTGTACAATTAAACCCGAAGACCTGAATAAAAATGTAAACGGGTTCAACGATTCAACTATTACCGGACTCCTTTTACATATTGCTAATACTTATCAGTTCTGGTTAAAACGCTTTGCCGGCAAACAGGAATTTGAATATTTTGATGAAAATAATATCAATGATATTACTGATATAAAGAGAATTTTTGCGGATACTGATAAGCTGGTTCTCGGGTTTCTTGACTCGTACCCGTATCATACAACCCGTATAAAGGGTGAAATATTCTGGCTTAAAACTGATATGACTTTTAATGTGCTGGAATTATTCACACATGTTGTGACCCATGAATTTCACCACAAAGGACAAATAATGACAATATCCAGGCTGCTTGGTTACACTCCTATTGATGCAGATATTATCCGTTTTAATTAAATTTAATTGAAACATTTTTTTAATATATAAAATTTGTTATATTTAACTAATAACATTAATATATAATGAATAACCAGCAATTTACTGCAGTAATACACAGAGAAAAAAATATTTATGTTGCCAATTGTCCTGAAGTTGGAACGGTTAGCCAGGGTGAAACATTGGAGGAAGCTGTTAAAAACTTAAAAGAAGCGACAGAATTATATCTTGATGAATTTCCTCTGGATGAATCTTACACATCTATTATTACCACATTTCAGGTTACACATGCCTAAATTACCAATACTATCCGGTAAAGAGATCATAAAAGTACTTAATAAATTCGGCTACAATGAATTACGGCAAAAAGGCAGCCATGTCATTCTGAAAAAATTTATTGAAAGTAAAGAAATTGGCTGTGTTGTACCTTTACATAAAGAAGTAGCAGTTGGCACTTTAAAAGGTATACTTAAGCAAGCAAATATATCACCTGCAGAATTTATTTCAAATTTGTAATGTTACCAAAAACACACTATTTCACTATTTAACCATTTCACTGTTTGATCCACATCTGTATACACGGACATTTTTACCAGCCTCCAAGGGAAAATCCCTGGACAGGCGAAATTGAAAAGCAGGATAGCGCAGCTCCTTACCATGACTGGAATGAACGCATTCATCATGAGTGCTACCAGGCTAATGGTGAAGCTGAAATAATTGATGACAAAGAAAAAGTTGTTGCCATTGTAAATAATTATGAGCTTCTGAACTTCAATTTCGGTCCAACCCTCCTTGCATGGATAAAACATAAACACCCTGAAACTTACGGTAAGATAATAGAAGCAGACAGCAAAAGCATTCCGCTTCATAACGGACACGGTAATGCGATAGCAATGTGCTATAACCACATGATAATGCCGCTGGCCAACCTGAATGATAAGATAACACAGGTAATTTGGGGTATGAGCGACTTCAAATATCACTTTGGCAGGGGCTCAGAAGGCATATGGCTGCCGGAAACAGCCTGCAACCCTGAAACTATTGAAGTACTTATAAATCTTGGGGTAAAATATATTATTCTGGATACCAGCCAGGCTGCATTTTACAGAAAATCCGGAAATGATAAGTGGATTGATGTAACGGACGGCTCAATAAATCCAAAAAGACCGTACAGGTGCTTTTCTGAGTTAAACCCTGCTAAATATATTGATATATTTTTCTATGACGGGCCTGTATCCAAAGCTGTTGCATTTGATGATGTTCTTGCAAGCTCTCAAAATCTTTTAAATAAGATATTTAATGCCGAAGATAAGGAATACAAAGGGGCGCAGTTGATAAGCGTTGCAACTGACGGCGAGACATTTGGCCACCATAAAAAACATGCTGAGCGTACCCTGGCATTTTTCATGAAGTCACTGGCACCCCAAAACAATCTTAAAATTGTCAATTTTGGTGAGTATCTCGAGCTCCACCCGCCCGAACATGAGGTAAAAATTAAACCCGGTGATAATGGTGAAGGTACTTCATGGAGCTGTGTACACGGTGTAAAAAGGTGGAAGGAAGATTGTGGCTGCGGCGGCGGAGGAGGGTGGATCCAGCAATGGCGTAAACCACTGAGGGAAACCATGGACTGGCTTCGTGACCAGATGATCATTATTTACGAAAACATGGGTTCAGTTTTATTCACGGATGTTTGGAAAGCAAGGAATGAGTATATCGAAATTCTGCTTGATAACAGTTCAGATACAAAAGAAAAGTTCTTTAAAAATAATGCTGTTAACGAGCTCTTAATAAATGAAAAAGAAACGGCAATAAAGCTTCTTGAAATGCAGAGATACTCTATGCTTATGTATACAAGCTGCGGGTGGTTCTTCAGCGAAATATCAGGACTTGAAACCGTAAAGATACTAGAATATGCCTCACGTGCAATGGAGCTGGTTCTTGAGCTCACAGGTATTGATATTGAAGCTGAATTCAGGAACAGGCTTGGTGAAGCAAAGAGCAATATTCCCAAATATAAAACAGGCAAAGGAGTTTATGACCAGCTTGTTACGCCGCATAAACACTTAAATACTGAACAAAGGTAAAATAAATTGTCAACAGACCAGATTAATGATGCATACTTTTTAAACACTAAAACCGCTGATAAATGGCGCAGAATTGGCACTAAACGCCGGGCAGGTGTTGTTGTTCCTTTGTATTCTGTTTATTCAATGGATAGCACAGGAATTGGCGAACTTGCTGATCTGAAGTTGCTTGCTGACTGGTGCAAAATAACCGGTATTTCAATTATTCAATTATTACCTTTAAATGATGTGGGTGATGACTTCGCACCATATAATGCAGTATCTTCTTTTGCTATTGACCCTATGTATATCAGGCTAAAAGATATTAAACAAACAGACCTCTCCCCTTTTACTTCTGAAATCGAAAGAATAAAAAAGAGATACAAACCATTATTCAGCCGTGTTAATTACAAAATTAAGCAGGCTAAAATTGACCTGTTATGGAAGGTATATATCTCGAGTAAAACTGATGATATTTCAGATTTCAACGAATACAAGCGTGTTAATGAATATTGGCTGAATGATTACGCTGTATATAAGGTTATAACTGAGCTCAATCCCGGCAAAGGATGGAATGACTGGGATGAGCCATTAAGAATTAAAGATATACAGACAGTAGAAAATTTCAGGAAAGTAAATGTTGAGCGTATTGAGTTCTATAAATGGATGCAATGGCAATTGTTTGAACAGCTGAAGGTTGTCAGAACATATTTAGCACAAAATGATATCCTGCTGCTTGGTGATCTCCCCTTTCTTGTTTCGCGTGAAAGTGCTGATGTATGGGCTCACCAGAATTACTTCATGCTTCAGCTTGCCTCAGGTGCGCCGCCTGATATGTACTACGCTATGGGACAAAAATGGGGCATGCCGCCTTATGAATGGAATACTATTGCAAATGATAGCTTTATATATGTTAAAATAAAGCTGAAGTATGCAGAAAATTTTTATGATATGTTCAGAATTGATCATTTTGTGGGTTTGTTCAGGGTATGGGTTAGTCCCATAAACGAAGAAACCACTCCCGGTTCATACATGCCCGGCGAAGAATACCTGTGGGAACCTCACGGCAGGCGTATAATTGAAGAAATGGTCAATGCTTCTTCCATGCTTCCGTGTGCTGAGGATCTTGGAACAGTACCCGGCTGTTCATACCACGTGCTTTATGATTATGGCATACCCGGGATTGATTTCCAGAGGTACTATAAGAGTAATAATGGCTTCCGTTCACCCGCAGAATACAGGCTGAACTCAGCAGCCGTATGTTCTACGCATGATTCAAGCTATTGGGTCAATTGGTGGCAGTTTGAAGCCGGCACAATTTATGAAAAGCTGTTTGATATGAGCTGTGAGAAAGCAGGAATTCACCCGGGACATGTTAAATACTGCAAAAAGATATTATTCGATAAGAAAAGATCAAAACATGGAAGGCTTTACTTGAATGAGGATATTACATCGGATCAATTAGTGGCTGAAATATTAGGCGTACCGCAGGATGCAGTTAACAGAATCATTTATGCTTATATGGAAAGTTACAGAGAAAAGGAGAAGTTTCTTGAATATTTAAACTTTATGGATGATCTTGACGGTATTTCTGCAGAATTAGTAAAAAAATGCCTGGAAGCGATAAATTACAGCAATTCTATATTCAGTATACAGCTTTTACAGGATTATCTTTGCCTTGATGATGAACTGCTCTTCAAATTAGGGAAATATAACAACAGGATAAATTCTCCTGGTATTGTAAGCCGCAACAATTGGTCAAGGCTGCAGCCGGTGAGCCTAGAAGAACTGGCTAAGCTCTCCATCAATACTACTCTCAAAGATATTATAATATCTTCAAATAGACAATAGTTTTAACTTTAATCACCCACTATTATCTTCTTTTAAAATAAGTGTCTTAGCTGCTTCAAGCTCCTGTTTTTCCTTCTCTGTAATTGTAGGATATGTAAGCCCTATTTTTTCGAGCGTCCCAATAATAATATCACCCAGCGCTGCCCGCATAAACCATTTTCTGTCAGCGGGTATTATGTACCACGGAGCATAATCTGTAGAGGTATTGCTGATTGCATCTTCAAAAGCATCCATGTATTTATCCCAAAGAAGCCTTTCTTTTACATCACTTGTCGAAAACTTCCAGTTCTTCTCAGGTTCATCAATTCTGGCAAGGAAACGCTTTTTCTGTTCTTCTTTGGATACATGCAGAAAGAATTTCAGTATAATTGTCCCGTTCTCATATGCCTGCTTTTCAAAATTATTGATCTGTTCAAAACGCTTTTTCCAGAATTTTTTATCTATCTTATCTACAGAATCAATACCCGGTATATTCTGGCTAAGTATATATTCAGGGTGAACACGTGTAACAAGCACTTCTTCGTAATGCGACCGGTTAAAGATACCTATCATTCCCCTCTTTGGCATAGCGCGGTTAATACGCCACAGGAAATCATGCTCCAGCTCTTCAACAGATGGCTGTTTAAAGCTTGTAACGTTGCATCCCTGGGGATTTACACCTGTCATAACATGTTTTATCGTACCATCCTTACCAGCAGCATCCATTGCCTGTATTACAACAAGCAGTGAATACTTATTCATAGCATAAAGCATATCCTGAAGCTCTGCAAGCCTTAAGATATCCTTATTCAGCATTTCAGCAGCATCTTCCTTATCTTTAAAACCCGCTGTATAACGGGTATCATAATCATTTAAATTGACTTTTGAGCCCGGCTTAACCAGCAGGTTCTCATCTTTTCTGAAATTATTATCCGTAGAGTTGTTTCCCATAAATTTTGTCAGATTAATAAAACTTTTATACTGCTAATATAACATTATTTATAGAATTTATCATAGTAATCCTTTATTTTTCCGGGAGCAAATTTGCCTTCTTTATTCATGCGCAGTAAAAAATCCCTGAATACCTCCCCTCGTGAGTTATATTTCTCACTTTTCATTATCTGGTACAATGCTACAGCAATAACATGGATGCCATCATCGCTGTCAGTCCATCTTTTCTTCGCATCCTTTGATACTCCCAGTTTTTCGTTTATCATTTGGTCTAAGGATTGCACACAATCTTCTTCAAACAGTCCATCAAGAGTGTTATAACCGAATGATTTATTATGGTTATTAACTTTATCCATCACAAATTCATCCTTCTCAAATGAGTTTATAAGCTTAACCAGCTCAGTATCGTTTTTCTGATCATACGGCGGGTGCATCATTTCATGTGCCGAGGTTCTGATAGTTATTTCAAACGGCCAGTCAATTGATGTGAGGAAACGCATTCCCGTTATTTTAATGCCGTGAGGCTTATTGTAATAGAGCATGTAAACCGTAATAGTATCAGAAGGAAGCTTATAACCCAGCATTTTTTCGTTTTGGGCTATAACATCGTATTTATCCAGTCCTGATTTTACATCATCAATATGTTTCTGTATCTTTATCCTGATATTATCTGCCCAGTACTGTTTAAAATTACTATCTTTTAACAAATTGAATATTGTCAGCAGCTCACTCTTTACTGATAAAAATATATTCCAGCTTTCTTCATCATAATATGGAGTTTTGGAAAAATTCGCTTTTAATTCCGTCGGATCATTCACCGCAGCTATCATATCTTCCAGCTCATCGCCATCAATTGCAGAAAAATATAAACATAGCCATGCTGAAATGATAATTTCGTTATCAATTTTAAGCTTCTTATGCAGACTTATCACTGCATTTTGAACCTCACCAGGTAAATTATTCTCGTAAGGATTCGGTTCATTCTTATAATATTCCTTATAAAATTCATCGCCTGTTAATATATTAAGGAAGCAGCACACGTCATACTTGAACGATGGTTCTATTTTCCATTTTGTCATATTTTCACTGTTTGAATAAATTGTTGTTGAAAATAATATTGAAAAAACTATTAAATATAATGAATTTTTGAGCATTTTAGTGTTTTTATGCTAAAATTAATCATCAAGGAATTTAATGTATAGAATATTTTTAACGTTTAGGGTTTAATGTAGTTCAGGCTAATTTAAAATAAGGTTCTGATATTCAAGCGGTGTTAAACCTTTAAATTTTTTAAATGTTCGGGTAAAGTGGCTTTGGTCAGCGAAGCCGCATTTATAACTGATCTCAGCAAGAGGTGTATTGCTGCCTGCAAGTAAGTTCACGGCATTTTCAATTTTAATTTTTCTCAGGTACTCGCTCATTGTACAGTGAAAGTACTTATGGAAATCCCTTGATAAATGAGCCGGGTGGATCCCTGTCATTTCAGCAATATATTTCAGCGTAATTTTTGAATGATCTTCATAGTGAAAAATTTCATCAGTCTTCCTTACCCATTCAGGCACATTACCTGAATAATATTCCCTGCCTGAAATAACCAAGCTGAACGACTGCATTATGCCTGATTCAATACCCAACGAAGTAACATTATCATTCAATAAATATTCACTGTATATATTTGAAAATATAATCTTTAACCGCAGATCATTTTCACCTGCATTATGTTCAATATCACAATAACTCATATCCTGTTTATCAAACCATTCTATTGGGATCTCTGCATTTAATATCCGGTTCTTTTCAGCAAATGAACGGTTTGAATGCCGCTCGCCTACCCTGTGAAACACTACCGAACCCGGCAAACAGCGCTTTGTTTCTTTACCGGTAGTTTCTATGTAATGCCCCTGTACAACATATGCTATGTAAAGATTTTCATGGGAGTGTGCAGCGAACTCATCACTCTTAGTATATGAAGTATCAGTAATGAGTATACCTTCGTAATTTATTGCAGTGTTCTTCTTACCTAAATATTTTCCGGTCTTTAAAATTTCTGGCAATGTTATTTCCGTTCTAGGAGTGCAAGCCG
Source organism: uncultured Ignavibacteriales bacterium (assembly GCA_964577645.1). Lineage (GTDB taxonomy): Bacteria > Bacteroidota > Ignavibacteria > Tepidaquicellales > OLB5 > OLB5. Next base: position 8,376 of record CAZOAP010000107.1, read on the forward strand.
TATACCCAGCCCAACAAAGACACTTGCAGTAAGCCATTTAAATATGCGTGAATTATTCAGCCTGCTTTTCAGCACAATGCCAAGCTTACCTGAAGTCAATGCTACTATAATATTTACAATTGTTCCGTTAAAATTGAAAAGGAGTCCGAGGAATATTAATTGTGCTGTGATAGCTGCATTTGGATTTACAAACTGCGGAAGGAATGCAAGAAAGAATAAAGCTACTTTGGGATTGAAAATATTTGTTACCATAGCCTGTAGAAAAACTGAGTGCATCTTAGCCGTCTTCTGATTGTTTGTTGTTTCAATTTTCTGCCTGGATAGGAACATCCTGATACCAAGATAGACCAGATATGCTGCACCGGTATATTTAATAATTTCATATGCGGCAGGTACTGCCATAAGCAGGGCTGAGAGTCCGAATGCAACAGCCATAGTATGAATGAGGCTTCCGGCTGCTATACCAAGTGATGATATTACCCCTGACCTTGTGCCTTCGCTTACGCTGCGTGTTATTATAAACATCATATCTGGCCCCGGGGTGATATTAAGCGTTAAACCCGCAGCAATAAATAATAATATGTTGTTTACCTCAAGTATACTCTACTCCCCCAGCTCCTTTAACCTGTTCAGTCTTTCTTTTTCATTTTCTGCAAGCCATATATCCTGCGATAACTTCTCATATGCATTTTTAAAATAAGGTTTTGACTCATCTTTTCTGTTTAGCATATACAAACATTCAGCTATCTCTTCACTGTTATACCCGTCACGATCAATCCCTTCCTTTTCCATCCATTCCCGCAGCTCCATTTGTTTAGCCAGTGCTTCTTCAGGCTTATTCATCGATCTTAAACAGCGGGCTACGCACCATTTTGCAATTGCTAATGTACCCTTTGATTTTCTGTCTTGGAAGAATTCAACCTGCTTTTCAAATAAATTCATTGCCTTATCATATTCACCCATATCGTGATAGGTCCACCCTGTATTATTATAAAGCGTGCCCAGCCACCCTTTTGCTTTTTCATCCTTTGTTTCCTCAGCCAAGCCAATAGCAAGCTCATTCCACCTTAATGAATCCTCACCTTTATCAACAATACCAAGCATATGCACGGCATTAATAGCAAGGTTATCTTCTTTATATTTATCAGCCTGCATGTAAGCTGCCATAAAAAGCTCACGTGCTTTATCGGTCACTTTAGAGGAATTATAGGTCCTGCCGCGCTCAAGCATGAATCTTATCCTTGGTACAATATGCTCAGGCTTAAGCTGTTTCATTACCTTATCAAGAATCTCATGAGCCTCGTCAAACTTCATCTGTAAACCCTTGGTACGGGCAAGCTGAGTCATAAGCTCAAGGTAATACTCTTTATCTTTTCCTTTTTCTGCCCCGGGCAGCAGCTCTATGAATTTCTTTTCAGTTGCTGCGGGGTCGTTGTAATCCCATAATTTATCAAAATCCCTTTGTACAGCCATATATTATTTTATTGCTCCTTCTTTGCCAATAATTCTTCTCAGTAAGCCGGTTTGACCCGTATGGTATGATTCATGAAATGCCAGGAAAGTTACTGAGCGGTATTTTTCGTTATCACCTCTAAGGTCAGTTTCTTTTAGCTTCTCTTCAAGTGTGTTCTGTCCCGAATTATAAATTTCTAAAAGCTTACTTAGCTCAATTGCCTGTGCGGGGTCAAGACCTTCAGTTAACCTGTCATAAATTTTCATATTATCACCGCATAGTTTTTCAAGTCCTATCAATTCCCTTATATCATCCCGGCTTACAATTATATGACCCAGCACCCAGTTCAGGGAGTTACCTCCTCCCTGAGGTGTAACAAGGCTTTCTTCGTGTGTGATATCTTTTAAATTTCTGTTGAGGACTAAATGCGAGGATTTTAATACTAAAACCGTTTCGTAGTTATGCATTACATTAATAATTTTTATATTATATTTTACCTGATACCCTGCAGGAGCTTTTCTATTGTGAAGCGTGCCCAGCCGTGATGCGCAATTTCATTATCTGCCGGAAGCGCGTATTTTTCGAACCACTTGTACTCACTTATCTCACCTGTTGGCATTATCTCAGGCAACGCATCAACTTTAAGCCAGTAGTGGAAAATCAAATGCCATGAGCCGTCATTGCCTACAAATGACTCTATGAATCCCAGCGATAAATTTGCCGTAATGTAGCTCATTTGTTCTGTCAGTATCCTTCTGGCAGCATCACTTGGATGCTCATCGAACTTAACCAGGTCATCAGGCAAAAACCAGCCTGACTGGTGGTCATATTTATTTGTTTCATTATACCTGCATAAGAGCACCTTATCCTTATGAAAAAGCGCTACATCTGCAACCAATTTGATCTTTTTATTGTCTGTAGTTATCATATATTTTGTTTTAGAACTGTAAAATTACGTGTAAGTTTTTGAAGTTGCAACGGAGAAGTGGTTAGTAAAAAGGCAGGATTCAGGCATTGTTTTTGCTTTTGGCTTATCATCAACATGTATATTTGCCAGTCAATTGATTAATTTTTTCTAATGGAAACCTACCTCGTCGAAATAGCTTTGCGCATAATACGTATTGGTATTTTTTTTCGCATCTCAGGTGTTGTTTTTTGCCGGTAGATTCGTACTGAAAGTTCTTACTTTAAATAAATATCCTCCTGAAAACCCCACTCCAAAGCAGAAACGAAATACAATTGACACAGGGTTAATTTTCTTTTTTATTATAATTGCTGTTATATTTATTATAAGGAATAATTAAATATTGTATTTTGTTGGT
>CAZOAP010000108.1:0-10862 GCA_964577645.1 uncultured Ignavibacteriales bacterium
AGAACAATTGATGCAATAATAAGAAATTTTTGCTGTTATAGGTGAAGCTGCAAACAGGATACCAGACATTGAAAAAGCCAGGTTTAATAATGTTGAATGGAGAAAAATTGTCGGTTTAAGAAACAGAGTAATTCATGATTATTTTGGAATAGACCTGGAAATAATATGGTTTATAGTTAAGAACGATATTCCTGAATTCAAAGATCAGTTAAGCAAATAAATAAATTTGATTACTTATTTTAACAGGCTGTTGTAAAACAGCCTTTTTTGTTATATAGATATAAATTATTTTTGCATTCAATATGATACTCACTGAAAAAACACAGCAAAATATACATAAAGCACATTTTGTTAATGGTTTAGCACCTGATAACTACCTGGTCAAATACAGGAATATATTTGAAATTCTCCAGTACCGTGCTCACTTACAGCCGGATGACATCTATATTACCTATTATCCTGATGAATCAGTTAAGATATCATTAACATACACGCAATTTACTGAAAAAGTTTTCAGAACGGCTAATTTACTAAGAGCAAAAGGAATAAATCCCGGTGAAAGGATCGCAACTGTATCACATAACCATATTAATACTGTTATCCAGTATTTTGCAGCATGGTCTATGGGCGTTACAGTCGTTCCGGTAAATGTTAATGAAGAACCTGAAAGGATAAAATACATTCTTGATAGCTCTAAGGCCAGGCTTGCATTTGTAAAAGAAGAATATCTTGACCGCATTAAAAATATCACAAATGAACTATCTATAAATGTTATAGTTCACGGAAAAGAAAATAGCGGCAGTTCAGTTCATACTGAAACATTTGGTGAATTTGAAAAAGAAATATCCGGCCAGTCTGTGAAATTCGTTCCTGATGATAGTGTTTACCAGGAAACAGAAGCATTAATTGTATATACTTCAGGTACTACTGGATTACCTAAAGGTGTAGTACTTACCCAGTATAATTTAATGGCTGATGCCGAAGGTATCAGTAAATGGCATGGAATAGATATCGGCACTATTATGATGTGCGTTCTTCCGATACACCATGTAAATGGTACAGTGGTAACAATAATGACACCAATGTATGCAGGCGGTACGCTTATTCTGAACCAGAAATTCCATACAGATAGGTTCTTTAAAGTACTGGCTGAAGAAAAAGTTAATATTGTAAGCGTGGTTCCAACACTCTTGCAATTCCTTTGCCATGATTATGAATCTGATAACAATTATAATAAAGAGATCACCCCTCTCCTTTCAGGAGAGGGGACGGGGGTGAGGTCTTTGTACAATTTCCGTCATATTATTTGCGGTGCGGGACCCCTGACATGTGAACTTGTTGCAAAATTTGAAAATATGTTCGGCCTTAAGATAGTTCACGGTTACGGACTCTCTGAAACGACCTGCTATTCATGTTTTATTCCGGCTGAACTAAGCAAAAGTGAACATGATAAATGGCTTTTAGAGCATGGGTTCCCTTCTATTGGAATTGCGATAGAACCGAATGAAATGGATATTCATAATGATAAAGGTGAATCAGTTAATGAAAATGATAGAGGTGAAATTGTTATACGCGGACACAATGTGATGAAATATTATGATGAAAATTCTGAAGCCAATGATAAAACTTTTGAATTCGGCTGGTTTCGCAGCGGTGATGAAGGCTTTTTCATAAAAGATGAACAAGGCAGGAAATATTTCTTTATAACAGGAAGGATAAAAGAGCTTATTATTCGAGGCGGGGTTAATATTGCACCTCTTGAAATTGATGAGGTTATAATGAGCATCCCCCAGGTTAAAGCAGGAATTGCAGTGGGTTTTGATAATGACTGGTATGGTGAGGAAGTGGGAGCTTTGATACATATTAAAGAGGGGATTGAGTTAACTGATGAGCTGAAAAAGGAGATTATTAAAGAGTGCAGGAAAAAACTCCCTTCATATAAATCGCCTAAAGTGGTTGTATTTACTGATTCCATTCCTGTTACCACCACAGGCAAATACCAGCGCAATAAGGTTAAACATCTTTTCGAAGAATTCCGGAAATTACAGTTTAAATAAATGAAAATCATTACATCAACCGGAAATGAAGATCTTGCAATTGTATATATAGCTGAAACTGCAGGCGGCAATCTTGTTGAATTTGTTGAATCACTGCAAACACCAAAACCGCGCGAAGATAAGTGGATATTAACTGTATCAACCCTTTACGGGTGTCCAGTAAACTGCACTATTTGTGATGCGGGTCCTTACTACTTGGGCAGAATAAGCAAAGAAGGCATTTTCTGGCAGCTTGATCATATGATATCCCGGAGATTTCCCGATGGGAATATTCCTGTAAAGCAGCTTAAAGTTCACTTTACAAGGATGGGCGAGCCATCATTTAATATGAGTGTGCTTGAAGTTATTGATGAGTTTGATCTTTATTTTAAAGCGCCGGGTTTCATGCCTTCGGTTTCTACAATTGCACCCAATGGCAGTGAGAGGTTCTTTGATGAATTATTGAGGATTAAAAATAAAAAATTCAACACAGGTAATTTTCAGCTGCAGTTTTCCATTCATACCACCAATGAGAAAAAACGAAATGAGCTCATCCCTGTAAAGAAATGGTCATTTAATAAAATTGCGGAGTATGGTAAGAAGTTTTACAGCCCCGGCAGCAGGAAGATCACACTTAGTTTTGCTCCATCTCAAATGTATCCAGTTGAGCCTGCGGAATTATTGAAATATTTTGATCCTGCGGTATTCCTTGTCAAGCTAACACCGCTTAATGCAACTAACAGTACAATAAGGAATAATCTGATTTCAGTTATTGACACAGTAAACGGTGATAATTTCCATGCCCTGGAAGAGAATTTCAGAAAAACAGGATATGATGTAATTGTAAGCATTGGTGAGTATGAAGAGATAAAAATAGGCAGTACATGCGGTCAGAACATAGTAACACAGCTGGATGGGAAAACTGAGTTATAATTTTCTGTATATATCAAAAAAATAAAAAGCCATCATTATTAAATGATGGCTTTTTTATATTGCTAAAAATAAATTCGATTATTTTATCAGGATCATTTTTTTAGTTTCAGTAAATTTAGCCGATTCAATCTTATAAAAATAAATCCCGCTTGCCAGCATTCCGGCATTAAAATCAGTTTTATAATTCCCGGCAGGTTTATATCCGTTAAAAAGAACAGCAACTTCTTTGCCGCTAATATCAAAAACAGAAAGTTTTACTCTGCTTGTAACAGGCAACGAAAAATCGATCCTTGTTGTTGGATTAAATGGATTGGGATAATTTTGACTGAGTGAAAATTTACCAGGAGTGTTATTATTAATGTTTGAAATTCCCACAACTCCGCTAAATATTCTTATGATGTCAATCCCTACAAAATCACTGTTGTTTCCGGCAGGGCCGCCTTCAATTACACGGTAGTTAATTGCGAATCTGCCGGATGCCCCCGGATCTGTAATTGCAAATCTTCTTTCGGCCCAATTGCCTGTAGTTGTGGTTCTGAATCTGCCTAATTCTATAAAGCTTGCTGAACCGGGTACGGTATCACCGCTTGCTGACCAGTATACTCTGATAGAATCAGCATACACTGAACCGGCAGGTGACCTTTCAAAAAATGAGAGTGTATCCCCGGCTGTACCGGTCACAATCGGTGAGATCAGCCACAGATCTATAGGATTTGTACCGGTTGTTACATTAAAATTTGCAGCAACATAACCTGTATCAGGCCCTTCATATGAGTTGAAAGTTTCATTGCCCTGGAACCAGTTTGGTGAATTTCCCGGTGGACCGTTTTCAGGACCTAACTTGGGAATATATCCCCGTGAACGAAGACCAATTGTATCGTTAACGCCGTTCAAACTATCAACATATACTACTGCTGAATTTGTATGTAACAAATCAGGATTATGTACTACAATTGAAGTTTTTATTTGTGTTTTTGAGCCATATGGGTCTGAAATAATCATACCTGAAAATATGAGTACAATACATAGAGATATATTTAATATAAATAGTTTCTTTATTTTCATCACTTAGTTGAATTTTTTCGCAGGATTTCTAAAATTTCTGTTAATAATATGTACTATTTTTAGCTCATAATCAATCACCTGTATAGGAAAAAACTATCCGGTTTATTTCATTTGCACAACTTTTTGATGATAATTATAGCATTTACAGCTATTTTTTACGCGTTAATTAATAAAAAATCCCTTTTTTCATATTCTAAATTTTCCTATATTTGAAATCTTTGTGTTTTTATCACTTCCTGTAGAAAATAATTAAAATAAAATCATATTTAATAGAGGGGTTCAATTCCTATGGCAGAGAAAACAGCAGCAGAAAAGAAATCGAAAGGCACTAATGGTGTTTCTAAAGAGAGCTTAAAATACGATTTTTTCAAGGAAACAGAAAAAAATCACGGTTTATCTAATGAAGAGATGATACATGCTTATAAAGCTATGCTTCTTTCCAGATTTACCGATGATAGAATAGATATGCTTATTAAACAGGGTAAAGCAACATTCCTTATCTCAGGATCAGGACATGAAGCTATACAGGTTGCATGTGCCATGGCAATGGAAGGCGGTAAAGACTGGTTTTTTACTTATTACCGTGATAATGCAATCGGAACAGCCCTGGGTATAACACCAACTGATATTTTCCGTCATATAATGGGAAAAGCTACTGATGAATTCACAGGCGGCAGACAAATGCCTATGCATCTTGGAAGCAAGAAGCTGAGAATGCCAACAGCATCATCACCAACAGGCTCACAGTATCTGCAGGCAGTCGGCGCAGCTTTAAGCTGTGTTTACCGCGGAACAGATGAAGTTGCTTATGTTGGTGGCGGAGAAGGCTCTACAAGTGAAGGCGAATTTTTTGAAGCTATAAACTGGGCAGCCAGGGAAAAACTCCCTACAATTTTCTGCATTCAGAATAACCGCTTTGCAATTTCAGTACCTATTGAGCAGCAGACTGCAGGAGGCTCTGTATATAAAGTTGTTGCAGGATTTGAAGGCTTGCACAGGTTCCATATTGATGGCACTGACTTCCTTGAAAGTTATGCAACTGCAAAAGAAGCTGTAAGGCTTGCAAGGAACGGTGAAGGACCTTCATTCATTTATGCTGATGTTGTAAGATTGCGTTCACACTCTGCATCAGATTCACAGGATAAATACAGATCTAAGGAAGCTATCGAAAAAGATACGCTTAAGGACCCGATTGCAAAATTTGAAAAAGAGCTTGTTGCAAAAGAAATATTAACAGAAGAACAGATTGCATCTATTCGCAAAGAATTAAACGATCTTGTTATCAAATCAGCTGAAGAAACATACGCAGAGCCGTTACCGGATCCTGCAACAGTTGAAGATAATCTCTTCTGTCCTGATAGCGAGCAGACAAAGATCAATTATGAAGCTACAACTCCATCAGGTGATTCTATAGTTATGGTTGATGCAATTAACCATGCGCTCACCGAAGAAATGGAAAAGAATCCTTTAATGCTTGTTTACGGCGAAGACGTACAGGATGGCAAAGGCGGAGTATTTACAGCTACAAAAGGACTTTCAACAAAATTCGGCGTTAAAAGATGCTTTAACTCACCGCTTGCTGAAGCTTCTATAATTGGTACGGCAGTTGGAGCTGCACTGACCGGCTTAAAACCAGTTGTTGAAATCCAGTTTGCAGATTACATCTTCCCTGCGATGATGCAGATAAGAGATGAACTTATCATGTACCGTTACCGTTCAAACGGCGCTTTTGAGTGTCCCGTAACAATACGTGTTGCAACCGGCGGTTACATAGGCGGCGGTCATTACCATTCACAGAATATTGAAGCGATCTTTGCAAAATGCCCCGGTCTTTACATTGCTTACCCATCCAATGCAGCTGATGCAAAAGGTCTGTTAAAGACTGCTTGCCAGCTTAAAGATCCTGTAATGTTTCTTGAGCATAAATTCCTGTACAGGCAGGGATATGCCAAATCACCCGAACCGGATGCAGATTACTACCTGCCGTTTGGAAAAGCTGCTGTTAAAAAAGAAGGTAACGATCTTACAATAGTGGCATACGGTGCAATGGTTGAAAAGGCATTAAAAACCTCGAGGGAAATGGATAAAAAAGGCTACAGTGTTGAAGTAATTGATATCAGAACAATTGTACCTTTGGATATTGAGACAATACTTAAATCAGTTAAGAAGACAGGAAAAGTAATTGTATTCTATGAGGATACAAAGTTCATGGGCTTTGGTGCTGAAATAGCTTCACAGATAGCTGAGCATGCATTTGAATATCTAGATGCACCTGTAAAAAGAGTTGCAGGTCTTCATGTTCATATACCGTTCAGTCTTGAAAGCCATGCATTACCGCAGGATAGCTGGATACTTAAAGCTGCCGAAGAAATGCTTGCTTATTAAAAATTGAAATAAATGAAGAGAGTTACAGCGATTTAAAATTAAAGCGGGGAGAGTAATATCTTTCCGCTTTTTTATTGATGAAATTTGCAGGTAATTAAACATTATGAAAGAACCAATAATATCAATTTCAGGTATCAGGGGAATTTTCGGAGAATCACTTACACCTGAAAATATTGTAAAATATGCTGCATCCTTTGCAAAATATTCAGGCAGGAAAAAGATCGTAATAGGCAGAGACGGCAGAATGGGTGGCGAGCTTGTTGAACAGCTTATTGAATCAACATTGCTCTTTTGCGGATGCCGGGTTGTTAATATTGGTATAGCTCCAACACCATCAGTTTCACTAGCAGTTGAAACTTTGAAAGCCGCAGGAGGTATTGCAATAACAGCATCTCACAATCCGCAGGAATATAACGGCATGAAGTTCATTAACAGCAAAGGAATATTCCTTGATGCTGATGAGAATAAAGCGCTATGGAAATATTTTGATGATGATACAAATTATTTTGTTACCGCTGATAAGATAAGACAGGTTGAGTATTACCCCGGATTCCTGGATTATCACATAGCAAAAGTACTGAATATAAAGTCCTTAAATTTAAAAAAGATTAAGAAAAGAAAGTATAAAGTTGTTGTTGATTGTGTTAATTCATCCGGTTCCGTAATAATACCAAAATTACTTAAAAAGCTTGGATGCAAAGTTATTAAAATTGATTGTGACCCAAGTGGTATTTTTACAAGAAAGCCTGAACCCATACCTGAAAACCTGAAGCACACCTGTAAAGAAGTTAAGAAGCACAGGGCTGATATCGGAATCGTTATTGATCCCGATGCTGACAGGCTTGTTATCATTACAGAAAAAGGTGAGCCATTTGGCGAAGAAAATACTATTACTACTGCAGTTAAACATGTGCTTTCTAAAGCAAAACATGCAAAAAGAGTCGCTGCAATAAATCTATCAACATCACGTTCTGTTGATGATGTTGTTAATTCACTCGGCGGTAAGCTATATAAAGCACCTGTTGGTGAAATTAATGTCATCAAAAAGATGAAGGAAGTAAAAGCAATAATAGGTGGTGAAGGAAGCGGCGGTGTAATATTGCCTGAAGTGCATTACGGCAGGGATTCACTGGTTGGTGTGGCACTGATACTCAGCGAAATTGCTGAATCCGGCTTGAAGGTATCTGAATATAAAAATTCACTACCTGCATACCAGATAAGAAAATCAAAAATATCACTCGAAAATGTTGATCCAGGTAAAATATTCGCTCACTTAAATGAAAGATATAGTACATTTGACAGGAATAATGATGACGGCTTAAGGATTGACTTTGATGGAAGATGGGTAAATTTCAGGAAATCCAATACTGAGCCCATAATCAGGATCATAACAGAAGCTAATTCTTCTGAAGAAGCTCAATCATTAATGAATGAAATGCTCGATATTATAAATAAAATAATTTAACATATATTAATGATTTGTCAAATTAAATTTGTTTTTTTCACATAAATTTTTATATTATATATATACGATTTATTGATATAAAATCAATATCGTATAATATATAATAAATGAGGAATATAATTGCCGAACAGACCTTAATTTTCATTAGTGTTTTAAAATGGGTTTTCATATCAACTGTAATTGGTGCCCTTGTTGGACTGGTTGTTTCTTTATTCTTAGATCTTATCAATATTTCAATTGAAGTTACAGGGGGCATTTCCTTTGCTTTATTTATGCTTCCATTTGCCTTATTTATAAGTTCCTTAATCACTACTTACTTAGCCCCGGATGCAGAAGGACATGGTACTGAAAAAGTGATTGAGGCTATACACAAAAAGGCAGGAAAAATAAAATCTAAAGTAATACCTGTAAAAGTAATTGCAACATTAGTTACGCTTGCATTTGGAGGTTCAGCAGGAAAAGAAGGACCTTGTGCCCAAATTGGTGCAAGTATTGGTTCAACAATTTCTGATACTTTTAATTTAGCACCTAAGGACAGGAAAAAAATTGTTGTTTGCGGTATTAGCGCGGGTTTTGCAGCTGTTTTTGGTACACCTATTGCCGGAGCTATATTCGGAGTTGAAGTCCTTGCTATAGGAAATTTGCTTTATGATGTTCTACTTCCATCTTTTATCAGCGGTATAACTGCATATGAAATCTCTTCGAATCTGGGAATAAATTATTTCCATAACCCTATAATACTTTCACCTGTAATAAATGAATCTTTTCTTCTAAAAATGTTCCTGGCAGGTGTTTTTTTCGGTATATGTTCTATGCTGTTTATTGAAGCCTTACATTATGCAGAAAAAATATCTTTTAAAATTAAGATCTGGAAACCACTAAAAGCCTTTTTAGGTGGGTTATTTCTTGTGGGATTAACTTATTTTTTTTCAAAACAATACCTGGGTCTTGGTTTAGATACAATTGAAGCTAATTTAAAAGGAGAACAGATCGTTTGGTATGCTTTTCTGCTGAAAATATTATTTACAGTTATCACACTTAACTTTGGGGGTAGCGGTGGTATTATTACACCCATATTCTTTGTTGGATCATCCGCAGGTTCTCTTTATGCCAAAATAATCGGTTTAGATACATCAACAGTTTCCAGTATCGGAATGGTTGCCTTGCTAGCAGGCTGTGCTAATACTCCAATTTCTGCCAGTATTATGTCGGTTGAACTATTCGGACCATCAATTGCTCCGTATGCAACTGTAGCTTGTATCATCAGTTTCCTAATTACCGGTCATAGAAGTGTTTATCCTTCCCAGATACTTTCATTTAAGAAAAGTTCTTCTATGGATATTGAACTAGGTAAAGAAATTGAAGAAACTGAAATTGATAGCATTCATCCTGGATTCAGATTATTTAGACTAAAATCTAAAATGATATTTAAAGCATTTTTTTCAAAATTCGCTTTTAGTAAACTAAAATCCCATAAAAAAGATATAAAGAATGATTAATTCCATATATTTTAATTAAATCCCTTTATTTTATCATTATTTTTTTGCTATTTTGCCTAATAACATAATAATATTTAAACTATGGCTAAGTTACTTGAAGTAAAGAACCTCAAAACATACTTTTATACTGATGACGGTGTTGCAAAAGCCGTGGATGATGTATCATATGACCTGGATAAAGGCGAAACCCTGGGTTTAGTGGGTGAGTCCGGCTGCGGAAAAAGCGTATCTGCACTTTCTATCATGCGTCTAATACCAAATCCGCCGGGAAAGATCGTTGGAGGAGAAATACTTTTCAAGGGCCAGGATCTGACCAAATTTGATGATAAGCAGATGCAGGGTATCCGCGGAAATGATGTAGCTATGATTTTCCAGGAGCCAATGACATCACTTAATCCAGTATTTACCTGCGGCTACCAGATAGATGAAGCTGTTATGCTGCATCAGAAAGTATCCAAGGAAGAAGCCAGGAACCGCTCAATTGAAATGTTGAGGCTTGTTGGTATACCAGCCCCTGAGCAGAGATATCTTGACTATCCTCATCAGCTCTCCGGCGGCTTAAGGCAAAGAGTTATGATCGCTATGGCTCTTTCATGCAATCCGGAAATATTAATAGCAGATGAACCAACCACAGCACTTGATGTAACAGTTCAGGCACAGATACTTGAGCTTATTAAAAAGTTACAGGATGAGCTGGGTATGGGTGTTATCATGATAACACATGATCTTGGAGTAATTGCTGAAGTAACAAAACGAGTAGCAGTTATGTATGCATCCAAAGTTGCTGAATATTCAATATCAGATGAAATATTCTATAATCCAAAACATCCGTATACGCTGGGCCTGTTGAATTCAATACCAAAGCTGAATAAAGGCCACGGCAGACTTGCTACAATTGAAGGCAATGTACCTGCAGCAACAAGCTACCCGGCAGGATGCCACTTCTGTACACGCTGCAAATATGTTGATAGCAAGCTTTACACTACAGATAGCAAATGCTGGAATATTGAGCCTGTACTTGAACAGGTACCAGGAACAAATGAAATGCACACGGTTGCATGCCATTACTGGAAAGATATTGAAACCCGCCGGATCAAAGAAGGTGACAGAACACCCGCTGAAATGGCTAAATAAAAATGACTTTCGAAACCCCGAAATTTTCGGGGTTTTTAATTTATAACAAATAAATGATAAATATATCTAAACCCGGTAAATCAAAACAGGAGCTACTTGAAAAGCTTGAAAGCTTTAAGAATGAATACTCAAAAGAGATAGGGGAGAATGACGTAAAGATTGAAAAAATAACGGATGGTTATACAATAAAAGCAGAAAAAAAAGTTTTGTTCATGACATTTTATGTTAATGCTGAAATCATTGCAAAAGATAATGAGTATATTATTACATGGGAATCCAATGCACCGGATAGCAAAGTAAATGAAGCCCTGGAAAAAGTTAAAGCTATGCTCTCCAAAGACTGAT
>CAZOAP010000109.1:0-10791 GCA_964577645.1 uncultured Ignavibacteriales bacterium
ACTGGTATGAGTCCCGATGCCATTGCTTCAGCTGTCCCAATTGAAAATGTATCATAACTGTTTAAGGAGAGGTATATATCTTTATCACTGTAAAACTTTACCAGCTCATTTCTGTTCATATGCGGCACGGTAAAATATTTTATATCATCTTTAAGCGGAAGCTTCAAATCTGAAGAAGTAATAATGAATATATCAATTGGTAAATGTGCTGTGGTGTGTGCAGCAAATAATAGTTCAATCCCGGAGTTATTTAAGGTATTCTTATGCTGTATAACTGCCTTCAGCCTGTTTCCCGTTCCTTTATTAATTGCCTTTATAAAGAAAATCTCATCAATTCCGTTAGGCAGTATAACTGAATTTGAATCGTCAAATTCACAATATTTTTCTGCTATGCTAAGCGTATTAACTGATGGAAAAACTATTTTATCAGAATGTTTAAGGAATGTACGTTCTGCAAATCTATCCTTTAATCTGTAAAAAAATGACTGGTATTTCAGAACACTGTTCTCATACTCAATAACACCGTGTGAATTGTAAATTATCTTTACTTTATATATCAGCCTGTACAGGTAAAAAGTAACTGCAAATCTTTCAAAAGTAAGCAAATGTATTATGCTTGGCCTTAATTTCCTTAATTCAGGAAATATTCTGAATATACCCAAAGTTAAGATCATTCTGTTCCCGTTTGAAGCCAATATTTTACCGAAAAGTTTCTTCCATAGAGAATATTTCCTGCCGTCAAAAAAATACTGGATAAATACAGAATGTTCAGATTTGGAATGTTCATTAAACAAATTATATGCGGTATGTTCAGGCCCCGAGGTATTATCACCATCATTATACCTGCCGGCAAATACAATCTTCACATTATTTTCTTTTCTGCTCAAATGATTCAACCGGTTTTTTAAGCCCAAGCCTGTGTTTTAAAAAATTTTTAAGCCTGAAATACTTGCCGTATTTCTTAGTATAAGTTATTTTCTCAGATGAAAGAAGTACTACACTGAACTCTCTGGATGCAAGATCATAAAAGGTCCTTATCCTGTTATGCCTGTATTTTGTGAAATCGTTGTTATACCATATGCTCTTATGCTCCTCGTAGGGATTATCATCAGAGCCATCCTGCGCCCAGTGTTTGCCTATCGGAATATTTATAAGCACATATTTACCTTTCTTAAGGGCAAGCTCTATCAGCATTTCACCTTCTTCTTTGGGGAAGTGTTCAATAACATCACCAAAATTTATCAGGTCATATACATTATGTGTATCATTAAGGAAATCAAGCGCATTTACAATGTATATTTCATCATAAAAGTATTTATGATATTCCTTAATATAGCCGGGAAAAATCTCAACACCATCTATAACACGCTGCCAGTTGCCGTTATATCTGCCGTTATCCCAAACTTCAAGGAACTCCCTGAATAATATTCCCCACCTGCCAAATCCAACACCAACATCAAGAATGGAAACAGGATCAAGCTTTCTGATAAGCTCTATATTATACGAAATATTCTGCCAGTTTGAAGTTCCCAAAATTACCGTTTGTTTAAGCTAAGTTCTTTGAAAATTTTATTCATATAAACCCATTCAAGTATCAAAATAAAATACTCGGTAAAAACTGTAAGGACTGCTGCTGCTTTTATCCCGTAAACCTGGATAAACACGGCATTTAAAACAACATTCATAATCAGTGCATACAGCGTAATATACATTACAATTTTAAAATAACCCATTCCATTTAGTATAATGCCTGTCAGGTTGTTCAAACCCATTGCAATTATGCCGAATGAAAGTATCTTAAGCACAGGAACTGAGCCTGAAAATTTATCTGTATACACAGTATTAACCAGGATATCAGATAAAAAATAAAGTATTACTGCCATTACCAGGCATATTACAGAAATTATCTTTGCATGTTCTTTAAAAAATATACGCGTGCCGGATGTATCTTTGTTAAGTTCTGCAACACGGGTAAAGCCTGATACAAGCAGGAATGAAAATCCAAGTGCCGAAGCTTTATACAGACCGTATGCAATATTATAATACGCTGCTTCGTTATAATCAGTAATTTTAGAAATTAAAAGCAGGTCAATTTTATCATAAAGAAAATTGAAAATTACAGCAAGTCCAAGGGGTATTGAAATAACTATCATACTGCCAACGCTGACAGCTGAATAACCTTTAAGCTTAAGCACAATATTATTTTTCAGCAGGTATCTTAATGCCAAAAGCAGGTTTAACAGAATACCTGAGAGCATAATGCTCATTAAAGTGTTCACCTGGAGCCTGTAAATGAATATACCAGCAATAAAAAATAACAGTATCACCACACGCGGCAAAAGGAATGCTTTTAGCTGTTCCTTATATTCATTAATACCTGAAAGTGCCTTGCCTGATATTGTGACAAGGAATGAAATATACATCATCACAGAAATAATTGTAAACAATAGGAACGGAATATCAGGATATATTAAATGAACGGTAAGCAACATAGCAAGGTAATACAAAACAAATAATAAAGTACCTGTTATAAATACACGGCTGAATACTTCACCTGCATTATTTCTGTTCACGGCAATTTCACGCTGTATATATATAGGCAGACCCAGATCGAACACAGATACAAATACCATGCTTAAAGTAATAAGAGTAACTATCATACCGTAAACTTCTGTTGAAAAATACCTGGCAAGAAGCAGCATAATAATAAATGAAAATAACTTGTCAGTTAAATTCAGCAGGAAGATATGTTTACTGCCTGCAATAATACCTGCATATTTACGGAAATTTATAGTCAATAGAGTAAAATTAACGATGTTTTAGGGATTAATAAAGAAGAATTGCTGTGACCTTTATTATGTACAGGCTTAGTCCTTTTTTTCGTAAGGGATGCCATCAGCTTTTGGCGGATTTGCTTTACCGATAAATCCGGCAAGTACTATTATTGTTAATACATATGGCAGCATTTGTATGAACTGAGTTGGAATACCTGAATCCTGGAACTGAAGCGTAAAGCTTTCCGCAAAACCGAATAACAGGCAGGCAGCTGCTGCGCCTAATGGATTCCATTTGCCTATTATCATTGCTGCAAGTGCAATATATCCGCGGCCGGCTGACATGCCATCAGTAAAACTGTGCTGGTCAAGCGCTAGCCATGCACCGCCAAGCCCTGCAAGCGCACCGCTTATCAATACTCCAATATATCTTATTTTCCCAACGCTTATTCCAAGAGAATCAGCCGCTTCTGGATTTTCACCAACAGCCCTTAAGCGTAAGCCAAACGTGGTTTGATATATAGTATAATAGGATGCAGCAATTATTATTATACATAATATTAAAAAAGGATTAAACGGAAGGTTAAGTGTTTCAAGTCCGGGTATGCGGGCGGAATTGCTGGATGAATTGAAAATTATCTTGCAGAAAAATTTTGTGACACCAAATGCCAGTATATTTATTGCGATGCCAGAGACTATCTGGTTAGCTTTATATGTGATAGTTATAATTGCGTGAATTAATGCAACCAGTACACCGCAGACAATACCGCAAAGTATACCGAACACCACATTGCCGGTATAATATGTCCCAGCAGTTGCAGCAAAGGCACCGCTGAGCAATATTCCTTCAAGCGCAATATTTACAACACCTCCTTTTTCAGAATAAACCGCACCGATTGACGGCAGGAGGTAAGGGATAGTTATCCTGAATGTCTGAAAGATGAATGCTATTGTAAATAAGTCCTGCAATTATATATACTATACTTTCTTTAGTTTAAATTTCCTGTCGAAAATTCCGGTGAGTGTTATTATCAGCAATATTACAACACCCTGCAGTATTGTAACGATCTCTTTTGGAACCATTGTGTTTACAGTCAAGCCGCCGTACTCCAGTATACCAAAAAATATTGCTACAACAATTATTGCAAAAGGATTATTCCTTGCGATAAGTGCAACAGCTATGCCAACATAGCCGGCATTTTCTGTGAAGCCAAGCTCAAAGTAATGTTTGTAGCCGTTCACAAAATTCAAACCGCCCAGTCCCGCAAATCCTCCTGCAATAGCCATTGCAAGAACAGTAAGCCTGCCTGTATTCATCCTCGCATATTCAGCAGCGTTTTTGTTGTAGCCAAGAGTTTTAATTTTATAGCCAAACGGAGTTTCCTGTATTATATAATACATCAAAATGCAGGCAATGAGTGCTAAGATAAAGCTTGTGTTAAATGGTGAGCCTTTGAACATACCGGTTAACATATCAAATCTCTGCAATCCGGCGTTTGGTGAAATTTCGGGGGTATGTATAGTAGCAGGTACAAGGTAAACATTATTAACTAGGTAACTTACGAGTGCCAGGGCAATAAAATTAAGCATGATGGTGTTTATTACTTCGTGTGAACCGAAACGTGCTTTTAAATATCCCGCTATTGCTGCCCAGAATGCACCGGCTATGAAACCTGAAAGCACACATAATGGTATTAAAACAACCCACGGTAATGATGTAAATGTAAATCCAGCCCATGCACTGGCAAATGCGCCAATTGTCATTTGTCCTTCAGCGCCGATATTAAATAAACCCGCACGGAATGCAAACGCAACTGAGAGTCCGGTTAAAATTAAAGGTGTAGCTTTAAAAAGAACCTGACCGATACCATAAGTATTGCCTAATGTATCAATAAATAATTTTGAATATACTTCAATTGGGTCCTGGCCAATTACAGCTATTAATAAACCACCTATAATTAATGATAATGTTACCGAAAGTAACGGGCCAACAGTATACCTCAGGTATTTCTTCAGACTAACCAATTAATTTTTATTTATTCCCAGCATATATGCGCCTATTTCGCGTTCATTTGTGTTAGGGGAATCCAGCACAGCATTGAATTCACCGTTATATATAATAGCAATCCTGTCGCATAACTTCAGCAATTCCCCAAGATCGCTGGATACCAATAATATTGCTTTACCTTTAGCTGCTTCATTCAGCAGTGATGTATGCACAAAATCTGAAGCTTTTATATCAAGTCCGCGTGTGGGGTGGCTTACAACAATAAGCTCAGTTTCTTTTGATATCTCACGTGCAACTACCACTTTCTGCTGGTTACCGCCGGAGAGTCCGCCGATTAAAGCATTTATATCTTTAGGTCTTACGTCATATTCATTAATAAGCTTCTCTGAATAATCAGCAATCTCATTTTCCTTCAGCTTTAAAGCTGTTGAAAATTTATCCTCGTCTTCTCTGCCAAGCATGATATTTTCTGCAACAGAATACTCCATTACAATTCCGTGCTTGTGCCTGTTGGCAGGTATATGCGCTATGGGTATATTATGAGTTATATTACTGCCGTTTAATTCAATGCTTCCTGTAAATTTTCTCAATCCGCACAAAGCTTCAACAAGCTCTGTCTGACCGTTGCCTTCAACACCTGCAATGCCAAGTATCTCACCGGTTTTAATACTGAACGATACATTTTTTACGGATAATATTTTTTTATCATTCAATACATTAAGTTCATTTACCCGGAGTAATATTTTATCTCCGGGTCCTGTTTTTTTGCCTGTTACATTTTCAAAAGCTTCACCAATTATAAGTCCTGAAACTTCGCCTTTATTTGTTGAGGATGTTTTAAGATTGCCTGTAACTTTCCCGTGCCTTAGAACCGTTATGGTATCGCTGATATCCATAACTTCAGAAAGCTTATGCGTGATAAGTATAATTGTTTTTCCTGAGGATCTCAGCTTTCTGAGTGTGGCAAAAAGGTCATCGGTTTCCTGGGGAGTGAGTACTGCGGTAGGCTCATCAAGTATCAGAATATCGGCTTTCCTGTAAAGTAATTTTATTATCTCTATTTTCTGTTGCGTGCCAACAGGCAGATTTTCTGTCTTATGCCTAAGATCAATATCTATATTAAAAGCTTTTAAAATATCTTTTATCCTGTTTTCGCATTCATTGTACTTTATATTTCCCCAAATGCCAGAGGTCTCATCACCAAGTATGATATTTTCGAGTACGGTAAGATTACCTGCGAGCATAAAATGCTGGTGTACCATGCCGATGCCAAGTGATATTGCTGTAGATGGGGAGTCAATTACTGCATTATTGCCGTTTATTTTTATACTGCCTGCATCTAGGTGATACATGCCGTATAATATTTTCATTAAGGTCGATTTTCCTGCACCATTCTCGCCAACCAATGCGTGAATTTCACCCTTGGCAACTTTAAGATCTACTGAATCATTTGCCTTAAGATCACCAAATGATTTAGTGATATTTTCCATTTCTATTGCAAATTGATCCATTAAATTATTTTAAAGTATTGTAATGTAATTTTATAAAGAGGAAAATATTTTATATGAATTGCCACGACCTTTAGGTCGTGGTAAAAATCAACAAAAAAGAGGGGCTTTAGCACCGAATTGATTTATAGCGAAAGCCAATAATTTTTTTAAATCAAAACCACGACCTAAAGTCTTGCAGCCTAAAGGTCGTAGCTATTATTATATTATAATTAATATATTACTTTGTTGGTATTGTAATTGCGCCGTCAATTATCTGTTTACGGAGCGCTTCTACTTTTGTCCTTACATCATCAGGTATCATGCTCTTATTCTTATCAGTATAAGCATAATCCACACCGTTTGTTTCCAGACCGAAGTTTTCAACCCTGCCGCCTTTGAACGTGCCATCCTTAACCTGTTTAATGATATCAAAAACGGCAACATCAACAACTTTTACCATACTTGTAATAATAAAACCGGGAGCTTCATCATTCTGATCTGAATCAACACCTATAGCGAATTTCTTTACCTCACGTGCTGCTTCAAATACTCCAAGCCCAGTAACTCCCGAAGCATGATAAATTATATCAACGCCATCGCTGTACTGGCCCAATGCAAGCTCCTTGCCTTTGCCCGGATTCTTGAATGCATCTCCTGTAACACCTGCATAACCAATCAGCACTTTGCATGTTGGATTAACCTGTTTAACACCGGCTTCATATGATACCTGGAATTTTTTGATCAGTGGTGATTCCATTCCGCCCACAAAACCAACTTTGTTTGTTTTTGTCATTAAACCGGCAATTGCACCGACTAAAAACGAGCCTTCTTCCTCGCGGAATTCAAGCGCTACAAGATTTGGAGGAATAGTTTTAGCAGGGTCAACTGTGTAATCAACACATGCGAATTTCTTATCGGGGAATTCAACAGCAATTTTTGTGATCTCATCTGTAAAAATAAATCCAATGCCAAACACCACACTTATATCAGGTCTGTTGGCAAATTGTCTGAGTGCCGCTTCTCTATCAGCACCCGGACCCGGTTCAATATACTCAAACTCTATACCAAGATCCTTTTTAGCTTTCTCAAGTCCGCGGTAAGCTGCATCATTAAATGATTTATCGCCTCTGCCGCCAACATCAAATACCAAGCCGACTTTGAATTTACCTTTATCGTTATTGGTTGTGGAATTCTCTTTTTTACCGCACGAAGAAACGAAAAATACGGTTACTGCCAGTATTAAAAATAGTCTTTTTATCACGTTAAATCCTTAATTTTACTCAAAATTACGGCATTTTTACAATAGGTGCAATTACAATAATGGCACTTGGAAAGATAAAAATGGAACACAGATGACGCTGAGTTAACTGATTTTCACTGATATTATCAGTGTACTTCTGTGAGATCTGTGTTATCAGTGTTCTGTTTACTATGGAATTCTTTATGCTTTATTTTTCGTTAACATTCTTTTAACTCATAATTGTTATATTTGTATCTTAATCAATCAAAATTTATGCGAATACTATTAATTTTACTGGCTTCAGTATTTTGTCTGAACACTTACTCACAGGATATAAAAGAAGTTACAATTTTACACTGGAACGATTTCCATGCAAGGAACCAGCCGTATAAAGTTTCAAAAAAGGATTCAGTGACAGGTGAGCAGGTTTATTATTATGTAGGCGGGGTTGGGAGCATGACAGGCTACCTGAAAAAATACCGCACACCTAATTCATTAATTCTTAATGCAGGTGATGACTTCCAGGGCACACCGATATCAAACTTTACCCGCGGAAAATCTCAAATAGAAATACTTAACACATATAACCTTGATGCATTTGTACTGGGCAACCATGAATTTGACTACAGCCAGTACTCGCTTGATTCAGCCTTAGCGCTTGCAAAGTTTGATGTGCTTTCGGCTAATGTTTTTATGCAGTCAAAAAACAAGCTGATGGGCAAGCCTTATACAACAAAAACAGTGAATGGTGTTAAGTTCGGCATAATAGGTATTACTCTGCCTGAGCTTTTTGAGACATCAATACCTGTGAATGTGAAAGATCTTTTAATGCTGAATGCTGATTCAGTGATAAAAGTTGGTATAACCGAGCTTAAAAATGAGAATTGTGATGTAATTGTTCTGTTAACACATATAGGACTTGATGAAGATAAACAGCTGGCTGATAAATTCTACCCGGATGTTGATATAATTGTCGGGGGACACTCACACACAACACTCTTTAAACCTGTTCGCAGGAACGGCGTTGTGATAGTGCAGGCAGGTTCATACGGCAGGAATTTAGGCAAGCTTGATCTGAAAATTGATATTGATAAAGATACAGTTGTGGAATCATACGGAACACTTATTGAAACTGTACTTGATTCAGCAATATTTGATAAAGAAGCAGGCGCAAATGTTGATAACATGATAGCACAGTACCTGCCGGAATTAAGCCAGGTCATAGGCAAGCTTGAAGTTGACTGGCGCGCTTCATACAGCGATGAAAGCAACCTGGGGCAGTTTGAAGCGGATGCTTTCAGGATTAAGACAGGTGCTGATATTGGCTTTGTGAACGGCGGGGGATTGAGGAAGAGTCTGTTAAAAGGCGATATACTTGTAGGTGATATTTGGGAGATAAATCCATTTGGCAATGATATTCAGACGATAACTGTATCCGGCAAAACCCTGAAGCAGATGCTGAAGAATAATATTAAGATTAGGCTTGAGAAAATTGCAAAAGGTGAAGGCGCTGAGCTGCTGCATAACTCAGGCTTAACTTACAGCTATGATTCCAAAAAAGCCGCTGAAGGAAGTGATGATTTTCTTATAAGCGTTAATATAGGCAGGGCTGAGGTTGATGATAATGCGATGTACACTATTGCGTCAAATAATTATGTTATTAGCCAGTTCAAAAAGTTTTTTGGCGATATACCTGAGACCATCACACCCAAAGATACG
Source organism: uncultured Ignavibacteriales bacterium (assembly GCA_964577645.1). Taxonomy (GTDB): domain Bacteria; phylum Bacteroidota; class Ignavibacteria; order Tepidaquicellales; family OLB5; genus OLB5. The sequence continues at coordinate 9,232 of CAZOAP010000109.1, forward strand.
GGCTATAACGACCGTGACCTGTTAATTGAGTATGTGAAGGAAGTTAAAGTTGTATCACAGCAGGTTGAAAAGAGAATTACGGATGTTGCGAAGTGAGAATTTGTATTCATCCGATGACTTTAAGCTAGACTGCTTTAGCAGTCATCGGATGAATTGATGTTCCAATGTAAATCGATTATGTACAGACGCCCCACTGGGGCGTCTCCCGTTTTAATTTTAATTTTTGTCACTGCAGTGTATCGTATAAGGGACTCTCTGAGCAAAACAAAACCGCAGAGTCCTCTGCGAGAGACTCTGCGATTACTGCAAAAGAAGTGACGCCACGCCTTAAAACTGTACTACAGGAGGAAGGAAGCAATCCCGTAATTGATACATATAGCTATGAGATTGCTTCGCTATCGCTCGCTAAATTTTTATTTTACAAGTATCATTTTCTTTGAATCTATCCTTATACCATCAGCTTCCAAAACATAGAAGTAAATACCGGATGCCATGTTCAGGGCTTTCATACTGACTTTGTATACACCGGCTTCCTGGTTCTCATTAACCAGGGTCTGTACGGCTTTACCGGTCACATCATATACTCTCAGCATAATCCCTGAGCTCTTAGCAACACTGTACTGAATTGATGTTGAAGGATTGAACGGATTCGGGTAGTTCTGTTTAAGCTCAAATTTGCTTGGTATCTCAGATGATATCTGCTCAATACCAATTACTGCAGAACCGCCTGAAATTTTATATCGTTTATACCACTCCTGTACATATAAATTAGCTACCCTTGGACTGAATACAAACAACATATTTTCATCATTGCTGTTATTGGCAGCATTGGAATAATTATATGAACCTGTTTCAACAACGGGATTGCTTGAAGTGTTGAGCGGGTCTATTATCATATATTTATGGTGATAGATGCCTGAACCTTCTGCAAAATCGATAAGTATATCTGCAGGCGGGTTCCATGCAAAAGGTCCGAGACCCTTCATTTCCTGGTAAACGCCGCCTGATGTATCTCTATCAAAAACGCCTCTTACGTACCTGCCGGCTGTATAACGTGATTTCATTCTGTTGGCTATATTGAAATCAGTGAAAACGTATATGCTGAAGAAGCAGTCATAATCAAAATTGTTCGTGATAAGGTTCTGCAGCTGGAGCGTGCTGTTATCACCCGGGGTAAAATAGCACTCAACCGGTGTACCGTTCAGGTTCAGCTTATGGGGAGTGTTATCAGCCTTTGCACCGCCGAATTTTGAGCGAGCAACAATAGGCAAATCTGTTGCCGAGCCCCACATTTCTTCAAACTCACGGGTATATACTGCTGCAAGCGTTCTATCCTGCAGCTCGATAACGTTATTGGCATCAGTGTAGAACTGGTCCTGTGTAACGTTGGTTGAACCTGTCCATACCCAGCAGTTTGTGTGTGAAGTATTATACCTGTAATCAAAAATAAAAAACTTATTATGCATAATAGCACTTGTTGATGTGCGCTGTATGATGGGGATACCTGCTGCAACTATATCGTTCACAAGCGCCTGCGGTGTTCTTGAGTCATACACAAAT
>CAZOAP010000110.1:0-10789 GCA_964577645.1 uncultured Ignavibacteriales bacterium
CGGGAGTCTTATCCTTGAAATCTAATATTTTAAAGTTATAAATTATTGTATCATCTATTGTCTCATATTCTTTTTCGATATATAAAAGAGTATCATGCATTTCAGGAATATCGATAAAATCTAAAAGCAAAATCGAATCCTGAATCTCATAATTCCCTCTTCCATAATCATTTGGCAAAAGGTCAACCCACTCGTAATACTCAAATGTGCCATCATTTCTAAATGTATATTGTTCACCATGCATTGGTGACTTAATATCTAATACAAATCGTCCTTTCAGTATAAACTGAGAATTTATATTTTGCACAAAAAACAATATTATGAGTATCAAAAATGATTTCATTATAGAAAATAAGATTCTAGTAATAAATTATCTCATTTTTCTGTTTTTTCAAATATAAAAAAGACGTCCCAGCGGGACGTCTCTACAAAATATACTGTTTAGAAATTCGTGTTAATTCGTGTAATTCGTGGCTAAAGCTTTTATTACTTCAATAGATGCTGAAACAAGTTCAGCATGACATACCTTTTTACTTTATCTTCTCTTTCAAAAATGCATACGTTTTTTCTTTAGCGTCCTTTGTTGCATCCGGGTCATGTTTCGGGTTGCTTGGATTTGCAAAGCCGTGTACTGCATCGTATTCATAAATATTCACCGGAATATTCAGGTTCTTCAGGTCACTTTCAAACTTTGCAGCAACTTCAGGTGTAATCCTTGTATCAAGCTTTGCAAATATTCCTAAAACGGGAGCTTTTAACTTTGCAAGCCTCTCCATATTCTGCTCAGGCATTCCGTAATACATCACGCATGCTGCACATCTGGAACCCAGCTCAATAGCAGCCTGGTTGCTCCATGAACCGCCGAAACACCAGCCAACAGTTGCAAATACAGCGTCACTTCCGGCATAATCCCTGGCACCGTTTATGATACTCAATGCACGGTCATTGGTTACTGACTGCACATATTTAACCGCTTCATCATTATTGGACGCTACCTTGCCGTCATAAAGATCAATTGCCAGCACATTTACGTTTCCAAGTGTAGATGCGATCTCTTCTGCTTCTTTCTTTATGTAATCATTCAGGCCGTACCACTCATGAAATATAAAAACCCAGTTGTTTGTAGGCTTATCAGCTTTTACTTCATATCCGTTTGCATCAACACCATCACTTGTTTTGTATGTTACCATTTTTCCTTTGCCGTCTGTTAAAGTAAAATCAAGCGGCTGCGGATGCTCATCTTTAAAGCTCTGGTCATTGCCAAAGGTAGCCATTATGTTTGGAGCTGTAATATCGCTGCCCGTAGTGCCTTTTTCTTCACAGCAGCCGGTTGTGGAGCTTTCAGTTACCGATGTTTCCTCTTCGCAGCAGGAGTGGTTTTGTGTGTACGATGTATTCATAATAGATATTAACAGGATGAATGAAAGTAGTATTGTTTTCATAAAAATAAATATTAAATTAATTAAAATTTTTCTGCTCTGAAATCGGTTTCACGGCTGTTAAGATATGTAATATTAAAGCCGTTTGATATACATTTTTCTTTTATATATGATAGAATGATCTGTGAGGGGCTATAGGTTCCGTAGTTTACTGAGCGAAGCACAGAAAATTTCAGCCTGACCCGTTTATTTTCAGTAATATTGCTGTTAAAATTAAAGATAATTATAGGTTTATAAATAACTTCAGCACTCATGGGGTTCAGCCTGGCTTCAACACTTTTTACTGTATTAAAATCTATAAATCTTTCTTCTCCCTTTTGGATAACATATAAATTACCCATATCATCTATCCTAATCTTTTTCCTGTAATATTTTCCTGTTGTAAATATCATAGCTCCTGTGAACAAAAGCATAACAGCTATTATATAATAACCGTTTATTACTGCGCCAACAGATGCAACGAGCGGGTAAAACGCCATCCAAGAAATCCAGTTATTATCAATTGTAAATTCACCTTTAAGAGCGGTTGAAGTTGTAATGGTGCTTTTTACTTTTCCCTTACCATGAGAAATAGTATAAATATAAACTATAAAAGCTGCTATGAACCATATAACAAACAGCGGTATTCTGAGGTATTGAGGTATTTTTTCCGGGAATAATACTGAAATAACCGGCGGAATGGCAAAGATCAAAATGATAAAAACTGCCTGTCCTGCTGATGGCATGCGCCATTTGGTTACACCACGTTCATCCCTAGATCCAAAAGCCATTTGCCTTTTTAAGAATGCTTAAGTTTATTTTCAAGCCCTCGCTTCATATCTTCAAAACCGGGTTTACCAAGCAGGGCAAACATGTTCTTTTTATATGCTTCTACTCCGGGCTGGTCAAAAGGATTCACACCCAGCAGATAACCGCTTACAGCACATGCTTTTTCAAAGAAATAAATAAGCTCACCAAGATTTTCTTCATCAAGCCTGTTAAGCGATACAGAAATATTCGGCACACCGCCCCCCACATGAGCAAGCATTGTACCAAGCTCAGCCTTTTCATTTACTTCGCTTAAGCGTTTGCCTGCAATATAATTCATTTCATCAAGGTTATCTTTATCAGCGGGTACTTTAAGAATATGTTTTGGTTCTTTTATATTAATGACAGTTTCAAAAATATTTCTTGTACCTTCCTGCATCCATTGGCCCATTGAGTGCAGGTCAGCTGTAAAATTTACACCTGCGGGGAATATCCCCTTACCCTCCTTGCCTTCTGATTCACCATAAAGCTGCTTCCACCATTCAATTATGTAATTCAGGTTCGGGGTAAAGCTTGCAAGAATCTCAACTGATTTTCCCTTTTTATACAGTGCATTTCTTGCAGCAGCATACGCGTCGGCGGGATTTTCATCTATATTCTTTTTCTCACGGGTTAAATGCTGCATAGTTTTTGCGCCGCTTAGCAATGCATCAATATCAAATCCCGCTGCTGCAATTGGAAGCAGGCCAACAGGCGTTAATACGGAATACCTTCCGCCAACATCATCAGGTATAACAAATGTTTCATATCCTTCTGAATCAGCAAGTTTTTTTAATGCTCCGCGTGAACTGTCAGTAACAGCCGCTATCCTTGCTTTTGCATTTTCCCTTCCGTATTTCTCTTCCAGGTGCGACTTAAATAATCTGAATGCTATTGCAGGCTCTGTTGTAGTTCCTGATTTTGATATTACTATAACTGAATAATCCCTTTCATCCAGAACCTTAAGCAGTTCAAAATGGTAGTCCTCACCGATATTCTCACCCGCAAATATAATCAGCGGTGCTTTACGTTCTTTTTTTGTGAGGAGTTGATCAAAATTATTTGATAGCGCATCAATTACAGCCCTTGCACCAAGATACGAGCCGCCTATACCGATAACTACAATTACATCAGACATGCCGGCTAGCTTTGCAGCACATTCCATAATTTGAGAAACTTCATCCCGTGAAATCTTTGTGGGAAGGTCAATCCACCCGAGAAAATCACTGCCTTTGCCGGTTTTATTGTAAAGCATTTCATTTGCACCTGTTACAGCCTGCTGGTATGAGCTTATTTCATCATGAGAAATAAAATCATATATATGAGAAATATCCAGTTTTAACATAAAATTATTTAGTTATTGTGAGTAATTTATCCAGGTAAAAATCACTTAAGCCAAACTGTGATTTCATTTTTTCAATTTCTACAACTTTTTCAATATATTTATCTTCGGTGAACTCATCCAAAACCGCAGTTATCATGATATTTTTGCTTGTATGGTCACCTGAGATAAACTCGAACAGCTTTGTCTTATATCCGTATGATTCCAGCACCAGTGCCCTTAACCCGTCGGTTATGAATGATGATAAATGCTCTTCAAGTATCCCGTGTTTAAATACTCCTTTTAACTCCTGGGGTATGTGGAGGTTTTTCCTTACATATTTCTGGCAGCACGGGGCAAGGATAATTATTTCAGACTTAATCTTAACTGCTTTGGCAATTGCATCATCGGTGGCAGTATCACAAGCGTGCAGGGCAATCACTATATCAGCTTTTTTGATAGCGTTATCATTTATTGTACTGTTTATGAATTTAAGCTCATTGAAATCAACAGCTGTTGAAATATCATTTGAAAGCTGTGCAAGGTCCTCGCGCTGCTCAATACCCGTTACGTTTGCCTTTATTCCCAATTTGTGATTGAGATAATTATATACTGCAAATGTTAAGTATGATTTTCCGCTGCCGAAATCAATTACATCAATTTCATTTTTATCTGCAAGGCTGCTTGATTCGATAAGTCCGTTTAGTATCTCAATGAATTTATCCACCTGTCGGAACTTATCATACTTATCCCCTTTTACTTCGCCTTTAATATTTGTAATGCTAAGCAGGTTAAGGTATTTATCCTTTGAATCAATGTAGCGTGTTTTAATGCGGTTATGCTCTTTAATTTCAACACGGCTGAATGATGCCTTACGGGTGTAGGTCCTTGGAACGCGTTTTTTATTGTATTCAAGCACAAAGTCATTGGCAGTTGTAAAAAGTCCACCATATAGAAAATTCTTACCCACTTCATCACTTATTATATTTACCGCTTCTTCAGCGGTATGATTTTTGTAAATATCGCGGGTTTTATATTTATACCTTAGAGCATATTTTACTTCTTCTTTTATCTTTACCGGATTTATGTAGATGTTTTCCAGTCCGTCTTCACCACCGCGGTATTTGCCCAGCGTAAATTTTACAAAAGTATTTTCTTTAATTGAATCACGGAGTATTTCAAGAAAATCACTCTTGACATCATGCTCCGTATTTTGCTCTTTAGCCATTATATATTATAATTAATTTTTCATATCAAGATAGTAGCTTTTATAAAGGGCTTCTTTCTTAAAACCTTCGCGGAAGTACATATCAGCAGCTTTTTCATTTTCACCATTTACAGAAAGCATCACCCGCGGTGAGCCGTATTCACTTGCAAATTGAATGCCCGCTCTTAAGAGGTTCTTCCCCAGGCCTTTGCCCTGGTATTCAGTTAACACGCCAATTGCCTCGATGAAGTTTATTACTTCTCCCTTATGATCTTCTTTTGTAACAGCAATTGTTGCAACAGGCTTATTGTTATACCAAAGTAATTTCATTCCGTCTGCGATATACATGGGGTCAATCCTCCAGTGATCTATCCGCTCAGGTGTCATGCGTACATGTCCAAGTGAGTGGCCGAACGCATCATTTGTAATTTCACACCAGTGCTCTTCATCAATACCATCGCGGAAATTCCTTAGCTCATATCCTTCCGGGAACTGCGGTTTGATAAAATCAGCGGTGCTTCGCTGGAGTATCCATGCAAACCGGCGGGATTCAAACCCAAGATCTTCCCATATAGCTGCAATATTGCTGTAATTATCTTCAATAAAACCGTAAATAGAAGTGAGCCCTGCTGTATGCAGTAAAATGCTGTTTAAAAGCTTTAAATAGGATAAATAATCGCCATCTGCCGCATGAAACATCCTCAGGCGTGCCTGTCTGACTTCCCTGTATTCAGGATGCAGCATTAAGGCAGCAGCTCCGCGTATCTCATTACCTTTTACAAGTAAATACACGGGGTCATTTTCATTTATTGAAAAGTCATCCAGCGGCGGATTTGACTCATCCTGTTCATGCGAGAATTGTTTAAAATAAGATTTGAATGCCGGGATGTTATTTTCTGTAAGCTTTACTACTTTCAATTTATTTAATATTCAAATTTAGTAAAATGCCAGTATTTCCTGTTATTGAATTCAATGGTATACCGGTCTGTATCATCTTCTTTTTCAATTTTATAGTTTGTAATTTTCAGCACTTCCTGTTCATATGGAATTATCATTACTTTAACTATTGTTGAGCCTACCAGCATCGAGTCACCAACACAACTTCCGTCAGAGGGTTCATACCATCCCCCTTTTTCAATATCAGAATATGTTATAGTAAGATAAAGAGACTTGCCAATAAGCTCCCATGTACCGCCGTAACCAACTTCCCTTTTCGCACAATCCATCTGATTGTTGAAATAATAAAACGAGCCGTCATCATTGAAAGTGTAAGTATCATCATACCCTGCTGCCACATGCGGCGCAGCCTGCCATGAGCCTATGAGGTCTTTTGTTGATTGAGAAAAACAAACTGATGAAAATACCAGTATAAATAATATTGTTTTCATTTTATGTTATTTCTTTTTATTTCCTGTTATCATTAAATAAGAAAAACTGCCGCGATGCATCCCCATTAACAATCCAAGGAAACACGCTTTTAAATGCCCTATTCTTACCGAATTCAGCTTTTCTCCCTGCAGCATTTTCTTCAATACAAAACTTACTACAGTGAACGGTGCATGCATAACAGATGGCGCTACCCTAAAAGAAAGATCGGTCACTTTGATATTTTCAGCCCCGTTAAGCTTAAGCTGCTCAATAACTCCGTTCACATTTGGGAATGAAGGAAGTGCCCAGCCTTTGCAAATTTCGTTATAGCAGTATTTAAGCAGCGGGTAAAATTTTTCTGATGGACGCTTTAAGAACCCGTCTGCAATTACAAAATTCTTTCCCGGTTTAATTACGCGCATCATTTCCTTTACGAACGCAGCCTTATCATCACCCGGGCAATGGCATGCGCTTTCAAGTGCATATGCTGCATCAGCGGAATCATCATCAAACGGCAGAGCGGTATAATCACCAAGGATAAGCTCAATATTACCATCAATATTCTTTTGCCTGTTCAGCTCCTTAGCTTTTTGTATCTGCCAATCAACAATTGTAATACCTTTAACTTTTTTTTCGGGATATATTTTAGCGAATGTCCTGCACGGCGCAGCAAGTCCGCACCCAAGGTCATACACTATCTTATCACTTTCACTTAGCTTCAGGTTTTCAATTACGTACCGGTTCATAGCATCCAGCATCTTCTCTCGCCATAGCGGTATCATGGGGAACCTGTAATACCCGAAATGCATATTATACTCACGGCTCCATTTGCCGTAATCAAGTCCAGTATCTTCGTAATAGGTTACAACATTCTGTGCATTCTCGTTTGTTGTAACTTCCTTTAGCTTTTCTTTAACAGTTAGCTGCTCTTTGTTTTTCAGGATGGATTTCTCTGATTTACTTTGGTTTAACTGCCTTAATGCTGTACATTAACGGCATTTTTCCTTCAATTCCTTTAATTTCATAGTATCCCAGCTCATTCTGCACGGTGTTATTAAAACACTTATAGTAGCTGTACGGATATTCCTTAAACTCCGTAACCTGCAGGTTTTGTTTCAAGAGCGCGGAAAAAACATCACTTAAAGGGTGATTCCACCCATAAGATAAATGGTTGATCGCCCTCTCTTTATCCGCATAGGAGTGTCCTACTTCCTCAATAATCGGCTCAATATTAAAATATGAATAATCCATTTTTACACAATCGTCATCAAACATCCATCTAACGGGATGAAATTCTGCAATAAAAAATGTCCCTCCGGGCTTTAAAAAGTGGGAAACAATATCCGCCCATTTATTAAGATCAGGCAGCCAGCCGATTGTGCCGTAAGATGTAAAAACGATATCAAACTTTTTATCCAGAACATTCTTCAGGTCATAAACATTTGAGCAGATGAATTCTGCATCAAGTCCAAGCTCACTGTTCAGGTCCCTGGCTGCATCAATTGCCTTTTCAGCAAGATCAACACCTGTAACTTTGGCACCGAGTCTTGACCAGCTTAATGAATCCAGCCCGAAGTGGCATTGCAGGTGAAGCAGTGATTTTCCGCTTACGTCACCAAGTGCATCAAGCTCCGCTGGATTAAGAGACGACTTCCCTTTTTTAAAATTTGGTACATCATAAAATTCAGAGGTAATATGTACCGCAGTTTTCTTATTCCACAATTCGCGTTTAACTTCTATGTATTTTTTCATATAATTTTATTTCTATGTTCCAAGTCAAGGTTTGTTTTTACCTAAAATTTAAAAAATTATATAATAATAAAATATTTGCCACGACCTTTAGGTCGTGGAGAAAGATTGAACACAAAGATGGGCTTTAGCCCCTAAGCTTTTCAAATCCATATACTTTAATAAATTCTTCGTATTCTTCAGCAAATGTTTTCTTTTTGTGATGTTCTTCCTGATCTGCAATATATTTTCTTACTTTCGTTAAAGCCGATTCACCAATCGAAACAGCTATAAACTCATCCTGCCATTCAAATTTAACATTTGATACCTTGTTTTTATTTACCCAGAAGGAAGATTCTCCTTTCAAAAGCATTGTGACCTTTGAAATTGATTGATCACCCTTTAATGAAACCAGCATATGTATATGATCTGAATCACAATTTACTGAATCTAAATAAATGTTTTTGGATTCAGCATTTTCTCTGATATGGGCTAATAACTTTGGTTTCAGATTATTTGTAATTAAATGAGCCCGGTTTTTAGTTGAAAATATTAAATGTATCCAAATTTTAATAAACGGCATATTATGTTAGCGGCTAAAGCCAAAATTAATTTGCAATTTAATCCACGACCTAAAGGTCGTGGCAATTAAGTTAATTATACAATCTTATGGGTCTGATAATAAAAAAATATTTTCCCTATAAACAAAATTTTATTTTACTTTTATCTTACCCGCAATTTCTTTCGCTTTTTTCCGAAGCTCATCGGTCGACGCATCAGGTTTATCGTATACAAGTGCGACTCCCATTCTGCGGTACTTTCGTGTGTTGGGCTTACCGAAAATTTTAATATCGGATTTTGGATATTTGGCTGCATCTTCAAGTCCGCTGTATATTGGTTGTGCAGGATTATCATCACCCGCCAATATAACTGCACTTGCTCCGGCACGCTCTAAAGTAATTTCAGGTATTCCAAGTCCAAGTACTGCACGAAGGTGAAGCTCAAACTCGTTAAAGTTCTGTGTACCTGCAAGTGTTACCATACCTGTATCATGGGGACGGGGTGACAGCTCACTGAAATAGACACCATCTGTGGCAAGGAAAAATTCAACTCCCCAAATGCCATAACCAGAAAGCGCTTGTGTGACCTTACCAGCCATTAACTGTGCTTCGGCAAGGTGTTCCTGTGATATGGCGCATGGCTGCCAGCTTTCCTGGTAATCACCGCGCTCCTGCCTGTGGCCTATTGGCGGGCAAAACAGGGTTTTGCCGTTCTTCTGTGTGACTGTAAGCAGTGTAATTTCAGTAAAGAAGTTTATAAACCCTTCAATTATTACTTCATTGTAGTCTCCCCTGTCGCCAGTTGAAGCATATTCCCATGCCTTATCAACATCATCCGCATTTTTAATTATGGATTGCCCCTTGCCGGATGATGACATGAGCGGCTTAACAACACAGGGAATGCCGATCTCCTTAACAGCTTCCCTGAAATCTTCAATTGTTGAAGCATATTTGTAAGGAGCTGTTTTAAGTCCAAGTTCAATAGCTGCAAGGTCACGGATAGCTTTACGGTTCATAGTAAAGTTTGCCGCTCTGGCACTAGGCACAACCTGGTATCCCTCTTTTTCGTAATCATAGAACCGTTCTGTACGTATGGCTTCAATTTCAGGTACAATTATATCCGGTTTATGTTTGGCAACAACCCTGTCAAGCTCATCACCTGAGAGCATATTAATTACCTCTCGTTCATCAGCTACTTGCTGAGCCGGAGCGTTGTTGTATGAATCAACAGCGATCACATACTGTCCAAGCCGTTTTGCGGCAATAACAAACTCTTTGCCCAATTCACCTGAGCCCAACAATAGAATTTTTTTTATCATCATTTATTAAAAAATAAAAAAATAATATGAAATTTTAGAATTACTTAACCTCACTCTCCGTCTCCCTCTCCTTAAAAGGAGAGGGAGGGAATAAAATTCAGAATTTTTGTTCCCCTCTCCTTTTAGGAGAGGGGTTAGGGGCTACGCCTTAATCCGTGTTAGCGGAGGAAGGTGAGGTATAGAAATTACTTCCCTCTTCTGTTCTTCTCTATCAGTTTCCTCACAGGCTGATTATCAGCATAAACACGCCATTTGGTTATCTTACCGTTTTCAACTGTGGCTGTCCACGAAGCCGGTATTTCAAATTTATTTTCAGCCAGTATCCTGCCATCTGTGGCAAGTGTCCCTTTTGCGGTTCCGAAAACCGCAACCATTCCGTTCTTGCTGATTATATCTTTTGCTATCACAGTGTAATCAGGGAAAAAGGTAAGCAATACCTCCCACGCTTTGCGCATTTCGGCAACGCCTTTTGTATCAATCCCCATTGAATCAATGAACACAGCATCACTTGATGTCATGCTCAGCAGTCCTGAAATATCATGATCATTTATTAACTTTATGTACCTGCGGACAATTTCTGTATTATCTATCAGCAAATCATTATCTTTTGCTGTGATCTTTGAATCAAGCCTGTGTGCTTCATGCAGAATTCCAAGGTAAGTTGGTTTTAGCTCTTTTTCTGAAACCCTGAATGCAGCTTTTTTAACTGTGTATGCTTTTGCATCCGGAGAGCTTGATACTATATACTTAAGCTCAGTACCAACATAATGCAGGGCAACGCCATCCTGCACGCCGTAGCCGCTATCTATCTCGCCTGATGAGATCATTTTCCTGTATGCATTGCGCAACTCGCCGCGTTTATCGTAATGCGGACAAAAGCTTCCTTCAAGAAATCCAAGACAACCTATTCTGCGCCAGATATCATCTTTCGGATTCTGGTAGCCATCTTCATACCAGCAAATTGCTCCGGCTGACATACCGCTTAGTACTACTCCCTGCTTCCATGCTTTCTTTATGATGCGGTCAAGTCCGGCTTTACGCCATACCTGCATCAGGAACTT
>CAZOAP010000111.1:0-6036 GCA_964577645.1 uncultured Ignavibacteriales bacterium
ATTATTCCTTGATGGAGACGGCAATGAAGTTGACAGGATTTACGGCTATGTACCTGCTAAAGATTTCCTGGAAATGATGCAGGATTACAATAAAGGTGTTAATACATTTTCTTACCTGAAGGCTGAAGTTGAAAAGAATCCTTCTAATATAGATGCAACGATTAAGCTTGCAGATAAATACTCAATGTACAGCGAAGGTGATAAAGCAAAAGAGCTTTTGAATAAGATAATCGATATGGACGGCTCTAATGCAGGCGGCAAGACAGATGATGCCAAGTTCCGCCTGATATCATTCACAGAAAAAGAAGAGAAAGCAAAACAGCTCGAAGCATTCATAGCAGCAAATCCAACAAGCGACCAGTTAAAGGATGCATATGTATCACTTTCAGAAACATATTTCTATGAATTAAGCGACCTGGCTTCATCGGAAAAATGGTTTAAGGAAACTTTGAGCAAATTCCCCGGCGATGAATCAGTTAACTCAAGCTACGGCCAGTACCTGAACCAGAGAGCTATAGGGCTTGCAGATAAAGGAACAGGGGAAGATGATTATAAAAAAGGTTTGGATCTTATTACGCAGGCACTCACATATGTTGCCGGCTCAGTTAATGAAGCTAGCTCATATTATATTCAATCCAAGCTTTATTTTAATCTAAAGGATTATGCAAAGGCAAATGAATCAATTGATAAAGCTATAAAGATATTTGACAGGAAACTGTACAGAGACCATAAAGATAAAGTTGAAAAGCAGTTAAGCCAGAAATAAAATGAAAAAGTTTGCGCTTTTATCTGTAAAAGCCCTCTTTTTCTTCTCACTGTTTGTTGTTACTTATCAAATGGTGAACAGTTCGCTGGATATTTATAATAATTTTGCTTACGATAAAGCTGTTTTAAGGTTAACTCCATACGGTTACATACCGCTTCTGCATGACCCGTATGATTACAGAAGTGCAGATGCACAGATAAAAGGCGGTGATTTTGTTTATGTTGAAGACTGGGAATCTGCTGATAACGGCAGGGTAGTATTTGCAAAGGTCAGATCCAAATTCAGCTCGGGTTATATCAATAACAGGCTGCTGGTTGAAGCCAACATTAACGTAATGCCAATTATATCGGTTCTGCTGCTTGGCTTCATGTTCATAATGATGATAAGAAAAATTTATTTTAAATTACATAAAATATAATAATATTGTATTCTGCAAAGATAAAAGTTACGCTCAGGAAATCCATTTTAGACCCGCAGGGCAAAGCTGTTGAACACTCCATCCAAAGCCTTGGCTACAAAAATATACTAGATACAAGGATCGGAAAGTATGTTGAGCTGAATATTGATACCAAATCACAGGAAGAAGCACAGCTTATCACAGACGAAGTATGCAAAAAGCTTCTGGCAAACCCTGTAATGGAAGATTATAATTTTGAAGTTGTGAACGTAAACGGTAATTAAATTTATCAATGAGTAAAGCTAAATTTGGTGTAGTTGTATTTCCCGGCTCTAATTGCGATCATGATGCATATAATACATTAAAGCACATTTTAAACCAGGATACAGAATTCCTCTGGCATAAAGAAAGCACAATTGGTGACAGGAATGTAATTATTGTCCCGGGCGGGTTTTCATACGGTGATTATTTAAGATGCGGCGCAATTGCGAGGTTTTCTCCTATAATGAAGGATGTTGTAAGGCATGCTTCAAACGGGGGAGTAGTTATCGGGATCTGCAACGGGTTCCAGATATTATGTGAATCCGGCCTTTTACCCGGAGCGCTGTTAAGGAACCAAAGTCTTAAATTTGTCTGCAGAAATGTTACTTTGAATATTGAGAACAAAAACACTATTTTTACATCTGCTTATAACGGTAACGGGAATGTTAAACAGGGTAAAATGGTTGTACCTGTTGCCCATGGTGACGGTAATTATATATGCAGCAGCGATACACTGAAAATGCTTAATGATAACAGCCAGGTTGTCTTCAGGTACGATGATAACCCAAACGGCGCAATAGATAATATTGCAGGTATTATGAATAAAGAAGGGAATGTTCTTGGAATGATGCCCCATCCTGAAAGAGCCAGCGAAAAAGCAGTTGGCGGCAGTGATGGCAGGTACCTGTTTGAGAGTGTTATTAATTCTTTGAATTAAATCTTCCTGAAAATGCCACACAGCTCTTCTTTAGAAGTAGCGGTTTACCTTCTTTTCATAGTGGTAACATTATACTGCTTGATAAGAGTAATAGGTAAAATTTTTAATAAATAACATCCGTATTAACGGATACAGGAGTAAAAAAATGTTCGGATTAGGTCCCCAGGAAATAATCTTAATTTGTATAGTTATACTTGTGCTTTTCGGAGCCAAAAAGATACCTGAGCTTATGTCAGGTCTTGGAAAAGGCATGAGAGAATTCAAAAAGGCTTCCAAGGATATTGAGTCAGAAATATCCAGCGCAACAACTGACGAAAAAAAGACAAGCTGAATATAAATTTAGTTTATTAATACAGGAACAGGAAAAGATAATTTTTGATGAATATGTATGAAAGTTATGATGTATTAAGGTCAGGGCTTGCCTCAGGCAAAATTACATGTACTGATGCTGTAAAGTACTATCTGGGTAATATAGAAAAGGGAAAGCATTTAAATGCTTTCCTTTTGGTTTTTAATGAAGAAGCGCTTAAGCGGGCGGCTGAAATTGATTTAAAGATAAAAGCCGGTACAGCCGGCAAATTAGCCGGTATGGTAATAGCTATTAAAGATGTTCTCTCACTAAAAGGGCACAGACTTACATGTTCATCAAAGATCCTTGAAAATTTTGAAGCATTATATACTGCAACTGCTGTGCAAAGACTCATAGATGAAGATGCAATAATTATCGGGAAAACCAATTGCGATGAATTTGCAATGGGCTCATCCAACGAAAATTCAGCATATGGCAGTGTATTAAATCCATTTGATAACACACGCGTACCCGGCGGTTCATCAGGCGGCAGCGCTGTGGCAGCTGCTGCTGATATGTGCATGGTCTCGCTTGGTACAGATACAGGCGGTTCTATCAGGCAGCCAGCAGCATTCTGCGGAATAGCCGGTTTAAAAACTACCTACGGAAGAGTTTCAAGATACGGGTTGACTGCATTTGCTTCTTCATTTGATTCAATCGGCCCGTTTGCAAAGAATATTCACGATGCCGCTTTAGTGCTTGAAGTAATGGCGGGCAAAGATAAAAATGACTCTACCTCAGTTGAGCATTCAGTTGAAAGTTACAGTTCAGGATTAAATGATTTTAATGCTTCCGGGTTGAAAATAGGAATAGTGGAAGATCTTGATGATGAAGGTATGCAGCCTGAAATTAAGGAAACAATGAAAATTACTATTGAAATGCTGAAATCAAAAGGCTGTTCAATAGTACCTGTCTCACTTCCAAATTTAAAGTATTCTATCCAGGCTTACTATATATTAACAACAGCAGAAGCATCCAGTAACCTTGCAAGATATGACGGAGCAAGATACGGGGTGAGGGCAAAAGACTCGGCAACTATGGAAGAAATGTATGTTAATTCCCGCTCAGAAGGTTTTGGTGCTGAGGTAAAACGGAGAATTATGCTTGGTACATATGTACTTTCACACGGATATTACGATGCTTATTACAAGAAAGCCCAGAAGGTAAGGAGGTTAATTAAAGAAGATTTTGCAAAGGTTTTTGAAAGTGTTGATTTTATTTTAACACCAACAACCCCAACAACAGCTTTTAAGCTTGGCGAAAAAACCAATGACCCGCTTGCCATGTACCTGAATGATATCTATACAACATCATCAAATTTATCGGGTAACCCGGCATTAAGTGTTCCTGCCGGCAAAGATAACAGCGGACTTCCTATTGGTATGCAGATAATTGGTAAAGATTTTGATGAAGCAGGTATTTTAAAGCTTGGTAACTTTATTATGCGTAATTATTAACCTGGAATGCTTCATATTCAGCGATGCTTATTTCAATCTTCTTTTTTAACTGCAGATAAGTAACTTCAACAGGATCACCCAAATACCATTCCTTACTTTTCTTGATCTTAAAATTCTTTAAAATATCAGCGTCAAGTATACTTTTCACTTTACTCAGGTCCTCGGGGTTATGTATAATGAAACCTCTTACTATACACTTGCCTGTAAAAAAAACGTAATCTACTTTAAAATTGATCGAAATATTCTGTAAGGCTACAATTGCCTTATTTAATTGCTCTTTTGTCATAATTACAAAAATACCTAATCTATATTACATTTTAAAGTGATAATTGAATCTGTTTTAGCTGTAAAACTTTTTTCCCGAATGACTAATTTCTTAATTTTAGGTTTATTATTATTGAAAATTCCAATGAAAAAAATAAAAATTGTATGTCTTGGCGGAAGTATGGAAGATAATTCTTCTACTTTGTCAATTTTGAAATATGCTTCGGCCAGGCTGAATGATCTTGGTGCTGATACATATATTGCCGATGTTAAAAAATTAAATCTTCCTCTTTTCAGTTATAAGGCATTAAAAAACCTGAAAAATGCAAAGTTTAATAGGCTATTAAAAGAAATGAGCTCTGCAGATGGTTATATCTTTGCATCACCTGAATATCACGGCTCAGTAAGCTCAGCATTTAAAAATGTTATCGATTTCCTTGAAGTACTCAGAACAAGTAAGCCTCCGTATTTAAGCTTAAAACCAGTGGGCTGTATAGCTATTGGCGGTGCTGACTATGCCGGATATGCAACTCTTAACGCTATGATAAGTATTGTACATAATCTAAGGGGAGTAGCTGCCCCAAACAGCATGGCAATAGGATACGGCTCTTCTCTATTCAGTAAAAAGGGTGAGCTGACAAGCGAAGTAATAACAAAAAGACTTAACAGGCTGTGCAGTGAGCTGTATACCTTAGCCGTTAAATTAATTGAATAAAGATTATTAATACATAATTTACTGTAAATGAATAAAGGGTACTTAAGTAAAAGAACATTGATCTCATTGCTGCCACTTGTATTATTTTTTGTAATTGCATCGGGGGCATTATGGCAGGAAAAAAATGTCAAGGTTAAGAAAACGGATGTTAAGATCACCGGTGATTCCGTTACCAAAAAGGTATCATTGCCTGATAACAATACTGTAAAAAATGAAAACCCGGCAGAAGAGGAAGCTACAGGGCCTGCTGATACAGTTAAAATAGGGGGATATTTATTTTCAGTATATGATCTCGATTTCCCCGGGAATAAAATTAACACAGACCTTTATATATGGTATAATTCAAAAAAAGACAGCTTAAACCTTCTGGAAAACCTCGAGGTCATCAATTCAACTGAGCTTAATAAGTCATATGAAATGAATGAAAAAAGAGGTGACTTAACATACAGCTCAGTAAGATTAAATGCCAAAATAAAACAGGAATGGAATGTATCTGATTTCCCGTTTGATGAACAGAATATAGAAATAAGGATCGAAGATTTTGATAAGGATAATACCAAACTGGTTTTTATTGCTGATACACTTGCCAGCAAAATTGATAAACAGGTGCACATTGAAGGCTGGAATATAAAGAACTTCGGGATAAAAGTTGATGAACATACATATGAAACCAATTACGGTGATCCTGATATTCCGCTGACAGATTACTCAGCATACTCCAGGGCAACAATTTATTTTACTATTGAGCGAGAAGGGAACGGGTTATTCTTTAAATTATTTGTCGGCTTGTTCATATCTGTTCTTATCTCACTATTAACTTTCTTTATAAACCCTCTTGATCTTGATCCACGCTTTGGGCTATCAGTCGGAGCAATATTTGCCGCTATTGCAAGCCAGTATGTAATTACATCAACATTACCGCAAAATGCCGGGTTAACACTGGTGGATATTCTGCATGATATTGCTTTCATCTATATATTCCTTTGTATCCTTATCTCTACAATTTCGCTGCATTTTTATAAGATAGGAAAGGAAAAACAATCGCAAAAACTTGACAGAACAAGCTTCTTTGTTTTTGCGATCAGCTATATAATTTTGGTAATTTATTA
>CAZOAP010000111.1:6046-10761 GCA_964577645.1 uncultured Ignavibacteriales bacterium
AGCAATTTAAATAAATAATATATGAGTACAAGAAGAGATTTCCTGAAAACATCTGCTATACTTGCTGCTGGTGCAGTAGTTTTACCTGCCGGATTTAACATTAATAAAGGCGTAAAACCTAAAGTCATTATCATAGGGGCCGGATTTTCAGGTCTTGCTGCCGCATACAGGCTTAAACAAAAGGGATGTGAAGTTACTTTGCTTGAATCCAGGGGAAGGGTAGGCGGAAGAGTATTTTCCCATCAAATTGATAAGGATGAAGATCTTGTAATAGAGCTTGGAGCTGAATGGGTAGGAGCTTCCCATGAAAGGCTCATTTCTATGTGTAAGGAATTCGGGCTGGAGCTGTTTAACAACCAGTTTGAAACACATCTTACATTTGCAGGAGAGTACTACCCCAAAGGCAAATGGAATTATTCAGATGAATGGAAATCTAAATTTGAAAAGTTGATAAAAGATTATGCTAATTTCCGCGAAGAAGACAAGAAAAAGCTTGATAAAATGGATTGGTGGCGTTATTTAACCAATAACGGAATAAATGAGCGTGACTTGCAGATACGTGACCTTGCCGATAGCACAGATTTTGGAGAGTGTATACGCCATGTATCGGCTTATGCTGCAATTGCGGAATATGCCGAGTCCAGTGAAAAAAATGAAATGGATTATAAGATCCGCGGCGGCAACAGCCAGCTTTCAAAAGTTCTTGCCGAAAAAATAGGTGCAGATAATATTAAATTAAAACATAAGGTAACTGAAGTAAACCAGTCAGACGGGAAAGTTGATATATTATGCGATAACGGCCTGGTATTTTCAGGTGATAACCTTATCTGTACCGTTCCTGTTTACTCACTGCTTAAGATAAACTGGAAACCGGGCTTACCGAAGGAAAAGCTCGAGGCGCTAAACCAGCTGCAGTATGCAAGGATATGCAAGCATGCAGTTTTGTTCAATGAACGGTTCTGGGGTGATGAGGATTTTGATATGGTAACTGATGTTTACGGCCATTACTTCTACCATGCAACAAAAAACCAAAAGGGCAGCAAAGGTGCACTGATATCATATACAATTGGTGATAAAGCCGATGTGGTAAGCCGGCAGAATGACGAGTTTAAAATGAACATGGTAAATGATTCACTGAAAACAGCATTTGGTAACGTTAAGGATAAAATAGTTACACAGATAAATTATTACTGGGGAATGGATGAATATACAAAAGGTGCATATGCATTGTATGGAACAGGTCAATGGTACACTGTTATGCCGGTATTAAAAAAGAAATTTATGAGTACTTATTTTGCGGGTGAGCACCTTGCTGACTGGCAGGGATTTATGGAAGGTGCAATAGTAACAGGTGAAGCAGCTGCTGATGAAATTACTGGCTGATAAATCGGCTGAGAACTATTGTTTAAAGCTTTTAATATAATTCAGATATTCTTCCTCTAACTCAGGCATTGTTTTTCCTGTAATGGAAGTTAATTGTGTAATCCCTGTATCATCTGTTTCATAGGTATCTCTGAATTCCCTGTAAAACTTATTCAGCAATCCTTCTTCCTGAAGGTACATTAACAGGTATCTTGACTGTCCGTAATAAAATGACGTACGCTTTCCATAAAGCTCTTCGTCGTTTGTTTCCATCAGATGCTTCAGCCCTGTATATGTTTTATCTTCCATTGATCTTCTTAAAGGAATTATCCTTAAGCTGAATTCTGCGATCAAATTACCGTTCTTGAAACTTGCTTTTTCATTAAGTGAAGCGAATCCTTCGTCAAACCATGAAGGCGCATCCGGGAAATCAGCCTTAATAAAGCGGTGAGTTACCTCGTGGAAAATACTGCCTTTCCAGCTTACATACCTGATAACAATGACATTTTTGGAAATTTTAAAGAATCCATAAGGTGAAATATCATTTTCCGGAATATCATAATTCTGAAGTACAAATTCTTTGTAGTCATCATATTCCTGAAAAAGATAAATAGGTGTGAGTTTTCCCGGCAGTTTGTTTACATAGTTGTTTGACATTGCATCTATTGTATTCCGGATATCATTATCGATCAATTTATATGTTAGTGCATCATCCATATCAGAGAAAATTACAAAATACCTGAATTTTGTTATGGACATACCATCAGGTATAATTTTTGACTGCTCTTTTATAACCTTATTGTAATCAAAGTTAGGGTATGTTTCCTCTATTTCAGATAAATTATTCTTAACATCCTGCCGGGTTATAACTGAATCTAACCTCAGCTGCTGCGATTCAAGGTTGCCCTCTGTTTTAAACCCGCAACCAAGCAAAATTGCCAGTATTATGAATAATATTACAACAAATCCCTTTTTCATGAATATTTAACTATGTCAAAAATAGATGGTTTGTAATAATAACATTTACTTATAATATTAAGTTCTTATTTAACAACAAAAAATGTATATTAAAATACTGGTTTTATGTACAGGCAATTCCTGCCGGAGCCAGATGGCAGAAGGAATAATAAAGAATATCAGCAGGGATTTCAGTGTATTCTCAGCAGGCACCAGGCCTGAAAAGAGTGTAAATCCGTTTGCTGTCGAAGTAATGAAGGAGATAGGACTGGATATCAGCAGCCATACACCAAAAAAAGTTGATGAATTTACTGGTGAGAGCTTTGATTATGTTATCACAGTGTGTGATAATGCCAGGGAAGTTTGCCCGGTATTTACTGGTGAAGTTAAAAACAGGCTTCATATCGGGTTTGAAGACCCCTTTAATGCTTCCGGTACAGATGATGAAAAATTGAAAGTCTACAGGAAAGTGAGAGATGAAATAAAAGAAGCGTTTGAAAAATTGTTCAGTGATTATAAAAGCTGAAATTATTTTTTTGGGAAGCAGATCCTGAAAGTTGTACCGGCATTACTTTCCATTGATAGCATCCCGTCCAGCTGCCCAACAAGAGTATTTACAAGCTGCAGCCCGAGTGATTTTGTTTCTTTGTAATCAATATTTTCAGGGAAGCCAATACCGTTATCACTTATTGTAATACAGCAGGTATTATTTTTATTTGCCAGGTCCAGAACGATCTTTCCTTTATTTTCTTCAGGGAAGGCATATTTCAATGAATTTGTAATCAATTCATTTAATATAAGCCCGCATGGTATAGCCTGGTCTATGCTTAAATTAACTTTACCCGGGTTAACACATATTTCTATACCATTAGATCTTGATTTAAATACATTAAATAAATGTTCAGAAAGCTGCTTTATATATTCATTAAAATCTATTTCTGAAAAATCCTTTGACTGGTAAAGCTTCTGGTGAACAAGCGCCATGGAGCGTACCCTGTTCTGGCTATCGATGAGGATATCAAGTGAGTTTTCATCCTTAACATAACCTGATTGCAGCCTGAGCAGGCTTGATACTACCTGAAGATTATTTTTAACCCTGTGATGTATCTCTTTTAACAGCAGCTCTTTTTCTTTTAAGGAGCGGCTCAGAACCTGTTCTGAAAGTTTTCTTTCGGTTACATCTATCAGTATACCTGATAAATAAAAATTCTTATCATTTAGCTGTACCCTGAACATATGGTCCTCTAGCCAGATGGTGCTGCCGTCTTTTTTCTCTACACGGAACTCCATATTAAGTATGCTGCCGTCTTTCAGTTTGTTCCATTTCTGGATCGATTCCTTAACATATAACATATCTTCGGGGTTTATGATCTTACCGAAGAAATATTTTTCTTCAAGTATTTCTTCGGGAGTATACCCTATCATTTCAGTAATATTATCTGAAATAAAATCAACTCCTGAGCCTGACTGGTATATTACAACTTTTGGCAGGTTTTTTAGTATGGCAGAAAGCTTTGTTTCTGTCTCCAGCATTTTAAGCTGTGTTTTCTTTTGCTGGGTTATATCTATCATAATACCTGAATAATACGGCCTGGCGTTTTCAGGACAAACCTCGAACATATGGTCTTCAAGCCAGATTATTTCATTATTCTTATTCCTTACCTGTATTTCGTTGCTTATCACTCCTAAAGCTCCCTGGCGCTTCCAGTTAAGCACTTTTGTATCATATTCAATAATATCTTCATCAACCATTAACTTGCTAAATAGTGATTTATCCTGTATAAATTCCTCAGCAGGGTATCCAAGTATATCCATGATATTTTCTGATACAAAATTAACTTCATCACCAAACTCATATATAGCAACATTCGGCAGGTTATTAAGTATACCTGTTAACCTTGCCTGTGTTTGTTTTAATTTCAGGTCTGATTCTATCCTTTCAGTAATATCCACAATCTGTACGATCTGCTGTATGGGTTTTCCTGTGGAATCACGAAGAACGTTAAGGCGCTTGTCAACATATACTGTTTTCCCGTTTTTATGCAGATATCTTTTTTCAAAATGGAAATTTGATGATTTTACATTCAGAGCCTTTTCAAATACTTCATCATCAAGATGTTTATCATCAGGGTGGGTAATATCCTCAAATGTCATTGTCAGCAATTCATTTTTAGTATAGCCAACAATATCACAATATGCTTTATTAACTTTCAGGAAGCTTCTGTTGAGATCAGTGAGTGCCATACCTATCGGGGCATTATCAAAAATTAACTGAAGCTGCTGTTCACTGTCTTTTAATGCCTCTTCAGCTCTTTTGCGTGCAGTAACATCCCTGCCTACAGTTTGATACTCAATTATATTTCCTTCACTATCAATTATAGCAGTATCTGTCCATC
>CAZOAP010000112.1:0-10745 GCA_964577645.1 uncultured Ignavibacteriales bacterium
CCCAAACGATATGTACAAATTGGTTTGAAACTGCCAAAGAAGGGTACCATGACCTAAATGGATTATTTGTCAACCTAACATCATTACCCCAACTTAAACCATTATCAATTGAACGCTTGAAGTAAACTTCTTGATTACCATCACGCAAGTCAGACCATACTATGAATAGAGTGTTACCTGAAACAGCAATATTCCATGTATTGCTCCCGGATAAATATGATTCCGCGGGGTCATTAGTCAACCTTACTTCGGGCTGCCACTGAGCATTTGTAATACTTGACAAAACTGTAAATAATACCAACCTAAAAATAATTATATAGCAACTTTGTTTTTTTATCATGAAAGGACTTTTTTAATAATTCTAATTTAAGTCATTTAAATGCATGTTTCAATGGAATTTTGAGAAAGAATTATTCATATTAAGAGTCCGGATTTTTGAGTATTTTTGTAAATATTACAATTAATTCCATATAATAAATTACATGTCAGAAAAATATTTAAACTTAATAAATGGCCAGTGGGTTGAACCTTCAACCGGAAAGTATATAGAAAACCGCAATCCGGCAAATAAGGATGACCTCATTGGTTTATTCCCGGCTTCTTCAGCAGATGATGTAAATAAAGCTGTTGCTGCAGCAAAGGTTGCATTTGAAAAATGGCGTTTGATCCCCGCTCCAAAACGCGGTGATGTATTAAAAGTTGTTGGTGATATGATGCTCGCTAAAAAGGATGATATATCATTCCAGATGACACGCGAAATGGGTAAAGTTTTCGCTGAAACCAAAGGCGATACACAGGAAGGAATTGATACAGCTTATTACGCAGCATCTGAAGGCAGAAGATTATTTGGCTTGAACGCACCCAGCGAATTACCGAACAAAATGAATTTAAGCTTCAGGGTACCGATTGGTGTTGGCGGGTTCATCTGTCCCTGGAACTTCCCTATGGCAATTCCAACATGGAAGCTCTTCCCTGCCCTTGTTTGCGGAAATACAGCAGTATTTAAACCTGCAGAGCTTACACCAAAAACCGCACATACACTTGTTGAAATTATTGATGCGGCAATGCGCGAGGTTTTAGGTAAAGATTATATCCCGGGAGTAATAAATCTTGTTCACGGTAAAGGCAGTGTTGTTGGCGAAGCAATCACAAACCACGAAGATATAGATCTCATTTCATTTACAGGCTCAACTGATGTTGGCAAACGCATCAATGCAGTTGCAGGTGCATCATTAAAACGAGTATCACTGGAGCTTGGCGGTAAGAATGCACAGATAGTTATGGATGATGCTAACCAGGATCTTGCACTTGAAGCGGTTTTATGGGGAGCCTTCGGTACAACAGGACAAAGATGTACTGCAACATCAAGATTAATTCTGCATGAAAAGATTTATGATGAGTTCATAAAGAAACTTGTTGCAAAAGCGGGTAAGTTAAAGCTCGGTTATGGTAACGATAAAGGTGTTGATGTGGGTCCATGTGTAAGTGAATCACAGCGCAACAGTGTAAATGAATACGTTCAGATAGGTAAAAACGAAGATAAAGCTAAACTTGTATTAGGCGGTGAATTTGCTGCTGAGGGTAATCTTGCAAAAGGCTGGTTCTACAAACCTACCATATTTATTGATGTTACTCCGGAAATGAGAATCGCTAAAGAAGAAATATTCGGACCAGTTCTATCAGTTATCAAAACCACCGGACTTGAAGATGCAATTAATATCCTTAACAATACAAAATACGGTTTATCCTCATCAATATTTACAAACAATGTAAATGATGCATTCACCGCAGTTCGTGATATTAAAGCTGGCATTACGTATGTGAATGGCGCAACTATCGGAGCTGAAGCACATATGCCGTTTGGCGGGGTCAAACAAACAGGTAACGGTCACCGTGAAGGCGGCTGGACTGTTTATGATTTCTACACTGAATGGAAAGCTGTTTATATCGATTATTCAGGTAAGCTGCAAAGAGCACAGATTGATAATTATTGATCATTAATCAATATTTCAACAAACAAAAAGCCGGTAAATCCGGCTTTTGTTTTATATTTTTTTTTATGGAACAATATCCATCATAATTTCCTTAAATAATAGAGATTAAAGTCCAATAATTATTAAATTTATCTTTAAAATATTTTAGCTTATCATTGTAACTAATCAAAAATAATGTATGAATAATCCTCAAAAGTATAAAAAAGGGGCATTTTTATTCAGTGCCGGAGTAGTTTTTAATCTGCTAATATCTGCTTTGCTGTTCATTGGTGCATCGGTTTTAACAAAGAAAGGTACTGCAAATGGAAAAGAGCTTGTTGAGCTTTCAAAAGAAAAAGGCATGTACCTTGTTGAAAAGTTCTACGATTATTATAAAGGTGCTGCAGGCGATGTTAGGGATGATACCCCGGAACAGCTGAAAATGGTTGCTTTATATGACGCATTGAATTATGACCTTTCGCTTAGTTTTGATATACCGAACAAATCGATAAGCGGGTTAAATTATATGACTCTTCGTGCTGAAACTGATACCTTGAGGACTATATATGTGAATTTATATGATAACCTGAAAGTAAACAGTGTTGGTTTCCAGAATATGATGAGAACTGGAATAAATTATGAAAAGGCAAGTGATATCAGGGCATGGGAAGAAACCACGTTCATACAAACTCCTAACTATCTTATCATAACATTAAAGCAGGGTGATATTCCTATGAAAGGTGATATTGTTGCTTTAAAAATAGATTATTCAGGCAAGCCTGTTAAAAAGGGATTCGATTCCTTTTCATTTAAAGAGCTTTACGGCAACATGTATATTTACACTTTGAGTGAACCTACATGGGGACCCGTATGGTGGCCATCAAAAGATTTCCCTGATGATAAAGCACTCATCAGCATGCATCTTAAAGTTCCAACCGGTATGAAAGGTGTATCAAACGGATTGCTTCAGGATACAATACAAAACGGGGACGGCACAACTACTTTTAACTGGAACAGCAATTACCCTGTTGCAACTTACCTGCAGTGTATTGTTGTTGGCAATTTAAATTATTGGGAAGATACATATACTTCGCTAGATGGTACCAAACAAATGCCTGTAGTTTATTACGCATTCCCAAAAGATTCAGCCAAAGCAAGGGTTGACTGGAAGCCAACACCTGAGATGATAAAATATTTTTCTGAAACATACGGTGAATATCCTTTCATTGATGAAAAATATGGGCTTGTTCAGTTTGGCTGGACTTCAGGCGCTATGGAACATCAGACAATTACATCATATGGTTACCTGCTGATAACAGGTGATAACAGGTATGATTTTGTGAATGCACACGAGCTGTCACATCACTGGTTTGGTGATGCAGTTACCCTTAAGAACTGGAAAAATATCTGGCTCAATGAAGGCTTCGCTTCATACAGTGAGGCTTTGTGGATGGAACATACCGGCGGCATAAGTGCATATTTAAGCCATATGAAAGGTTTTGATTACGGATATTTTGGCGGAACAGTTTACGATCCCCAGGGATTCATTGATAACCCGGCAATATATGCAACCATATATCAAAAAGGCGCATGGGTACTGCATATGCTGCGCGGGATAATGGGAGAGGAGAAATTCTTTACCGGAATAAGAGCTTATTTTGAAAAATATAAATACAGTAACGCTGAAACAAAAGATTTTCAGGCTATAATGGAAGAGGTCTATGGTTCAAGCCTTGATTTCTTTTTTGACCAGTGGGTATTTAAAGGTAAAGGCAGACCCAAGTATGAATATTCATGGAAGTTTGAAGATTTCCAGGGTCAAAAAGGCTCAGGAGTCTATACAGTAAGGCTGAATTTAAAGCAGGTTCAGGATGATGATGAAATTGATGTATATAAAATGCCTGTTAAAATTACAGTAGTAACATCAGCCGGTGATAAAGAATTTACGGTTTTCAATGACCAGAAGAACCAGTCAATATTACTGACAGTTGATTCAACACCAAAGGAAGTATTGATAGATAAAGACGGCTGGATATTAAAAAAAGTTGCAAAAGGTACATACGAGAAGTAATGCAGGAAGTTAATTTATAATGGAGCTTTCACCATATGAAATGAAAGCGCATTACACAAATTTGCAGCATCTGCATGTAAAGCATTTTGGTATTGATTGCATTAAATATGAACCGATACTTTCACATGGGTCAGAACGCCTTATTATAAGGCTATATTCTGCAGAGGGTAATACTGCCATTGGTATAGTAAACCGGCACGCTGAAGAGAATAAAGCATTTATCAGCTTTGGAAGGCATTTCAGGAATGAAGGTTTGAATGTACCTGAGATCTATATTGTATCTGATGACGGTCTTAGCTACATACAGGAAGATCTTGGGGATGAAACACTATTAAAAAGATTATCAGGCAGCGATGGTTTCAGTTCAGATAAAATTGAGCTCTATAAACACGTAATAAATGAGCTACCCCGCTTCCAGGTCACAGCAGGCAAAGGTATTGATTATTCATTATGCTATCAGTTCAATGAGTTTGGAGAAGAAAATATAAATTTTGACCTGGATTACTTTAAGCTGAGATTCCTGCAGCAATTCTATAAAGGTTCTATTGAGCAGGATAAGCTTGAAAATGATCTTGCATATATCCGTTCAAAAATACTTGAATTCCCCCGGGATTATTTTTTATATCGTGATTTCCAGTCAAGGAATATTATGACAAAGAACAATAAACCATTTTTTATCGATTTTCAGTCCGGCAGGAAAGGAGCACTTTTATACGATATGGCTTCATTGCTATACGACGCTAAGGCTGATATTCCGCAGCATATCAGGGAAGAACTGCTGGGATACTATTTAAATATAATAGTAAACTATGTTAATACAGATACTGTAAAAATGAAAGAGTATTTCTGGTATTTTGCGATAGTCAGAATACTTCAAGCAATGGGTGCTTACGGGTTTCTTGGAATAGTAAAAGGTAAGCGCAGATTTCTTGAGAGCATACCATATGCACTGAAAAATATCAATTATATTTTAGAAAATAAAACACAAGATAGTGACCTGCTGTACATAAAAAAAGTTTTTAATGAATTATTAAAAGAAAGCATATCCGTAAATGAAAAAGCATAATATACGCGGCTTGAATGTTATAGAATTTGGTGAAGATAATTCACAGGCAATAATTTTTATACACGCCTTCCCTCTCTGCAACAGGATGTGGGATAAACAGGTTGAAGCCTTGCAGGATAAATACAGGGTTGTTGTTTATGATATAAGGAGCTTTGGCTATAGCGAGCTTGGCGACGGACATTTTACAATGGATTCTCATGTAAGTGATCTTATTTCTATAATTGATAGCCTTAAACTTGATAAACCTGTTGTCTGCGGACTTTCAATGGGCGGCTACATAACATTAAGGGCACTTGAGCTGTATCAGAGCAAATTTAAAGGAGCGATCCTTGCCGATACAAAAGCTGAATCCGATAACAACCCTACAAAACTAGCCAGAGCTGAACAGATGAAAATGGTTAAGAACGGTCAGCGTGAACAGTTTGCCGATAACTTCATTAAAGCCGCACTGAGCGAAACGAATTTTACCGAAAAACCGGAGCTTGTTGAATTACTGAAGAAGCTTATCAGCTGGCAGAAAAACGAGGCAATTACAGGCGCTTTATTAACAATGGCAGCAAGAACAGATACAACTGACTCGCTTGAAAGGCTTGAATTAAAAATGCTGGTAATGGCAGGAAAAGAGGACAGGCTTACACCTCCTGAATTCATTAAAATTATCTATGGTAAAACAAAAAATTCAGACCTTAAATTGATACCTAATTCAGGACATTTGCCAAACATGGAAAATCCTGAAGAGTTCAATAATGCAATATTAGAATTTATGAAGAGTTACGAAAAACATAACAAATAAGAGCCATAAAATTAAAAAGCGAAGCAATCAAGTAATTTCAATAAATTGCTTCGCTAACTTTAGCCCAGTTTAGCTTTAATTTCCTTTAACATAATATCAGTCATTTTAGAAATATCATAATCCATTTTCCAGCCCCAGTCTTTTTGTGCATCTGAATCATCAATACTTGCAGGCCATGATTCAGCTATCTGCTGCCTGAAATCAGGTTTATATGTTATTGTAAATGAAGGAATATGCTTCTTGATTTCGGCGGCAAGTTCTTTGGGATCAAAGCTAATACCGCTTAAGTTATAACTGGATCTTATCTTAACTTTATCCCCAGGGGCTTCCATCAGATCTATAGTTCCTCTAATTGCATCCGGCATGAACATCATAGGGAGAGCTGTGTTTTCTGTGAGGAAACATTCATACTTCCCTTTCCTTATTGCTTCATAGAATATTTCGACTGCATAATCAGTAGTACCGCCGCCTGCTTCAGTTTTATAGCTGATAAGACCCGGGTAACGGACACTTCTTACATCAACACCATATTTCCTGAAATAATATTCACACCATCTTTCTCCTGCAAGCTTGCTTATTCCGTAAACTGTAGAAGGCTCCATTATAGTAAGCTGCGGAGTGTTTTTCTTTGGTGTAGTTGGTCCAAAAACAGCAATTGAGCTTGGCCAGAATACCTGCTTCAGGATTCCCTCTTTAGCCATATCAAGTATACTTAGCAGGCTTTTCATGTTAAGATCCCATGCTTTTTTGGGATTCTTTTCTGCACTGCCTGAAAGCATTGCGGCAAGCAGATAAACTTTTGATATGTTGTGTTTTTTAAAAGATTCTAAAAGGGCACTTTCGTTCATTACATCTAAAATTTCAAAGGGACCGGATTGCATAACATCATCAGCTGCGTTTTTAATATCGCTTGCTATTACGTTATCATTCCCAAAGCGATTTCTTAATTCAAGGGTTAAGTCAGAGCCTATTTGTCCTGATGCTCCAATAACAATAGTTTTACTCATTTTATTATTCTCTTGTCATTTATTTTAATACAATAATGTTAATAAAGTAATCTCTAAAATAAAAAATTAATTGGATATTTTTGACCTTAGATTTTTTTTAATCCGTTCCTTTTTGTTTTTAGGCATTTCGCCTAATTTTTCCTTTAATTTGCTTTTTTCTTCATCAGTTAGATTATTAAGTTTGGGTTGTGTATTGGCGGTATCTGTCTTTTGATCTGATGCTTCTTTATTAATAGGTTGTGTTCGGTTTTTATTAATACTGTCTTTTATCCTTAATGTATCTGTTTTCACCTGAACAACTGTATCTTTTTGTTTTGAGATCTCTTCATCCATCTTGCCTTTGAGTAAAACCTGCCAGATAGTGAAAATAGCAACAACCATCAACGCAAAAGCACCTATAATAAGGTAAGTATCTTTCTTTGATGATGGTTTCGGGTTATCTTTACTCTCTTCGGTCATAATATCATAAATTGCTGTGCAGCAAGTACCTGAAACATTAAATTCCCTCTACAACAACCTCAGGGGCTACTTTATTCTTAGGAATAAGTGCAGGCCAGTATGCAACTACATCACTTGCTTTGGGTCTGCCGCCTGCAAAACCTGTTACACTCGGCGGTCCCGTTAAAATCAATGGTGCTATTTCTTTACTGAATCTTTCAATTGTAGCTTTATCTTTTGCACGAACTCCGATTCTCAGTACAACTTCACTTAGATCATCCCGTTTTTTTACTAAAGGTCCGTGACAGCTGTTGTATCCCAGCAGTTCAGTACGGATCTCTTCAAATTTCAGTCCAAGATCATCCAGCCTGGTGCGCAGTATCTTATCAGCAGCTTCTGCTTTTTTAAGTGCATCTGGTGCAGAATATGTTAGTGTTGAAAACGCACTGTATCCGTCATCATAAGACATTGAAACTTTATAAAACTCAGTAGCAGGCTTACCTGTTATGCCAAAAACTTTTACCCTGTCTTTTCCTGCCGGTTCTAAATGTATTGAAGTAAAATCAGCGATACAATCCGGGGTTATATAATCTGTAGGATCACCTATTTCATATAAAAGCTGTTCACTGACTGTTTCTACTGATACCAGCCCGCCTGTACCATCATGTTTTGTAATGTAGAAAGTACCGTCTTTATGTGCTTCAACAATTGGGAAGCCAATTCTTGCCAGATCAGGGACTGATTCCCAGTCACCAAGGAAATTCCCGCCGGATGCCTGTCCGCCGCACTCAATAATATGACCGGCAATAGTTCCTGCTGACATTTTATTAAAATCATTCATATCCCATCCAAACTCATAGATCATAGGTCCAAGTGTTAAGCCTGTATCTGTTACTCTGCCTGTGATGACAATATCAGCACCTTGCTGCAATGCCTGCACAACCGGTAATGCTCCAAAATACACGTTAGCGCTTAGCATTTTATCCTTAATTGCTTCTGCGCTTTCACCTGTTTCCATATTCTTAAGCAATACACCTTCTTTAAGCAATGCATCAACATTATCAAGGATATTATCCCCCATTACAACGCCGATCTTGAGTCCGCTTATTCCTAATTTTTTAGCGACTTCAAAAACAGCATCACGGCAGGCAATCGGGTTTACGCCGCCGCCGTTAGTAATAACTTTAAATTTTTTTTCTTTTAATAACGGAAGTAATCTTTCCATAAGGGGGGGAATATCCCTGGCATAACCCATAGCCGGGTTCTTTAATTTTTGTTTCTGCAGTATTGACATCGTGACCTCAGCAAGGTAATCCATCATAAGGTAATCAATATTGCCTTTTGAAGCCTGGTTAACCGGCGCATCTATTAGATCACCCCAAAATCCCTGCCCTGAAGCTATCTTTATTATATCTTTCATTAAATATGTTCTCTTTAATCGGTATTTTTATTTAATTTATACAAATTTACCAAAAAAAGATGAGATATAAAATTAAAAATCCCCTCTCATAAAACAGAGGGGATAATATTAAGTGATCGGTGAAGCAGTAAAATATTACTTTATTAATATCATTTTCTTAACAGACTTATAATCACCTGCTGTAAGCTCATAGAAATATATACCGCTTGGTAAATTTGTACCATCAAATGTTACTGAATAATTACCGCGATCCATTGTTTTATTTAATAATAGCATAATTTCTTTACCTTCTGCATTATATACAACCATTTTGATGTTTGATTGCTGCGGAACTGAGAAATTAATTGTAGTCTGCGGATTGAATGGATTCGGGAAATTCTGTGACAGGCTGAATTTATCCGGTATATTCGATGACGGGTCATTAATACCTACAAGCGGCAGCGAATACTCAAAAACACCCTGACCTGCAGCAACTGTAGGATGAGCAACACCAAGGAAAATAGTTGAATCCCCGGTTACCCTCATATCAATTCCCCTGACAGTATAAGTATTATTCATTAAGCCGTTATTAAAATCACTCCAGCTTAAACCCATATTGGTGGACCTGTAAATTCCAATAGTGGTATTTGTTCCATTACCAAGACCAGCATACATTTCTGTACTTGAACCGGTTCTTATCATACAGCTTCTTGGCAGCATGCCTACTGCTACAGGCAGCCCGTTGTTCCTTTTTTGCCATAAAGTACCGCCATTAGTAGTCACATACATTCCGCCACCTAATGTATCTGTATTCATAAATTGTGATGCCAGAAGAACAGCTGTATCACTGGAACTAATACTTATTACTCTGATAGGTTTTATATCTGATGTGAGCGCAGGCAGGCCATTGCTGTAATCACTCCATGTTGTACCTCCATTTACCGATTTATATATCTTTGCCGGGCCCAATGATGTAAGCGGATCAAAAGACGAGCCCGCATAAAGTACATTTGGATTAAGCGGGTTTATAGTTATACAGAGGAAATTTTTAATTGCACCTATTCCGCTGGTTATTGGAACCCAGTTTGCACCACCATCTGTAGTTTTGTAAATGCCGTTGGTAGAATTTGTTGTTCCGTCAAATAGAGTTACATAAGCTATGCTGGGATTTACCGGGTCTATTGCTACACTCTGTATATTGATATTTGTTTCTGTTATACCATTCACAACCCTTGTCCATGCATTACCGCCATCAGTTGACCTGTAAACACCAGGGTTAGAGCCTGTGTTTGTAGAACCGCACATTACAATATTGGCATTGGTCTTACTAACAGCCACACATTGCAAAATAAGATTTGAAAGCCCTGAATTGACCTGGGTCCAGTTAGCACCGCCATTTGTACTTTTCCACATGCCGGTTGTATTGCTGGCTGCATAAATAACCTGCTGATTAGAAGGAGCTACAGCAATGCCCCATATTGGACCTGAACTGCTCAGTGATTGTGTCCACGTTCCGGGACCATCATCTGCATACATAAATAAAATTGAAATTACTGCAAGAAGAGAAATGAATATTATTTTTTTCATTTGTAGCCTCCTATTTAAGTTGGTTGGATTTTTTTAACTATAGGAAGAATAGAATACTAAAAACTAATAGATTTAATTTAATATGTCAATACTATTACAAGGGTTTATATGCGGATAAATATCATATTTTTGATATTGCAGTATCATATAGGGCAACAAGATCATTTATTATTTCTTTTACAGATTTTATTTCATTCACTAATCCGCTTGATTGACCCATTTCAAGCTCTCCTTCATCAATATCGCCGTCAAAGATTCCTTTCATTTCGCGTTTTTTGCCAAGCATTTCTTTAAGTTCATCAGCTGTTGCACCTCTCTTTTCTGCATTAATTACATCCAAGGCAAATTTATTTTTAAATAATCTAACAGGGTTCAGTTTTTTCATGATAAGATATGTATCATTATCTTTTG
>CAZOAP010000113.1:0-10537 GCA_964577645.1 uncultured Ignavibacteriales bacterium
TTTGAAGCATTAAATGATTTAATATAATACAAGTAAATCAAAACAAAATAATATAAATCATTTTAGGAGATACAATCAAAAATGGCTAAAGAAAAATTCGATAGAAGTAAGCCTCACGTGAACATTGGAACAATCGGTCACGTTGATCATGGTAAGACAACACTTACCGCTGCTATCACAATGGCGCTCGCAAAAAAAGGTAAAGCTAAAGTCAGAGCATTCGATTCAATTGATAATGCACCTGAAGAAAAAGCCAGGGGTATTACGATTGCAACAGCTCACGTTGAGTATGAAACAGAAAAAAGACATTATGCTCACGTTGACTGTCCGGGCCACGCAGATTATGTTAAGAACATGATCACAGGTGCTGCCCAGATGGATGGTGCTATTTTAGTGGTTGCTGCTAATGACGGTGCTATGCCTCAGACAAAAGAGCACATTCTTTTAGCCAGACAGGTTGGCGTTCCAAGAATAGTTGTATTCCTGAACAAAGTGGATATGATCTATGAACAGGAAAAATCAGCTGATGACGCTGAGCTTCTTCTTGAAGTTGTTGAATCAGAATTAAGGGATATATTGAACAGCTATGAATTCCCCGGAGACGAGATTCCAATTATCCGCGGAAGCGCTTTAAAAGCGATGGAAGCAGCAGTTGTTGACGGTTCAACAGCTGATGATCCGGCTTTAAAGTGTATCTATGATCTTATGGATGCAGTTGATACATACGTTCCGGAACCGGCTAGGGAAATCGATAAACCGTTCCTGATGTCAGTTGAAGACGTATTCTCGATAACAGGCCGCGGTACAGTTGCTACAGGCAGGGTTGAAAGAGGAAAATGCAAAATGGGTGATGAAGTTGAGCTTATCGGCTTGGGACAGCACAAGAAAACAGTTGTAACCGGTATCGAAATGTTCCAGAAGGAGCTTGAAGAAGGTTTAGCCGGTGATAACTTAGGTATGTTATTAAGAGGCGTTGAAAAGAAGGATATTGAGCGTGGTATGGTTATTGCTAAACCGGGTTCAATTACTCCTCATAAAATTTTCAACTGCCAGGTTTACGTTCTTTCAAAAGAAGAAGGTGGCCGTCATACACCGTTCTTTGGTAACTACAGGCCTCAGTTCTATTTCAGAACAACTGACGTTACAGGTGTTATGAACTTACCTGAAGGTGTACAGATGGTAATGCCGGGTGATAACGTAGATAACTTAAAAGTTGAGCTTATTACCCCGATCGCGATGGAAGAAGGCTTAAGGTTCGCTATCCGTGAAGGCGGAAGAACAGTAGGCGCAGGTGTTGTAACTAAAATTATTGAATAATAAATCAGGTCATAATTAAGGCAGGTATAGAATAACTTGGCAACACAGAAAATTAGGATAAAATTAAAGTCATACGACCACAGGCTTATTGATAAGTGGACTGACAGGATCATTAAGACAATTAAATCAACCGGTGGAGTGGTATCGGGTCCGATACCGCTTCCTACCCGGAAGGCTGTTTACACCGTCTTAAGATCACCGCATGTTGATAAGAAATCCAGAGAACAGTTTGAAATACGTTCACATAAAAGAGTGATAGATATTTTGAATTCAAATAAAAAAACAGTTGATGCGCTTACCAAACTGGACCCACCGGGCGGCGTTTACATTGAAATAAAAACATAGGCAAAGGATACATAGAAACCAATGAAAGGCTTAATAGGAAAAAAACTTGGCATGACTTCGGTATTTACTGAAGACGGAAGCAGTGTACCATGCACTTTGATAGAGGCGGGTCCCTGTTACGTTACTGCTGTTAAAACCAAAGATAGTGACGGCTACGAAGCTATCCAGCTTGGTTTTGAAGAAAGAAAAGAAAAACGTCTTGCCAGACCAACAGTTAAAAACTTCAAAAAGAAAAACCTTCCGATATTAAGGTTTTTAAAAGAAGTCAGAGATTTTGAAAACGCTGCTGATATGAAAGTTGGCGATATATTAAAAGCTGATGTTTTTAAAGAAGGTGATACTGTAAAGGTTACTTCTAAAAGCAAAGGTAAAGGCTTCCAGGGTGTTGTAAAAAGACACGGGTTCGGCGGCGGATCGGTTACACACGGTCAGAGCGACAGGTTAAGGGCACCGGGTTCTATCGGCGCTTCATCATATCCTTCAAGGGTATTTAAAGGACAAAGAATGGCAGGCCGTACAGGCGGTGACCAGATCAGTATCCGAAACCTGAAAGTTATAAAAGTTATTCCGGAATCAAATTTATTGTTAATAAAGGGTGCAGTACCCGGGGCAATTTCGGGTATTGTTGAAATCTATAAGGTGAAATAAAGATGCAATTAAGCGTATATAAAATTGACGGTACAGAATCCAAGGAAAAGATAGATCTTCCTTCAAATGTTTTTGAAATAGAGCCGAATCATCATCTTATCTACCAGGCTGTAAGGACCTTTCTTTCTAACCAGAGACAGGGAACACATAAAGCCAAAGAGAGAAGTGAAGTTCGCGGCGGCGGTAAAAAACCGTGGAAACAAAAAGGCAGAGGTACTGCAAGAGCCGGTACAACCAGGTCACCCATTTGGGTTGGCGGCGGTACAGTACACGGACCCAGGCCTCATCTTTACAAGCTTACAATGACAAAGAAGTCAGCCCAGCTTGCAAGAAAAAGCGCACTAAGCCTTAAAGCCAAGAACGGTGAAATAATGGTTGTTGAGGATATCAATTTTGAGAAACCAAAAACCAAAGATTTCAGTTCTATTTTAAAGAGCCTGAAGCTGGACGGTAAAAAAGTTTTAATGCTTACCGTTAAGAATAATGATAATGTATATAAATCAGGCAGAAACATTGCAAAGGTGAACGTTGTTAACGCATCAAGTGCTGCAACATATGACCTTGTAAATAACCAGTTGATATTAATTCAGAAAAGTGCTGTTGATGAGCTTTGCAAACCCTTTTCTTAATTAAATATTTTATTAACAGAGATTATAATATAAGACCATGATAAGAAGTATTTTAGTAAAGCCGGTAATAACCGAAAAAATGACCTTGCTTCAGGAGCAGAAGAACCAGTATGCTTTTGAAGTTGATATTAATGCAACCAAAGTTGATATTAAAAATGCAGTTCAGAGCAAGTTCAACGTAAAAGTTGAAAGTATCAGGACCATTACATCAAAAGGCAAACGCAAGTCTCAATTCACACGCAGAGGCAGATACGAGGGATTCAGACCTAACAGGAAAAGAGCAATAGTTACACTGGCAAAAGACAGCAAGATTGATCTTTTCGAGACCACAGCTTAAACTAACCTAAGCTATATTAGGCTAACTATTATCCCAAAAATTTTTTATAATTTAACCATTCTTAACTGCCTATGAAAATTGGTAAACAATTTACAAATAGGGAATCCCAATCAATTGATAAGTACCTTCAGGAGATAGGGAAAGTAGAGCTTCTTGATGTTGAAGAGGAAATTGACCTTGCGAAAAAAATCAAATACGGCGATGATAAGGAAAAACAGAAAGCTTTAGAGAAACTTACTAAAGCTAACCTGCGTTTTGTTGTCAGCGTTGCTAAACAATACCAGAACCAGGGACTTTCTCTTGGTGATCTTATTAATGAAGGAAACCTTGGACTTATAAAAGCTGCAAAAAGATTTGATGAAACACGAGGTTTCAAATTCATATCCTATGCCGTTTGGTGGATAAGACAATCAATTTTGCAGGCTTTAGCTGAGCAATCACGAATTGTAAGGCTGCCGCTGAACAGGGTTGGTGCTTTAAACAAGATTGGCAAAGCTTACAGTACTTTAGAGCAGGCTTTTGAAAGAGAGCCAAGCGCTGATGAGCTGGCTGAACAGCTTGATATGTCGTTGTATGAAGTAAGCGATACTCTTAAAATTTCAGGAAGACATCTTTCAATCGATGCTCCTTTTGTTCACGGCGAAGACAGCCGTCTGGTTGATATTATGCCTAACCAGAACCAGCCGCTGCCTGATCATAAGCTTATCAATGAATCATTAAAGATAGAAATTCAGAGAGCTTTAAATACATTAAGCCCAAGAGAGCGTGATGTATTGAAATTGTATTATGGTTTAGACCAGGAAAATCCATTAACCCTTGAAGAAATTGGTGAAAAATTCAAACTTACCCGTGAGAGAGTAAGACAGATAAAGGAAAAAGCCATCAGAAGGCTTAAACATGCTTCCAAAAGCAAACAATTAAAGACCTATTTAGGTTAAAATAAGTATTAAGGTACGCCGGACCCGAAAAACCGGCGTATTTTTTAATTGTAATTCCTCCCAAATTTAAATTTTACAAATTATGAAATTACATTCATCCGTTAAAACCTCTTTATTAATAATTTTACTTTCTTTTCTTTCAGCCGGCTGCGGAAAAAAATCTGGCGGCGATAATCTGGTTGATTTAAAAGGGGGAATAAAAGGCGGGGGAGTGTTTGTTGCAAATGAAACTGAAAATATCAGGAGCCTGGATCCGGTAGGTATAAATGATGTTGTATCTCATCACGTTGCACACCAGATATATGACCTGCTGGTAGATCTTGATACAAACCTGCAGCTTAGGCCAATGCTTGCTAAATCATGGGAGATCTCTCCAGATGGAATTACATATACCTTTCATTTAAGGAACGATGTTTATTTCCATGATAATGCCTGCTTTCCCGGGGGCAATGGAAGAAAATTCATAGCATCTGATGTTGAGTATTCTTTTAAAAGAGTGCTTGATCCAAGAACAGGGAGCCTTGGATTTGATTTTTACAGGAATTATGTAAAAGGTGCAAAAGAGTATAACGAAGAAATAACAAAAGCAACTTCAGAAAAACGTGAACCAAGGCTTGTTTCAGTTGAAGGTTACAAAGCTTTAAATGATACTACATTCCAGGTAACATTGCTGAAACCGTTTGCACCATTTATTTTTTACATGTGCCAGGGATTTACATATGTTGTGCCTAAGGAAGCAGTAGATAAATACGGCAAAGATTTCTTCCAGAACCCGGTTGGTACAGGTCCTTTCATTTTTCAGAGCTGGACACCCGACCTTGAAATTGTTATGAAGAAAAACCCAAAGTATTGGGATAAAGATGAATTCGGCAACCAGATACCTTATCTTGAAGGAGTTAAGTTCAGGTTCATAAAAGATCTTTCGCAGCAGCTGCTTGAGTTTAAAAATGGCACAATTGATGAATCATACAGGATACCCAACGAGCTTTTTAAAACCATAGTTAATGATGATAAAACATTAACACCTGAATATTCAAAATTCATTGTACAGAGAAAAACATCTCTATCAACGCAGTACTACGGATTCCTTGTACCAAGCAAAGTATTTGGCGATGTAAAAGTTAGACAGGCATTTAATTATGCAATTGATAGGGATAAGATCTTAAAGTATGTTCTGCAGGGTTCAGCAACTGATCCTGCTATATACGGAATGGTACCGCCGGTTATGCCAAATTATAATGCTAAAAATATAAAAGGATATTCATTCGATCTGGCCAAGGCTAAACAGCTTATGAGTGATGCAGGTTTTCCCGGAGGCAAAGGATTTCCTGAAGTTACATTGAATATAAACGAAGGCGGCGGAAGAAATACACAGATCGCAGAAGCTATTCAGGATATGTTAAAGGAAATCGGTGTGACATGCAAGCTTCAATTGCTGCAGTTCGCACAGCATCTTGATAATATTGATGCCGGAAGAAGTGATTTTTACCGTTTAGGGTGGAATGCGGATTATCCTGACCCTGAAACTTTCCTTAATTTATTTTACGGAAAAAATGTACCTGCAAATCCAAAAGACGTTAGCCCGATCAACAGCTTCAGGTATAAAAATCCAAAGTATGATGAACTGTTCGAGAAAGCAATAGCAACAACCGATGTAAAGGAAAGAAGCAGGCTGTATGAAGAAGCTGAACAGCTGGCTGTTAATGATGCCGTATGTCTATTCATTTATTATGATGAGGACTGGAGACTGGTGCAGTCTTACGTTCGCGGATTTGCCCTTGACCCGATGCACAGGGTTAATATGAGATTTACCTGGCTTGATAAATAAAACGATTTTCAGAGAAAATATTTATTCCTTAACTGCTTTAAAACATATATTTAATAATTTAATTTTGGGTTTTAAAAAATTTTATAAATAGCTATATTTGTAATTGATAAAAACCTGAAAGGAGAAAAATTTATTTGATTAAAAAACTTTTTGCCCTCGGTATTTTTATTTTACCGTTGATTATTATCGGAGTTACGGGTTGTTCAGCATCAGGAAGTGATGAGGAATACAGCGTAAAAACGAACAAGAAAACCAAAAAGACAGAAGAAGTTGCCAGTATAACTGGTATTCAGAAAAAAAGCTTGATAGAGCAGTCTAATTTAGAAACGCTCACAAACATTGTTTCCGAATATTCCAATACTTCTGTTGACAGGGATGCCGTAATGATCAAAATCATTGAGCTCATTAACACCCCGTATTTATGGGGCGGTACCACAACAAATGGAATAGACTGTTCTGCATTTGTTCAAAGGGTCATGAAATATGCTTTAGGCATTGATGTACCCAGAACATCAATAATGCAGTCAACTGTAGGAGAGCCTGTAGATAGGGAAAACTTACAGTTTGGCGACATGATTTTTTTCAACACAATGGGAAGCAGAATTTCACATGTAGGTATTTACCTAGGTGAAAACGTTTTTGCTCATTCATCTTCAAGCGGGGGAGTTAAAACCAGCTCCTTAACTGAAGATTATTATAACGCGAAATATGTTACAGCAAGACGTGTTATAAAATAACGAATGGGAACTTATATTTTCAGAAAGTTACTGTATTCTATCCTGGTACTTATCGGGGTAATTACAGTAACTTTTTGTTTAATGTATGTTATACCCGGCGATCCCGCCAGGCTTATGCTGGGCCAAAGAGCGGATATTGCCTCAATTGATGCTGTCAGAAAACAGCTTGGGCTTGACGATCCTTTATATGTTCAGTACGGCAGGTTTATGTTCAAAGCAGTACAGGGTGATCTTGGAAGGTCGTATTCATCCAACCGTGATGTATTAACAACAATTATTGAAACATTTCCCGCAACAGCAATTCTTGCTGTATCATCATTAATATTATCTTCTATTATCGGAATTATTATTGGTGTCATCTCTTCAGTCAAGCCGTATACGGCAACGGATAATATATCCATGCTTGTTGCGCTTTTCGGGATATCATTCCCGCCTTTTGCGCTTGGCCTTATAATGGCATTAATATTTGGTGCATGGCTTAAATGGTTTCCAATATCAGGTTATATAAACAACGGAATGATTTATCTTGTTTTACCTATGTTAACTCTTGCTTTAAGACCTCTTGCAATAATTGCGCGTCTTACAAGATCAAGTATGCTTGATGTATTGGGGCAGGATTATGTAAGAACTGCAAGAGCTAAAGGTGTAAGTGAATGGAAAGTAATAATAAGGCATGCTTTAAGGAATGCGCTTAATCCCGTAATTACTACAATAAGTGCATGGCTTGCCGCATTATTAGGAGGAACTTTCTTCATTGAATATATTTTCAACTGGCCCGGAATTGGACTGCTTGCTATAAATTCAATTCTCTCACTGGATTTTCCTATGATACAGGGCACAGTATTATTTACGGCAGTGATATTTATTATTGTAAACATGATAGTGGATATCATCTATGCATTTCTTGACCCGAAAGTTAAATTATCATAAACCAACATTAAATTTATTTATGAAGAAACTAACCGTCTTAACCCTCTTTTTAATTTTAAATGTTCTTTCTGCATTTTCTCAACCCGCAGTATATGAGCCATTTAGAGTTAATAATTATAAAACGAGTATGAACTCAACTGAACTAAGCAAATCAGTTGATGATGCTAAAGTTGTTGATGTAGACCTTAATATTGTTAACAAAATACTGCAGGAAAAATCCTCCTCAATAAATATCAAAATACCTTATAACGGTGCTGACTTGCAGGTTACGCTGCAAAAATTTGATATTTTGACAAGTGATGCAAAAATTGTTGCAGGAACTGAAGCTGGCGATAAATTATTAACAAATAAAACAGATTACGTGGCATATACAGGTAATTTAAAAGATAAAAATGCTCCTTTGATAGTAGTTACCTTTTTCAAAAATGATGTATCTGCTCTTATTATAACTGAGCAGGAAACAGTTGTTCTTGCTAGACAAAAAAGTACAGATCAATTTATCTCATTTCAGAGCAGTAAAGTAAAAATCCACAGGGACTTTAAATGTGAATCTGATGCATTAGGGATACCAGACAAGATTACCGAGATTCAGAAGGGCCTTACAGGGAATATGAATTCAATGGCGACAAGTACTTTATATAAAGCAAGTATTGCTGTTGAATCAGACTATGATTTTTATGCTTTTAATGCCAGCAATATTGTTCGTGCCACAAGCTATATTCTTTCAATATATGTTCCGGTATCAGCTTTGTATGTCAGAGATGTTAATGTACAGCTTGAAATAAGTTATTTAAGAGTCTGGACTACAATAAATGATCCGTACCCTGACGCTACTTCCTCAAATGATATTCTTGTAGCATTCAGATCATATTGGAATGCAAACATGCAGGGTACACCAAGAACTATTGCACATTTTATTACTACAAGACCCGGTGGTCTTGGGGGAATAGCGTATATTAATGTACTTTGTGCAAATACTTCAAACGGATATGGTTATGGCTTCAGCGATCTTGACGGTACTTTCAACCCGTTACCAACATATTCATGGGATATCATGGTTGTTGCCCATGAAACAGGGCATAATTTCGGTTCACCTCATACGCATAGCTGTTCATGGCCCGGCGGACCGATTGATAGCTGTTATGCGGTTGAAGGCGGTTGTTACTCAGGTCCTGCTATAGCAAGAGTAGGAACAATTATGAGCTATTGCCATTTAAATGGTTCTATTGCATTATTTTTCGGGCCACTTCCATCGGAATTGATAAGAAGCCGGTCTGAATCAGCTCCTTGTCTTAATACTACTCCGGGTTATCTAGTTGCACATCCAAATGGAGGCGCAATGTACAGGTCGGGTATTACTATTCCGTTAATATGGGGTACATCTAATACCGGGAATGTAAATATAGAATATTCTTCAGATAACGGTACAAATTGGGTTACTATTCAGAATAATGTAGATGCAACTTTACGAACAATTAACTGGACAATTCCATATATTTCTACAACAACACAGGGAAGGGTCCGAGTTTACCAAACAGGAAGTCCGGCAAATGGAGATCAAAGCGATAGCGCTTTCCAGATCAGACCATCGATAAATACATATTTATTAGTTGATCCACCACAACTTTACAGGACAACCGTTAGTGCAGGTGATACTTCAAAGATTCATTTTATTTTCCAAAAAGCAGGCTCATTACCAGAATTTAAATATAAATTTACAATATCAACAACAAACAATTCAAATTCCATAACAAGGTTTACTAACAATTCAGGAAGTGATTCTGTATTATCTTTAAGCAGGCATTTTCTTGATTCCCTAGTCAGTTCATGGGGTGCTGCAAATGTTGGTGATTCACTAAGATTGAGATGGAATACAAAATGTTATACAACATATGACTCATTACCATCATCCTCAAATTTTCTAATAACATTTATCAGGACTATTATAGGGATCCGGCCAATATCATCCAATATC
Source organism: uncultured Ignavibacteriales bacterium (assembly GCA_964577645.1). GTDB lineage: Bacteria > Bacteroidota > Ignavibacteria > Tepidaquicellales > OLB5 > OLB5. The sequence continues at coordinate 9,685 of CAZOAP010000113.1, forward strand.
CCAGACAGATTCTTTGTTTCACCAAACTATCCAAATCCATTTAACCCGGTAACCAAGATAAAATTTGGTTTGCCATCAGCATCAAATGTGAAAATTACAGTATTTGATATGCTGGGTAAACAGGTAGATATATTGGCTAATTCAAACCTTGAAGCAGGTGAGTATTCGGCAGATTGGAATGCGATAAATTTTGCAAGCGGTATCTATATATATAAAATAGAAGCAGTTGATAAAAAAGGTAATAGTTTTGTTGAAACTAAAAAAATGGTTTTAGTAAAATAATAATCTCAAAATAAAAAGAAGCCTCTGACCGGTTGTCAGGGGCTTTTTTTATGTACAAAAATATTTCATATTTTGTATATTAATAATAGTTAAAATTAGTTAAATTATTACCTTCGTTTTAAACTATAAATACTTGATACTATATGGCTATTAATTTTAATAATTTCACGATAAAAGCACAGGAAGCGATGCAGCAGGCCGGTGAAATTGCTGCTAATTATTCTAACCAGCAAATAGAACCATTACATTTGCTAGCCGCTATTATCCAGAGCAATGATAGCATCGCTGTATCACTTATCCGTAAAATAGGCTCAAATACAGATTCACTGAAGATCCAGGTATCAGCATTAATTGATAAGCTTCCTAAAATATCAAGTACAACAACATCAAATCAATATCTCTCAAATAATATGCAGAAAGATCTTGATGATGCTGTAAAGATTGCAGGCCAGCTTCGTGATGAATATATAAGCATTGAGCATATACTTATTGCCTTAGCCGATGATAATGGTGAGACCGGAAAGTTATTAAAAGGACAGGGAGTTACAAAAGAATCCATAGTGACTGCTTT
>CAZOAP010000114.1:0-10526 GCA_964577645.1 uncultured Ignavibacteriales bacterium
CAACAAGCCGCGGCAGGTGTACAATTTCTCCTGTGGTGGAAAACACTCCGTCTGATACTATTAATATACCGCTGCCTTTAGGGATCTTCTTCAGCACAACTTCAAGATCATCCATATCGTTATGCTTGTAGCGTTTGAATTCAGCAAACGCGCCTTTAGCCATCAGGTCAGCTGCAACAATACATGCATGGTTATCTTTATCTGATACAACGTATTCGCCTTTTTGAACGAGTGTCGGGATAATTCCCTGTGCAGTCTGGTAACCGGTGGAAAAAAGCAGTACATCTTCTGTACCGAAAAATTTTGCCATTCTTTTTTCAAGCTCAATGTGAAGATCAAGCGTACCGGTCAGGTAACGTGAACCGCTGCAGCCTGTGCCGTATTTCTGTATGGCTTTAATTGCAGCTTCTTTAACTTTGGGGTGTGCGGTTAAACCGAGGTAATTATTAGAGCCAGCCATGATCATCTTTTTACCTTCTATCTGTACAACCGGTCCTTCATTTTCCTCAATTGGCCTGAAATAGGGGTAAAGCCCTGATTTCTTAACCTCATCTGCCCTGGTGAAATCAAAACACTTCTGAAATAGATCTGCCACTTAAACGCGCTCCTTTGGCAATAAATTATGCCATATTATTGAAATTGCGTAATAAATTGAAATTACGTAATAAATTGAATATGTTTGAAGACAAATTTACTTTATTTATGAAATTATAACAAGGAAAAAGACTTTTTGGTTGATGCCTGATTTTTACTACAAGCGAAATCTACCCCATTTTCAACCTTCTAATGCAGTTTATTTTATAACTTTCCGGCTTGCTGAATCCTTGCCTAAAACTGTTGTTGAGCAGCTAAAAAAGGAAAATGAAATAATAGAAAAGTCGATTATTAAGATTAAAGACAAGAGCGAAAGAGGTAATGCAATTTATAAACAGCGGAAACGCTACTTTGCTAAATTTGACAAGTTATTGGATTGTTCACAAAGTGGTGCATTATGGCTTAAAAACAAAGATGTTGCAACAATTGTTTATGATAGTATAATTTTCAGAGATAAAAAAAAGTATGACCTGCATTGTTTTTGTATTATGCCAAACCATGTTCATTTAGTTTTCGAAATGGGTGATGAACATGTAAGTCGAATCGCTGATTCGACTGCTCGAAACGGCGTTTCGAGTTACAAAGTAACAAAAATTTTACAAGACCTGAAGAAGTACACAGCAGCAGAATCAAATAGAATTATAATCAGGAGAGGTCAGTTTTGGCACAGAGAAAGCTATGATCACGTGGTACGGAACAATAGAGAATATTTGAATATTATTAATTATGTTGTGCAAAATCCTGTAAAAGCAGGTTTAGCTGACAATTACAAAAAATGGAAATGGACTTATATATCTAAATCAATAAAAGATCTAATTGTAAATTGAAATAACTAAAAATAATATGGCTAAAGCATTTGTTACAGGCGGTACGGGTTTCATTGGTTCTCATTTAATTGATGAACTGATAAAAAAGAATTATGAGATCAAAGCGTTAATAAGACCCAAAAGCAACACTAAGTGGCTTAAAGATAAACCGGTTGAATTTATTGAAGGTGATCTTTTTACGGATGAAGTGCTTAAAAAAGCACTAAGTGATGTAGATTATGTTTATCATGTTGGCGGGGTTACGTTCGCTAAAAAGAAGGAAGAGTTCTACCGCGGGAACGTTGATGCTACTAAAAGCCTGCTTGAAGCCTGTTACAAATACAACCCGGCAGTTAAAAAATTTGTTCACGTAAGCTCACAGGCAGCAGTCGGCCCCTCTTTTGACGGAAAGCCCATTGATGAAACCCGAGATTACCATCCGCTTACTACATACGGCAGGTCAAAAGTAGAAGCAGAAAAAGTTGTAATGAGCTATTTTGATAAGTTCAATTGCACAATTGTAAGGCCGCCTGCAGTATACGGACCCAGGGATTATGCCATATATGAATATTTCAAATCAATGAGCCGCGGCCTGCAGCCGATGATAGGCTTTGATAACAAGCTTGTCAGCCTGATACACGGTGTTGATCTTGTGCGCGGGTTTATATTAGCCGGTGAAAATGAAATATCATCATCAAGCATATATTTTATTTCTTCAGAAAAATTCTATAACTGGCTTGAAGTGGGTGAAATAACAAAGAAGCTGCTGGGCAGAAAAACCGTTAAGCTTACCATTCCGCATTTTGCCGTGAAAACAACAGCGTTCTTCTCTCAGGTATTCGGGTTCTTTTCACCCAAGCCTGTTGTGCTGAATATGGAAAAATCAAGAGAGCTTACGCAAAGGTACTGGATATGCTCAATAGAAAAAGCTAAGCGAGAGCTTGGATTTAAGGAATCGTTCACACTTGAGGAAGGCTTTAAAGATACAATTGACTGGTATAAAAAAGAAGGCTGGCTGAAGTAGAAGAGAAATGACTAATGTCAAAGCTCAAATGTCAAAAAATTAAATTACCATTTAATGCAACAGATTTCAATGTGCTTTGTATTATTGTGTTGTAAAAGAAAACCACTCTGATGCAGGGATCTTTTTGTAAACCGTATCTTCTTTTAATTTTGAGGAAACAAATTCATCAATATTTCTGTAACCCGGATATTTTACAACACCCCAATAATATTTTGTGTTTGGAGTAAATTGATAACCCCATGTTTTGAAATCTTTAAATGTCAGCGGGTATTTATCGGTAATAATATTAACTGTTCGGGAGTCTAAAGTTATTTCGTTTGATATCTTGTAAATGTAAATTCCCCCGGGATCTATATCATTGAACACAAATTTTGTATTATCATTGATATTTTTTTCCCCATCTTCGGGTAAATTCAGATAAAGTGATTTAACTTGATTTAAATTTATATATTCTCCGGGTTTTCCATATTCCCAAACCTTAGAAAATATTTGATTAAAAATACCATTCCAAATACCGGCAGTATTTTCTACTTTAATGTTATACGGCAGCATAGGAAGATCAGGAAGCACAATGTAACCTGAAGGCATATTTGAAAAATCTTCAAGATATGATATATTTGAATTTTCGCACATACCAGGAAAAGTTAAATCGATCCGAGTGTTACAACTTGTAAATTCATTGGATAAGTTTACATGAAAGTATGAATAAATTTCATCCGGATTATAATTTATCTGTGCGGTATCAAAAAAAAACTCCTGGCTGCCGCTGTGTAAAACTACATCCATCATCCCGAATTTTTCGTATGAGTAAATAATATCTGATCTTTTGAACTGCAGGAATATCAGTTTTCCCTCTATTGTATTTTTATCATTTATCATACCAACCCTGAATCCTAACTTATCTCCATAAAAAGCTAAATCATCGGATTGAGTGTTGTTATCAATACTTACAAATTTTACAAATGCCTCATCATCTAATGTTTCCAATTCAGGAAAATGTACAACAATGTAACATGGATTTGAATAACCGTAATCGTCATATGACAAAAGCTGTGGATTTAGAATTGTCATACCCATATATTTATTTGTAGAATATGATAAATTTGAAACTGTGATATTATAAGGATATTGGTTATTTTCAAGGCTGAATTGCCCGTAGACATCTGTTGCAACAATAGGGTAATCACCAACACTAACTTTTATATATGGATTATTCATACCATACTTATCATATACAGAACCATTAACCATAGAACCAGTATAGTTAACAGGGTCATCAATACAACCGTTTAAAAGTGCTGAAAAAAGGATAAAAACAGGTATTATGTAAGATTTATAAAGTCTCATTTTGCAATAGAATTTATACAAATTTCTTTATAAAATTACATTATTATGTTGATAAAATCTATCTTAATAACACTTACTATATTTTTTTTCCAGCAAAATTTGTATAGCCAGTTTTATGTTAAAGGTATGGTCACCGAGAGCATTTCCGGTGAACCCGTAGAAGGAGTGAAGGCAGAGTTAACAGGAACCGATGTATTAACCTTTACTGATGATCATGGAAAATTCAGTATTGAAATAAATAAAAGTACAAATTGTGTTATCACTCTTTCAAAAAACGGATTTAACAGTGTAACTGAAAATATTACCCTTGACAGCAATTCATCAATTAAGGTTTTAAATATTGTATTAGTCAGGTCAAGCCCTGTTACAGATACCATTGATGTAAAGGCTTTGTATTTCAGAAAGGCTGATAACATTAATACAAGCTTTGTGAATGCAGATTATGAAGAGATAAGGCGCTCGCCCGGTGCGATGGAGGATGTAATAAGGTATTTCACCAGCTCGCCGGGAGTATCATTAGGAAGTGATATCAACAATGAAGTAATAGTCAGAGGCGGCTCACCTGTTGAAAACCTGACGCTTGTTGACGGGCTTGTGATACAGAATCCAAACCATTACGGCGCACCGGGCTCAACAAACGGAGTGCTGAGCTATATCAATCTTAAAATTGTTAATGATGTTAACTTTTTGTCAGGCGGTTTCCCGCCGGAATACGGCGATAAGCTTTCTTCTGTAATGGATATTAAGTTCAAAGAAGGCAGCAGGAAAAAACACTTGCGTGATATTAATATTTCCGCTACAGGTTTTGGCGGATATTTTGAAGGTCCGCTGACAAAAAGATCTTCCTATATATTTTCTGTCAGGAGAAGCTACTATGAGTTGATAAAAGATCTGCTTAATACTCAGTTAATCCCTGAATACTGGGATTTTAACACTAAGATAAGCTATAATCTATCCAAAACTGATAAGATAAGCATAACAGGTTTATTTGCCACCGATAATGCCAAACCCATTGAGGCAGGAGACTATATGTATGATACCGTGAATGTAAAAATACTTTCAGCAGGTTTCAGGTATAGCAAAGAAGGAGCTAATTTTAAATACACACTTGTTGCAGGTTACGGGTGGAATTTTTACAAGGTAAATTACCAGGATTTTATTCTTGATATAAATGATAATGAGCTTTCTTTTAACCAGAAGCTGGATTATTCGTTGAACAGGAATTTTGCAATCAGTGTTTTTACGGGTGCCAGGAATTTTTTTTCCAATTATAATATTCATCATGGTTCCGGTTTTAACGCATCAAACTTTTACACACCCCAGGTAACATTTAAAGATGATATACGTGCTGCAAAGCTTTCAGGCGGGCTTAATCTGATAACAAAATTATTCCATAATAAACTTATCATAAATACCGGTTTTAGAATTGATGCTTTTGATCTTATAAAAAATAATGGGGTAATTTCTCCAAGGGCGGGCATAACCTATAAACTAACCCCTATAACAACACTGAATGCCAATGCAGGTATTTATTACCAGGCTCCTGAAATATTATGGGTACTTGTGGATCCGGATAACAGGAATTTAAGCTTCATTAGGGTAGATGAAATTATCCTTGGCGCAGAACATTTATTTTCAGCTGATGTTAAATTAAGTGTTGAGCCTTACCTAAAACAATATTATGACTATCCCGTTAGTGTTTACGACCCAAATTATATTTTTATAAACAGCGGAGTAGAGATTTATCCTAACTTTCTTGATAAAGCTGTAAGCGCAGGTAAAGGTTATTACTGGGGTGTTGATGTTACACTTCAGAAAAAGAATTCGGGCCGCGGACTATTTGGAACCATATCATATTCTTTCAGCAAATCAGGATTCTTAGCATTAAAAGGTGATATACAGTCAGCTGAATTTGATTACGGAAACCAGATCACAACAATTGCAGGGTATAGATTCAATTTCGGGTTAAGCTTAAGCGGAAGATTTAAATTTGCCAAAGGCAGGCCGTACACTCCTTATGATTATTATGAATCGTTGAGAAACAACCGTGGAGTATACGATAAAGAACTTTATAATAAGGGCAGGCTGCCTGATTATGCAAGGCTGGATCTTAGAGTTGATTACCAGGTCCCGTTAGGTACAACAACCCTGACTACTTATGTGGAACTGCTGAATGTGCTTGGCAGGGTAAATTACTATAATTATTACTGGAGCTCGTATTATGAAACATTAAAATATAATCCTCAGCTTCCCCGGGTCCCGATTGTGGGCATCAGCTGGAAGTTTTAGGAAATTAGGGATAATTATAGATTAAGATTTTGTACGCGTTGGTACCTGCATGCTGACTCCCGGATTTACCTGTCAGATTTTGAGAATCTGACAGGAACAGAAATTGTAAAAATATAAATGTTTAATAATTGTTCGTGCAGGTACCTAAATGCTGATTCCCGGATGTACCTGTCAGATTTGAGAATCTGACAGGAACAGAAATTGTAAAAATATACTATGTTTAATAATTGTTCGTGTCAGGTCCTTAGACCTGACACTGATTTGATGATATTGCTTGAAATTTAAAATAACTAATTGTAAAAGCTACATTGGCTAACAAGTGTTAGGCATAATTTCAATAATCTTTTAAATTTATAAATATTATATATTTATTTGTTAAGATTATTTATTGATTTAACCCTGCTATACAGCCTTTTCAATTGACTAAAAAGCAATTTTTAGCTATTTTTGTGGTTTGTAACAATTCCGCTAAACAATTTAATATAAAGGTTATACAATGGCTACAATGAATTTAACAGCTCAGAAAAGAGATGACCTGGGCAACTCAACCACTAAGACTGCAAGGAAAAAAGGGAATATTCCCGGTGTTTTTTATATAAAGAATTCACCTGCAATTGCTATCAGCGTAAAAGATACAGCATTAAATCCGTTCGTTTATACTTCTGAGGTCAGGATAATAAATTTACAGATAGAAGGCGTTGAAAAAGCACAGAACTGTATCTTAAAAGATGTTCAGTTTGACGCAGTCAGCGATAAGCCTATCCATTTTGATCTTCTTGGTATTTCAGAAAATGAGACCATTAAGGTTGAAGTTCCCATAAAGCTTGTTGGCGCTCCGGCCGGTGTAAGAGATGGCGGTATTGTTCAGCATACATTACATTCACTTGAAGTTGAGTGTCTGCCCGCAGATATTCCTTCACATATTGATGTAGAGATCAGCGGACTTATGATAGGTGACTCTATCCACGTTGGCGATCTTAAAATTGAAAATGTTGAAATACACGGCGCTCCGGGTGCAACAATTGTTGCAGTAGTACCACCTGCAGTTGAGAAGGTAGAAACACCTGAAGGTGAAACAGCAGCAGCTGAACCTGAAGTTATTGCCAAAGGCAAGAAAGACGAAGAAGAAGACGCAAAATAATTTCTTAATGCCTGAAAATAAATTATATTGTATCATAAAATATACGAATAATTCAGGAGATCCTTCGCTTCGCTCAGGATTAAGAATTTGTATTTAATAGTCGGATTAGGAAACCCGGGTGCAAGGTATCACAATACAAGGCATAATGCCGGGTTTTTGGTTATAGATAAGCTTGCAGAGTTCTTTAAAATAGAAACATTTGAGTTTGAAGACAATTACCTTTACGCAGTTACTGATTTTACAGCAGCAGATAAAACCGAAATACAGGTAGTATTGATGAAACCGCTTACTTATATGAATTTGAGCGGAAAGGCTGTTAAGTATTTCTACGATAAGTACGAGATTGAAAAAGAGAATATCCTGATCGTATATGATGATGTGAACTTGGATCTTGGTGTATTAAGAATGAGACCGTCAGGCTCTGATGGCGGACAGAACGGGATAAAATCCATAATTTACGAAATGGAATCAGATGAAATACCGAGGCTTAGATTCGGAATCAGGCAGGGCGAAGAGTTTGAGAAGTTAAGAGCAGGGGAGGGTTTTTCACTGGCTGATTATGTTCTTTCAGAGTTTGAAGAAAATGAGTATGAAGCCCTTGATAAAACGGTAGATGAAGCAAAAAATGCCGTTATAAGCTTTATAACCCTTGGCATAAAAGATACAATGAACCTTTTCAACCGCAATATTCTTGAACAGTAAAGAAAACTTCTGAAGTATATAAAAAAAGAGAAAATAATACAAACTAAATAAATATATGAAGAAAAACATAATACTAAGTACTCTGTTATTTCTGTTAAGCTCGGTGACAGCCTTTGCAAGCGAAGCCGATCTTAAGATCCCCGAACTGAGTGCAAACCAGAACAATATGCTTTTTATAGGCATAGGTGTTTGTGTACTCGGGCTTCTTTTCGGTATCATGCAGTTCATGAAGGTAAAAAAATTAAGGGCTCACCAGAGCATGCTTGATGTTGCACAGGTAATTTACGAAACATGCAAAACCTATCTAAACCAGCAGGGTAAATTTCTTGCTGTACTTTTTGTTTTTATTGCAGTATGTATAGGCTTTTATTTCGGTTTTCTGCAGCATGCAGGTGCCGGCGGAGTTGCCCTTATCTTAATGTGGACAGTTATCGGAATTCTCGGCTCATTTGGCGTTGCAAAGTTCGGTATCAGGATGAACACACTTGCAAACAGCCGTATGGCTTTTGCATCACTTGAAAGAAAGCCGATAAAGCTTCTTACCATTCCCCTTGATGCAGGTATGAGCATAGGCGTTATGCTTATTTGTGTTGAGCTTATCATGATGCTTATTATTCTGTTATTTGTACCGCGTGAATATGCCGGGGCAAGCTTCATCGGTTTTGCTATCGGTGAATCGCTTGGTGCTTCAGCGCTGAGGATAGCAGGCGGTATCTTCACAAAGATAGCTGATATAGGATCTGACTTAATGAAAATTGTTTTCAAGATCAAAGAAGATGACCCGCGTAACCCCGGTGTTATTGCAGATTGTACCGGTGATAATGCAGGTGACTCAGTCGGACCCACAGCGGACGGTTTTGAAACTTACGGTGTAACAGGTGTTGCACTTATCAGCTTTATAGTACTTGCAGTTCCAAATGTAATGTTCCAGACAGAGCTTCTTACATGGATCTTTGTTATGAGAATACTTATGATCATCACATCTATCGTATCATTCTATATAAACGGTATCTGGGCAAAAGCCAAATACGGCAAAGAAGAAGATATTGATTTTGAAAAACCACTTACCTCGCTTGTTTGGATAACATCAATTGTATCTATGATAGTAACATTTGTTATCAGCAAGGTCCTTATCGGTCATTTACCCGATAATCTATGGATGACACTTTCAATAATTATCAGCTGCGGAACACTTGGTGCGGCACTTATACCGGAGTTCACAAAGATATTTACCAGCCCCAAAAGCAAACATGTTAACGAAGTTGTAACAGCATCCCGCGAAGGCGGTTCATCGCTTACAATACTATCCGGACTTGTAGCAGGTAACTTTTCTGCATTCTGGATCGGTATGGTATTTTTCTTCCTTATGTCAGTTGCTTATTTTGCTTCTCAATCTATCCCCGGCTCAATGATACCGGCTTATGCATCTATTTTCGCATTCGGTCTTGTAGCTTTCGGTATGCTTGGTATGGGTCCGGTTACAATAGCAGTTGATAGTTACGGACCTGTAACAGATAACGCACAATCAATTTATGAGCTTTCACTTATTGAATCAACACCCGGAATTTCTGAGGAAATAAACAGGGATTTTGGTTTTAAGCCTGATTTTGAAAAAGCAAAACACTACCTTGAAGCCAATGACGGCGCGGGTAATACATTTAAGGCAACGGCAAAACCTGTGCTTATTGGTACAGCGGTTGTTGGTGCCACCACAATGATATTTTCACTTATCCTTGTGATAAAAAATACGCTCGGCATTCAGCCTGAAGCAGTGCTCAGCATACTTAACCCGTACTCAATATTAGGATTCATATGCGGCGGTGCGGTAATATACTGGTTCACAGGTGCATCAACACAGGCGGTAACAACAGGTGCATACAGGGCTGTAGAGTACATCAAGAAAAATATCAACCTTGATGAAAATGCAAGCATGAGCGCATCAACAGAAAAATCAAAAGAAGTTGTTAAGATCTGTACACAGTACGCACAGACAGGTATGTTCAATATATTTATCGCAATATTCTCATTTGCACTTGCCTTCGCGTTCTTTTCAGCGCCGGGCAAAACAAACGAGCCTGTATCATTCTTTATCAGCTTCCTTATTTCAATTGCGGTATTCGGCTTGTTCCAGGCTATGTTCATGGCTAATGCCGGCGGTGCATGGGATAACGCTAAGAAGGTTGTTGAAGTTGACCTGAAAGAAAAGAACACTCCATTGCACGATGCAACGGTTGTTGGTGATACAGTTGGTGATCCATTCAAGGATACTTCATCAGTTGCGCTTAATCCAATCATTAAATTCACAACATTATTCGGTCTGCTTGCGATGGAAATGGCAATATCTGAATCATTCCGCGCAACTGCGCCGTATGTTGGACTTTTCTTCTTTATTGTAGCGTTGTACTTTGTATGGCGTTCATTCTACAAGATGAGAATTACTGCAAACGCATAAATGATATTGCGTTTTTGAGAAACTTTTAAGTATTTTTTTCTACAGGGCATCCAGCGGATGCCCTTTTTTATTTATACCGGTTTAAATAATTTATGTACAATAAAAATAATCATCATGAAAAAAATATCATTAATACTATTCATTATATTAACAGGTACTTTAAGTGTAAAT
>CAZOAP010000115.1:0-7814 GCA_964577645.1 uncultured Ignavibacteriales bacterium
TATTTGATAATTTAGTTGATTCAAAACTTGATGATTTTGATGCAGTGTTTAATACTAATGTCAGGGCTTTATATCTTATTACAAAAGGCTTTCTGCCCTATATGATTAAAGTACGCACCGGCACTATTATTAATATTGCATCCGTTGCTGGCAAACAGGGATTTGCAACTGGCTCAATTTACTGCGCAAGTAAACATGCTGTTATGGGGCTAAGCCGCGCATTAATGCTTGAAGTAAGGGAATATAATATAAGGGTCTGTGCAATCTGTCCGGGAAGTGTTGCAACTGATTTCTTCCGTACGGAATCGCAAACTACCTTATCATCAAAAAAAGAAACAGTCCTGCAGGCAGAAGAAATTGCAGAAACGATACTGCTTGCAGCATCACTGCCAGAAAATGCAATGATAAGCGAGCTTGAAGTCAGACCAACTAATCCAAGAAGATGAGGTTTAGCAGACATATTTTTGCGAGGAGCGTAGCGACGAAGCAATCTTATCAGGTTAACGTTCTATTAATGAGATTGCTTCACTTCATATCTCGCAGGCTCGATATTCCGTTCGCAAAAGTTATTCCATTTGCGAGGAGCGAAGCGACGAAGCGATCTGATCAGGTTAACGGTCTATCAATGAGATTGCTTCACTTCATATCTCGCAGGCTCGATATTCCGTTCGCAAAAGGTATTCCATTTGCGAGGAGCGAAGCGACGAAGCAATCTTATCAGGTTAACGGTCTATCAATGGGATTGCTTCGGATTCAATCGCACAAGTTCGATTTTATCCTCGCAAAAGTGATTTTGGCTTTGATGCTTTTGGCTTCTGCAATTTATTCCCAGCAAAATAATATTGAGCTTGTTGAAAGCATTCCCGTTGAAACAACCCTTGATAACCCGGATATACGCAACACACAGGAAGTATGGCTTGAGATGATCAACTCAGCACAAAAGACCCTTGATATAGAACAATTCTACATATCCAACGAAAAAGGCGAGCCGCTTGATACTATATTATATGCAATAGTCGCGGCTGCTAAAAGGGGAGTACAGGTCAGAGTAATTGTTGATGGAGAAATGTACCGGACATATCCTGATGATGTAACCTGGCTGGAACAGCAGTCACCCAACATTACAAAACATGTCATCGATTTTAAATCACTGGCAGGCGGAATTCAGCACTCAAAATATTTTATTGTTGATGATAAGGAAGTATTTCTGGGTTCACAGAATTTCGACTGGCGGTCATTAAAACATATACATGAGCTGGGTGTCAGAATATCCGGCGATCCTGAGCTGATAAAAATTTACAGTGATATTTTTGATGAAGACTGGCACTACTCTGAAATTAATGACGGTAAAACATGGAGTTTACCAATTTTTACTATTCATAAACCTGATTTTATGATAAAACACAGTATTTATGGAGATTCAATACATGTTAAACCCACAATCAGTCCTAAAGAATTATACCATGTGAATGGTTTTAAGGATATTGTTGAAATCGTAAGGCTGATCAATTTATCCAAAACTGAAATTACTCTCCAATTCCTTTCATACAATCCCGTAACTAAAGATGGATACTGGGAAGAAGTGGATACAGCTTTAATTGCCGCAAGTAAAAGGGGAGTGAAGGTTAAATTAATTGTATCTGACTGGAACCTTGGTAAAACCGCAGTCGAACATTTTAAAGAGCTTATCCAGTATCCCAATTTTGAAGTACGTTATAGTGAAATCCCGGATTATTCCGGGGGATTTATTCCGTTCGCACGGGTTGAACATTGTAAATTCATTACTGCAGATTCACTCTGCTGGATAGGCACAAGTAATATGAGCTATGATTATTTCTATGAATCTCGTAATGTTGGCTTAGTTGTTGAAAGCGGCAAGTTCACCCAAAGGCTTCGAGATATATTCTATAAAAGCTGGAATAGTGAATACGCTCACCCGATCGAATCAACCGGAGAGTATATTCCAAGAAAACGAAACTAAATTATCCCTACTACTGATTAATTTTTTTGTAACGCGAAACGCCGTTTCGCGTATTATAGCCGAATCAGCGATTCGATTTACAAAAGTGATAATAAAAAACCCCGAATTACTTCGGGGTTTTTTTAATCTGTAATCTGATAAATCTGTTAATCTTTAAATCGATTAATACATATCACCGTAACCGCCGCCAGGAGGCATCATTGGGGCTGGTTTTTCCTTTTCAGGTTTTTCGCAGATAACTGCTTCAGTGGTAAGTAACATAGAAGCTACTGAAGCTGCGTTTTCCAAAGCTACCCTTGTTACCTTGGTCGGATCGATAACACCTGCTTTTATCAGGTTCTGGTATTCTTCGGTCAAAGCATTGAATCCGTAATCATCTTTGTTCTTCTTAATTTCATTGATAACTACTGATGCTTCTACGCCTGCATTTTCAACTATCTGTCTTAACGGAGCTTCGATAGCTTTTTTAATGATATCGATACCAATTCTCTGGTCATCGTTTTCGCCTTTTAACTTATCAAGCAGAGTTGATACACGGATAAGTGCAACCCCGCCACCGGGTACAATACCTTCTTCAACAGCTGCGCGTGTAGCGTGCAGAGCGTCTTCAACTCTTGCTTTCTTTTCTTTCATTTCAACTTCTGTAGCTGCGCCGATCTTTAATACTGCAACGCCGCCTGAAAGCTTTGCAAGTCTTTCCTGTAATTTCTCTTTATCGTAATCGCTTGTTGTTTTTTCTATCTGTGCTTTAATTTCATTCACGCGTTTCTTAATATCTTCTTTCTTGCCTGCGCCTTCAACTATGATAGTGTTATCCTTATCAATAACAACTTTCTTAGCTGTACCAAGGTAAGTTACTGTAGCGTTTTCAAGCTTATAGCCTTTTTCTTCGCTGATAACTGTACCGTTGGTTAAAACTGCGATATCTTCAAGCATAGCTTTACGTCTATCGCCAAAGCCCGGTGCTTTTACTGCAGCAATTTTTAATGTACCGCGTAATTTGTTTACTACAAGTGTTGCAAGTGCTTCGCCTTCAAGATCTTCTGCAATGATAAGCATTGTTCTGCCTGCCTGAGCGACTTTTTCAAGTATTGGAAGCAGGTCTTTCATTGTTGAGATCTTCTTATCATATATTAAAATGTAAGGATCTTCTAAAACTGATTCCATTGTATCTGCATCAGTTACAAAGTATGGTGAAAGATAGCCTCTGTCAAACTGCATACCTTCAACTATATCAACTGTTGTATCTGTGCCTTTTGCTTCTTCAACAGTAATAACGCCGTCTGTACCGACCTTCATCATAGCATCTGCAATAAGCTCACCAATAAGCTTATCGTTGTTAGCAGATATAGAACCAACCTGTGCTATTTCAGTTTTGCTGGTCTTATCAATATTCTTGCTTAATTTTGCAAGGCCTTCAACTATTTTTGATACAGCTATATCAATACCGCGCTTAAGATCCATTGGATTTGCGCCAGCTGTTACGTTCTTTACACCTTCAGCGTAAATAGCCTGTGCCAGAACAGTAGCTGTTGTTGTACCGTCACCTGCAACATCGCTGGTTTTTGATGCAACTTCTTTTACCATCTGTGCGCCCATATTTTCGATGGGATCTTCAAGCTCAACTTCTTTTGCAACAGTAACACCATCTTTTGTTACAGTTGGTGTACCGAATTTCTTATCAATTACTACGTTCCTGCCTTTGGGTCCTAATGTGACCTTTACGGCATTTGCTAATTTATCGACACCTTTTTTTAAGGCACTTCTTGCCTCGGTATCGAAATGAATTAATTTTGCTGACATATTATTTTTTATCTCCTTTTATATTCAGTGAATTTGTCATGCTGAACTTGTTTCAGCATCTAAAGCTTTTACCCTTCGACTTCCATGCCTGCGGCAGGCGTGGCGCTCAGGGTGATAATGCTAAATATTTACTACCCTATTACAGCGTAAACATCGCTTTCGCGCATTATTAAATATTCTTCATCGTTCAGCTTTACTTCTGTGCCGCTGTATTTGCCGTAAAGAACTTTATCCCCGACTTTCAGATCCATAGCAATTTTTTTGCCGTTGTCATCTGATTTGCCGTTACCAACTGCTACTATTTCACCTTCCATAGGTTTTTCCTGTGCTGTATCCGGTAAAATAATACCGCCTTTTGTAACTTCCTGAGGAGCTTTGGGTTTTACTATGACCCTGTCTCCAAGTGGCTTTAAATTCATTTTAAGAATCCTCCTAAATTATTGTTTATTATAAAAATATTATTGTTAGGTAATAGTTAGCACTCGCTAACTGTGAGTGCTAAAATAATATAATTAGTTTTCTAAGTCAATGGTTCCCAAAGTGCCCTATATATAGAATGCCAATTTTTTAAATTAATGATTATATTTAGTTAATCACTTTAAATAAGGAGGTGAGATGAAATTCCTTGTTATCATTTTACTTGGCATTGCCCTTTATGGTAATACATCGGATACATATGCATGGGATTCAACCGCAGCAAAGTATATGCCTTTGCAGGTTGGTAACATTTGGGTATATAGAACATATAAGAGCGGATCAACTTGGATATGCTATGCGTACGAAAAATATAAGATAATAGGTACCTCTATTGTTAATAATCATACTTACTACGATATTGAAAAGACTGTAAATCTATATAATCCTATTTGCAGTACATGGGTATTCCCAGTAGGATCTAGATTATTTCGAAATACTCAGATTCGTATAGATTCAAATACAATAAATCTAGTAGGTACTGAAAATTGTACAATTGATAGCTTAAGAGCAGGCAACGGAGATACTAATTCAGTTTGTCCGCATTTATATACACCGGTTGTTTGTGGTATTTCAAACCAGTTTATTTTTGGATTTACTAAACCAGCAAAAAGATACTATGCTCAAGGAGTAGCAAGTGAGGAGTACATGTGGTACATTCAAGATTTCGGTTTTTCAAGATATCATTTATACCAGTCTGGTAATTATGCCGCCGATATGCTTTTAACTGGTTGTATAATCAGCGGTGTACTTTATGGTGATACTAATACACTTGTGGGTATATCTCAATTGAACATAGAAATCCCCGAGACTTATTCACTTTCCCAAAACTATCCAAACCCGTTCAACCCTGTAACAAAAATAAAATTTGATATAAGCGGTACATCAGTAGCACAGACATTCTTGTCTGTGTATAATGTATTAGGAAATGAAGTTGCTGTACTCGTCAATCAACAGCTCCAGCCCGGCAGCTATGAAGCTGATTGGGATGCATCAGCATACCCCAGCGGTGTGTATTATTATAAACTTGAATCTGGCAGTTATACCCAAACTAAAAAAATGGTTTTAATAAAATAGGTGCTCATTATGAAAACGATCTTAATTTTGTTATTCCACATTTTTAC
The DNA here is from genome assembly GCA_964577645.1 of uncultured Ignavibacteriales bacterium. Classification (GTDB taxonomy): domain Bacteria; phylum Bacteroidota; class Ignavibacteria; order Tepidaquicellales; family OLB5; genus OLB5. The sequence goes on from CAZOAP010000115.1 coordinate 5,383, forward strand.
TTTTCATCAATTTTCTCAGACTGTATGGTTTCCGCAAATGAGCGGGACGACTCAAAATCTATCTTGGGTACAATTTGTGGATGTAAATACCGGTTATGCATGCGGTTCAGGCGGAATATTCCTGAAGACAACAAACAAAGGGACTAACTGGAATAGTGTGAATATTAATCAATCTAATTTCAAAATGCTGCAATTTCTCAATGCCCAAACAGGTTTCGTTTCCGGAGATTCGGGAATTTCTAGAACCACAAACGGAGGAAATAGCTGGAATTCAGTTTATTCAGGAAACTTTGGTTGGTATAGCCATTTTACAGATGTTAATAATGGCATTAAAGTAACCGCAAACGTCGAAAAGACTACAAATGGTGGAATGAACTGGCAGACGGTTGCTTTCATCACTCCAGGTGGTATTACTTCAATATCATATATTAATAATGAAAATATATATTGTACTGGCTGGGATTGGAGCATGCATTTTGGTGGATTATATTCAGCCGGGATATGGAAATCAGTAAACGGAGGATTGAACTGGAATGTGCGATACTTTTCTGCTGTGAATTTCTGCTGCAGTCAAACCTTGTCAGTTTCATTTCCGGATATTAACAATGGATTTGCTGTGGGATATGAAACGACTATCAACTATTTCTACAAAACAATCAATTCAGGAAATAATTGGACGAAACAGGAAATTAATAATAGAATGTATACGACTCAATTTTATAATGCAACAACAGGCTGGATATGCGGAGAACAGGGAAAAATTCTGCTTACAACCAATTCCGGAACTGATTTTTATTCGCAAGTTACCGGGGTTACTTCAACAATCAGAAAGATTTATATGCTTAATAAGGACACAGGCTTTGCTGTTGGGGATAACGGGTTGATACTAAGCACAACTATCGGTGGGTTTACTGGGGTTAGTACTATTTCTAACCAGGTTCCTTCAGAATTTTCACTTTCTCAAAACTACCCAAACCCTTTTAATCCCTTAACAAAAATTAAATTTGATATCAGCGGTTCATCGGTATCAAAGACATTCCTCTATGTGTATGATGTATTAGGACATGAAATAGCCATACTCGTCAATCAGCAACTCCAGCCCGGTTCATATGAAACTGATTGGGACGCATCTTCTTATCCTAGCGGGGTATACTATTATAAGCTTGAAAGTGGCAGTTTTACAGACACAAAAAAAATGGTTTTAATAAAATGAAACATTTTATTAAAATTTCGATCTTAGCGTTGGCTATATTGAATTCGATCAATACGGTTTTTTCGCTGGATACGGCAGCAGCTAAATTCATGCCCATACAGACCGGTAATTACTGGGTATATACATTTACGGAACATCCATCTGAATATTCATATACTTTCAGGTGGAAAATTACAGGTTCAACCGTTTCAAATAATCATCTTTACTATTACCTGGATGAATACGGTGCCGCAAGCTTATTTACCAGCCTTATAAGATTTGATTCAACAACCGGTTCACTCAAAAAATATTCAACTTCATCTTGCCCTTGGCTGCTCAACGAAATAAATATGGATAGTCTTTCTTCAAGATATAACGATTCTTCAATTTATAATTGTGATATTCATTATAGATGTTCCGATACATCAACTATCAATTATTTTAACCATGTATTCAAAAAGAAGGTATTCTATGCATTGTATGACTTTGGTTCAAGGACAAGGACTTACGCTAAAAATATCGGTTTTGTTAACACTGAAGTTTCAGGAATGACAGGTACTTATTCTATAATTCTGCGGGGCTGTGTTGTTAATGGCATTTTGTATGGAGATACTTCGCTCGTTGGTGTATCGCAAATAAATACTGAAATCACTGAGAAATATGAGCTATCACAAAACTACCCGAACCCTTTCAATCCAGCAACAAAAATTAAGTTTGATATACCGGTATCTGTAGAGACATCCCGCCGGGACGTCTTAATTTCGATCTACGATGCACTTGGCAAAGAAGTCGCCATTCTAGTCAATCAGCAGCTACAGCCCGGAAGCTATGAAGCTGATTGGGATGCAGCAGCATTTCCAAGCGGTGTATATTTTTACAAGCTTAAATCAGGTAAATTTGAAGAAACCAAAAAAATGGTCCTGATAAAATAAACTTTTTGTTGAAGTGTTTATAATAGATTTCCTTTACAGATTCTAAATCATGGTATATTAATATATTATGAGAGTATTACGGTTAACTTTTTACAAGTAGATGAAAAAAAGATTGTAAATTACACTGGTTAACTATTTACATCTGTTATACTATTGAATGATTAATTTAATTTTGCTACTTTTACGTAGATTTTTTAAATTTTACTATAATAATGAAAATATTCTGTATAATATTAATTTCTATTAATATTTCAATCGCCTTTTGTCAGAACCCTTATAAGAATTTCGACTATGTAGATCCTATTCCA
>CAZOAP010000115.1:7824-10381 GCA_964577645.1 uncultured Ignavibacteriales bacterium
ATATAAATTCAGCTGCAACGATAATCCTAAGACCTAAACCTGATATCAATATTAACTCAATTAATAATTCCGGCGCAGTAAAAATATATTCTAATAACACGACTGAAAATTCATTCTCTTATAAGATTTGCGATAGTGGTAAAGTTATAATATTTAAAACTTTGAATGAATTTCATAGTGGAGATAGTATATATTTGTATTTTACAGATTTAATTTTAAAAAAGGATGGAACTTCAATAGAACCTTTTTCATATCGTTTTTTTGTAACAGGAAATGATGTCAAAAAAGATCTATTTCAAAAATTTGATATTTCTATCTGTAATGAAAATATTCAAACACCTATTCAAAAACCTACCATGACGGCAGGAAGTATACCAAATTTAACAGTAACATATAAAAATAATCCGTCGCCTGGTAAAATATTTCTAAATAATCTGACAAGGTTACCGGATCCTGGAAATTCACCAAGTCTAATGATTGCAGATAATGATGGAAAACTTTTTTTTGTCAAAGAAATGCCTGAAGAGTGTTATGATCTTAATATTCAGCCAAATGGTTTGTTAACATATTTTGATGGGTCAAAAAATAAATATTATGCTCTTAATAATAATTATGATATTGTTGACAGTTTTTATTGTGGAAATGGGTATACTACAGACCTTCACGAATTAAAAATTTTAAGTAATGGACATTCCCTGCTTATGAGCTATGATACAAGAGTATTCACTTTGATCGGAGGAGGAAGTTTAACTAACACAAATGTTGTAGGAATAATTATACAGGAACTTGATGAAAATAAGAATGTTATTTTTCAGTTCCGGAGCTGGGATCACTTTTTAATAACTGATGCAACTCATGAAAATCTGACAGCCTTAAGTATAGATTACTGTCACTCTAATGCAATTGAACTGGATAATGATGGAAATTTATTGATTTCCTCACGTAATATGGATGAAATTACAAAAATCAGCCGTTTAACTGGTCGTATAATTTGGAGACTTGGAGGAAAAAACAATCAATTTACATTTATTAACGATCCGGATGGTTTCAGTCATCAACATGCTGTAAGAAGAATTAAAAATGGTAATATAACATTGTTTGATAACGGTAATTTTCATGTTCCACCTTATTCCAGAGCAGTTGAATATAAATTGGATGAAGTAAATAAAACAGCTACACTTGTTTGGCAATACAGGAACTCGCCGGATATTTTTGCCCCGGCGACTGGATATGTGCAAAGACTTGAAAATAATAATACGTTTATTTGCTGGGGATTAACAAATCCTACATTGTGTGAAGTACGATACGATGGAACAAAAGTATTAGAAATGACATTTCCGCAAGGTGTATTCAGCTATAGGGCATATAAATACCCTTGGAGAGAACTGCCAAACAATGAAATACTTCCTTCAGTTTTCAGTTTGCTTCAGAATTATCCCAATCCATTTAATCCGAAAACTAATATTAAATTTACTATCCCAAGACTTCCAAGTGAAGTTTCAATAGAAAATATCAGAATAAATGTTTATGATCTTACTGGTAAATTGGTTAAGGAACTGTTAAATGATAATTTTTCTTCAGGAACTTATAGTGTTAAATTTGATGGTAGTTTCATTTCAAGTGGTGTTTATTTTTATAAATTAGAAGCTTTTCCGGTAACAGGTGATGGTCTTAGGTTCACAGAAACAAAAAAAATGGTTTTGATAAAATAACATAAAAGAAAATTTTAAAATTCAGAACTATATTTGTAGGTAAATTCCTACAAATGTATTAAAGAAGTATATAAAAGTCATTAATATCATCCTAATTTAACTCTTATTCTTAATCTCAATACTGTTATTCATATGTTTAAAAGGTAAAATAAACTAACTGTTTGTAATTAATTTTTTAGCTTAAATCATTATTGTAACTTCAATTTCTAAATATTACTTTTACATAATGTTAAAAGCATTAATTAAAAATATAAAAAATATTACATGAAAAGACTATTTATTGCCTTTCTCACTTTATTTACCCTGCAAGTTTACTCTCAAAATGAAATTGCTGACTTAAGTAAAAATATTTTAAACTACACAGATCCAATTCCCGGCGCAAAATATATAAACCCGGGTACTACTATAATTTTTAGAGCTTCTTTCAAATTAAACAAATCAGATATTATTAACAGTAATAATGTAAAAATTACCGGTAGTGTTAATGGTAATTATACATTTTCAGTTATCAGAACAAAAGATGAGTATACTTATATATTAAAACCAATAAATGATTTTGCACCGGGAGAAAATGTTACTGTTAAGTTTTATAAGGGAATTAATACTTCAACCGGAATAAATGCGGCACCATTTAGCTATTCATTTAAAATTAAATCAGTAGAAATACCTGTAAATCCCTTACTGGGACTAGTAAACGAGGTATCAAGTACAGAAATTGAAAAATTATTAACAGCACCTCTTCATAAAGGAGAGCCAGATGGCTTTCCTGTAATTACAATAACACAATCGAATGGTCCTGCAGATGGATTGCTGCTTGTGAGCAATATAGTTTTTAATACATTGAT
>CAZOAP010000116.1:0-10126 GCA_964577645.1 uncultured Ignavibacteriales bacterium
ATTTAAGTGTAAATATTTTCTCACAAAGATGCGGTGACGGGATATGGATGGTTTTTAAAAAGAGCGGTAATAAATTTTATGACAGCACTGATATAAAGATAAGCTTGAAGACATATGACAGACGATTCAAGTATTACAACGCGCCGGGTCACACTGAAATCTCAATAGATACTTTGAGCGATACTGCAGCTTATATAACTTATGTTAATGAGATAAATGCAAATATCTTAGTTGGTGACAGCAATAAGCTGTACTTTCCAACCGGATGCGGATTTTTCAGGATGGAATTCACAATCACTGATCTTAAACGGGGAGCTGATATGAAGCTGATAATGTATAAGGTACCGCATGATATTCCCATGAAATTAAATGATATAGTGATATCAGGGGGAGTTTATGAATTCAATATCAACGGAATACTGGACCTGGCAACATTTAAAGAAGATAAGAACGGGGTTTATAATTTTAATTTTTCTGACCTTAAGGTGCAATAATTATCTTAGGTATTTCAAAAGTTCCGTCAATAATATGGGACATACCATTTCCGTCTGTAAGAGTACCCAAAATATTAGCCGTTACCTTGCCCGTTTTTTTATCATACTCAGTTACTTCAATAATTCCTTCTGTTGGATTTGCATTTACATCAGCAGAAGCAAGTCCGTTGCCTGTAGTATTTATTCCAACAGCATTTACATCAGAAAACTTGTAATTGCCTGTGGAATTTCCCACAAAAACAATGCTTACACCAATTGAACCCTGCTGAAAAGTAAGGGCAGTTTTGCCCGTAGAAGAAGAATAAACACCTAATGCAGGTTGAACTGAATAGTACCTGCCATCAAGAGTAAAACCTGATTCATTATCAATAACTTCTACATGACCAATAAATATAAGCTGTGTTTCACCCGGGTTTCTTTTGAACTGGCAGCTTATTGTTACAGGATTTTGTGCGGGAATTGTATTGCCCGGTGAATATATCACATTTTCACCTTCAATAAATAAGTGCTCCGGGTCTGATTTTCCGTTTACCAGCCAGTTATCAAATTTCGTGTTGCTTTGCAATGTTGTATCTTTACCCGCTATTGAAATCAGCTGCATATGTATATGTCCGCCCGTATGAACTTTGCAAATCTGCGGTTCAAATCCAATAAATCCAAGATCCGGCAGCTCTTCATTCTGCGAAAATAATGTTAATGAATTTAAAACCAGAAATGCTATTACCAGGTATTTTAAGTTTTTCATTTTTTATTGTATTTTTTTAAATTCAACTCTTCTGTTATTTGCTTTTTCAGTATTTGCAGAGTTACTGTTAATTGGCAATTCTCCGCCGTAACCCTTGGCTGTAAGCCTGGTTTTATCAATTCCCATTTTTACAAGTACTGATCTGATGTTTTCAGCACGGGCAGTAGTTATTTTTTCTGAAAGGGCATCCGGTTTATCTGAGTATGCACATATTTCAATTTTTAAATCCGGGTTTTCTTTCATTGCTTTATAAACAGCATTTAGTGTACCCATGCTTTCGGGCTTCAGTGTGTTATCCCAATTAAATATAAAACCGTGAGTAATTACTTTTTCCTGTGCGGGAAGCTTTGAAGAAAGATTGCCCGGGTCAGTATTCGTAAGCCTGAAGTTCTTAAAGCTCATTATCATACCTTCAGTAGAATTGCCGCATACGGTAATGTTATCAAAACCAAGGGTGGTATTGTTCAGGTCAATTATCTTATACTCATCAACGTATACAGAAATATTTCCGGGACTATATGAAACAGCGTAATGATGCCATTTGTCATAATAATTATTATAATTGATCTGTTTTGGGTGCTCACCTCTGTTGTTAAGGGAGCCAATATCAAATTGTGTGTAGTTTGCAAGTGTTCCCAAGGTTGCCTTAGGTTCATCACCTGAATTGAAATTTATGAATATTCCCGGGTTGCCTTCGTATTTTGAATCGAGGTATGTATCAAACTCAATTGTAAAAAAACCTGAGCCGTCAGGAAGCACGGATGCATCCGGTGCAAGTATAGTGTAATATTTATTTATCTGAATTGCACTTTCATTTTGGCCTTCTGAACTTATTATCTCACCGCCTTTAACCACCCAGTTTGAAGGCGACGAATATCCGATGTTATCTTCGAAAAGGATATTTTCACCTGTTATAAAATCATAATTTTTGTAGTTATCAAAACCTGCTTGGGCAAAGATATATCTGCTGAAGAACAGAATGTTCAGTAATATAAATACCGTGGCTTTTGTCATTTGAAATTTGTTTGAAGTTTAACAGGCAAAGCTGCTCCGTACATTTGTCGTTCAACAGATATTCCGGAGCACGCTTTTGCCTGCCCATTGTGAGATGGGATTTGAAAAATTCAAATATAAAAATAAGTAATATCTCACAGTAGTAAATTGAATGCAAAGATATTTCAGTTAGATGAATTTGACAAAGAGAATTATTGCGTATTGTTAGAAGTAAATTTTAAGAAAAAGGTTAAAAAATTGTTAATGCTGCAGAAAATTAAAGGATTTATTATTAATTTGTTGGCATAATATTTGAAAATTATGTCAGAAAATCAATTAGTACATATATTAAAGAGCTTAAATGTATACGAGCTTAATTCACTGGGTAAATTCATAGGCTCTCCTTACTTTAATACAAATGGTAAAATAATTATTTACTATGAAGAGCTGAAAAATTATCTTAAAGGAATTACCGGATTACCCTCAAAGCCGGAAATTTTCAGTAAAATGTATCCGAATGAAAAATATAATGACGGCAGAATGAGGTATTTAACCAGTGAGCTCTTAAAGCTTGTTGAGGAGTACTTTGCGCAGCAGGCATTAAAAAAAGATCCATATAACAATTGCCTTTATTCTTTTAAAGGTCTTATCGGTAAAAATCAGTTAAAGCCTGCAGAAAAAAAACTGGCAGAAGCAGAAAAATATCTCACTAATAAAAATTATCCCAATGAGCTGTATTATTATTACATGCATTCATTCAGCAGTAATTCAGGCTATATTAAGCTGGTAAATGAAGAAATCCCCGATGCTGAAATATTCAACCGCGAGGCAGAAAATATTATCATGCTGATGCTGACGATAATTTACCAGGCTACATATAACATCAACACACTTTCCGCATCATTTAACGTAAAGGCTGAATATAATATTATTAGTGACCTGCTGTTATCATTTGACATGGAAGGATTTACAGAAAAGCTCCGCAGTATAGGTCATCCTAAAGCCCGGATCGCTGAATTGTATTTTAGTCTGCTTCAGCTTATATGGAAGCCTGAAAATACGAGCGGGTATTTTAAAATAAAGGGAATGATCTCAGGGCTGGTAAATGAGCTTAACAGGCAGGATATATATAATATAATTACCGCATTAAGATCTTTTTGCATACAGCGTGAGCTTGAGGGCAAAAGTGAATTTTCTTCTGAAAGATTTGAGCTTAATAAACTTTCCCTAAAGCTGGATGCCTATTCATTTTCAGAACAGCGTTATATGCAGTTCAATGATTTCAGGAACTTTCTTTATGTTGCGCTTTTCTTTAAAGAGTATGATTGGGCAGAAAATTTTATTAAGGAGTATTCACTGAAGCTGCAGCCGGAACTTCGTGAAAACGCAGTTCTGCTGGCAGAGGCATCAGTGGCTTTCCATATGAAAGACTATGAAAAAGCCAGGGAATATCTTGCAAAGGTTAAACCTGATCTGTTATATTTTAAGCATGATGTAAAAAGAATGGAGCTTATTATCTGTTACGAAAATGGTGAGTACACAGCAGCAATTGAAATGATCGATTCCTACAAACATTTTCTAAAAAGCAATAAAGGAGTATCTGAGTTAAGAAAGGATGCTGTATGGAATTATCTGAATATTGCGCTCGATATTGTTAAGATCAAAACCGGTGAAAGCAGGAAGCAGCCACAAGCAATAATGAAAACCTTAGAGAAAACAAAACCTTTAGCCAATAAAGTCTGGCTTAAAGATAAGCTAAATGATTTGATAAACTAAAAGAGTTTTCATAACCTCTTATAATTACATAAAATTATCAAAATATCTGCAATTCCCAGTTGACAAATTATAAGCTTTGGCATATATTTGTAAAGTACTTTAAAAAACAAAGTGCAGAAATAGCTAAAATATAACAAATTTGATGGTTTCTCAAAAAAAGATAATTGAAGTTAAGAATCTGGTTAAGAAATATGATGAGCTTATAGCTGTTGATAATATTTCTTTTGATGTATATGAGGGCGAGATATTCGGGCTGCTTGGACCCAATGGCGCAGGTAAGACCACAACGCTTGAGATAATGGAAACTCTCCGTGAGTTAACTTCAGGCGAAGTAATAGTCGACGGACTTTCAGTTACCTCACAAAAGAACGAAGTAAAAAAAATAATCGGCGTGCAGCTGCAGCAGTCAGGCTTCTACCCGAACCTAACTTTAACTGAGCTGATAAAATTATTTGCGGGATTATACAACACAGATACTGACCCTATGGAAATACTTGAAATGGTGGGCTTAACTGAAAAAGCAAAGGCGATATATAAGAATTTGAGCGGCGGGCAGAAACAACGGTTCGCAGTTGCTACAACTATAATAAATAAACCCAAGATCGTTTTCCTTGATGAACCAACTACAGGGCTAGACCCGCAGGCAAGAAGAAACCTGTGGGAGCTTATTCAGAATATCAGGGATACAGGCTCAACAGTTATGCTTACAACACATTATATGGATGAAGCAGAAAAGCTCTGCGACAGGGTGGGAATTATTGACCTGGGAAAAGTTATTGAGCTTGATACACCGAATAATCTGATAGATAATCTGCTTGCAAAAGGATTTACCCGCGAGGAAAAGCTGAAACATGCTTCACTTGAAGACGTTTTTATTCACCTTACAGGAAAGGAATTAAGAGATGAGTGAAGAAAAAAAATACAGCCAGCTGCGTGCAACACTTTCCATAACAAAAGGCAGCCTGCGCTCAATTGTAAGGAATCCTTCAAGCGTAATTTTCACTTTACTGTTCCCTTTGATATTTATAATAGTATTCGGCTTTATAGGCGGCGGCGGTTCAGCTAGATTTGATATCGGCTTTTACAGCTCAAGCAATAACAACAATCAATTGTTCCACCAGTTAATTACTGTTGAAAACTTTAAGATCGAGCAGGATAAAACAGATGAAGAGCTGGATAAGAACCTTGAAAAGGGAGAAATTGATGCTATATTTAAGATAGTAAAAAACCCTGGAGGTACATTACCTGAATATATCCTTGAAATAAAAACCAATAAGGCAAAACCTGAAAGATCAAGCCTCATAAGGCTGATAACAACACAGGTTTTAAACGGCTTTAATATGTCATTACTTAAAGAACAGCCGCCTGTGGCTGTACTTAAACAGACAGATGTTGAAGGAAGGCTGTTTAAGACCATTGATTTTATTTTACCGGGCCAGCTTGGTTTTTCAATTTTAAGTGCGGGTGTATTTGGAACTGCATTCGTTTTTATTTCTTTGCGTGAAACACTTGTTATAAAACGATTTTTTGCCACACCAATTAACCGTAACAATATAGTACTTGGTGAAGCTATCAGCAGGCTGATATTTTCAATGTCAGGCTCAATTATCATAATCGGTATAGGCCATTTCCTCTTTGGATTTACTTTAATTAACGGGTTCTGGACCTTCCTGAATATGATGGCAGTATCACTGCTTGGGCTTGTTGTATTTTTGGGATTCGGGTTTTTTGTTTCAAACATTGCAAAGAATATTAACGCAGTACCGCCAATTGCAAACCTGATAACGCTGCCGCAGTTCCTGCTGGCAGGTACATTTTTTTCAATTGAAGTATTCCCTTCATGGCTGCAGCCAATCAGCCGTTCACTGCCGCTTACTTATCTTAACGATGCGCTCAGAAAAATTGCTTTTGACGGCGCAACTGTTTTTACTTTACCCAAGGAAATTCTGATTCTTACTGTGTGGGGAGTTGTAATATATGCGTTTGCTATTAAATTCTTTAAATGGGAATAATATAAGGTACCATGGAAAATAATAATATAATAGAGCCGCATAATATTGGTCCTGAACAGGCTGAGCTTGAAATTGCCGTAATAAAGAAAATTATGGAAGACAGCCGAAAAGCTGTTTATGAAAGAAGCATCCAGGGAATATACTGGACAATGGTAATGGCTCCTGCAATACTGCTTAATTACCTGGTTCTGGTTTTCAGAAGCGGCTACCAGTATATTGGATTAATATGGCTGGCTGCTGTTTTAACCGGAATTACCGGTTCTATTATAATTGCGCGTAAAGAAAAACGAACTACCCGGGTAAAAACCTTTGCAGGAAAATTATTGGCAACTATTGGTTTTGCTGCAGGCGGCGCAAATGTAATATTTGCATTTGCTTCCTCAATTGCCGGCGCTTTTGATCCTTTATTCCTGGTATCAGTTGATTCCATTGTATTGGGTGTAGCATTCTATGTAGTAGCAGTTATTCAGCAGCTTAAGATCTTAAAAATCCTTTCATACATCTGGTGGGCCGGCGCAGTATTTTTCTTTGTTTTCCCGGGCATTCACTGCTTATTATTTTTAACGGTAATGCTTGTACTTACAGTATGGCTGCCCAAAATTGAAGAAAAAAAGAAACAAACTCTCAGCAGCATAGAAGCATAAATTATCATAGAGCAATAATGAACACATTACAATCAGAAACAGAGCTTCAGGTAATAAAAAAGATTATGGATGACAGCAGGAATATTGTTGCCGATAACGGATGGCATTATATTTTCTGGGGTGTATCTGTAACGTGCGGACTTATTGCCAACTACATTATGGCTTTAAACAGGGTCAGCATGAATTACCAGGGTATGCTTTGGTTTATATTGATGACCGGTACCTGGATCATTGAAAGTATTATTGAAAGAAGGCTTGAAAAGAAAAGGAAAGAAAGAACTTTTGCAGGTAAACTGCTTGGTTCATTATGGTTTGCTGCAGGAATATCAATGTTCACTTTTGGTTTTGTAGGTACTATAACCCATGCATATACCGGTGCCTATATCTGTCCCATTATTGCTACAATGCTGGGTGCAGCATATATAATAAGCGGGGCTATTCAGCAGGAAAAATGGCTTCAGATGCTATCTATTGGATGGTGGGGCGGGGCAATTTTTACTTTTATGTTCCCAAGTGTTCATACACTTCTGATCTTTGCTTTCATGATGATATCCTTTCAAATTACTCCGGGAATAATACTTTACAGGAAATGGAAAAGGAGCCCGGCAGAAGCGGTTTAATATGACTGATTTTAATTACCATGATATTGACGATGTAATTCACTCCCGTATTAGGACGGCAATAATGGCTGTACTCATAACCGTGGAAGAAGCGGAGTTTACCTTTATACGTGAAAAGATAAATGCTACTGACGGTAACTTAAGCGTTCATTTAAAAAAGCTTGAAGAACATAATTATATATCAGTAAAGAAAGAATTTGTTGACAGAAAGCCTGTTACAAGATATAAAATAACTGAAATTGGCAGGAAAGCTTTTGAGGATTATATTAAGAAGCTGGAAAGTATTATAAAGAACAAGTAATCTGACTTGGGCAGATTTCGCTTTACTTCGTAAAGCTCAACAAATAACAAACAGCAGTTAATAGTTCATAAATTGTTTTTATAGGTATAAGAAAAATTATTATAACATGTTCAGGAAAAAATTAATAGATAAGAGCTCTGAAAGGTCCCGGAAGCAATTCAAATGGCGCTCACACGAGGTATTGAGGATCGAAGCATTCAGTGATGCTGTTTTCGCGTTTGCTGTTACTCTACTGATAGTATCACTTGAAGTTCCTGAAACATTTGATGAGCTTTTGCATACTATGAGCGGTTTCCTGGCATTTGCGGTAAGCTTTACACTTCTTTTCCAGATATGGTACACACAATTCGTTTATTTCCGCAGGTACGGCATGCAGGATATGTTCACAATAGTTGTAAATGCTGTATTATTGTTCCTTGTGCTGTTCTATGTTTACCCGCTGAAATTCCTGTTCAGGATACTGCTGACTATCGGACCGCTTCACCATGAAAGCTCAAAGGTAATAATAACAACTGAGCAGTTACCAACACTGATGATAATTTACGGCTTAGGCTTTGCTTCAATATATCTCATGTTCGTAATGATGTATTACCATGCATCAAAGAAAAAAGATGAGCTTGGGCTTGATGAAAAAGAGGTTTTTAAAACCCGCACAAAGATGTACCTGTACTGCATAAACGTTATTGTTCCGTTAATGACAGTTGCAGCATCTGTTATACTTCCTGAAAATAAGGCAGGCATGAGCGGTTTTCTGTACTTCCTTATCGGACCCGCAATAATGATCTTCTATAATTTCAGAAAAAAACAGCATAAAAAAGTTTTTGGAGAATAATTTTAATAAAACCGAACTTTCGTTATCTAACAATTAAATACAAAATAACATGGATACCAATAATATATCAAACGGGCAGCAAAGAGATGAAAAACTCTGGAAGCTTGCCAAAAAAAGAGCAGAATTCAAGAAGTATCTTTTAACATATTTGGTTATAAATGCATTTCTGTGGGGATTCTGGCTGTTTAATTCATACAGGCACGGTGATTTTTCATTTCCATGGCCGGCATTTGTTTCGCTTGGCTGGGGCATCGGTCTTGCATTCAGCTACATAGGTGCATATTCAGGCTACAAAGAATCACTGACAGAAAAAGAATACAATAAACTGATAAATAAAAATTAATATAAACTATACCCTCAGGGAGCAGCAATGAATAAAATATTTACGATCATGTTATTATTTTTAACAATAGTAACTTACAGCCAGGATGCGAAGATATCCGGTAAGATAACAGGTGACGGGAACCTTCCGCTCAACGGCGCAAATGTTGTAATAGAAGGCTCGATAGACGGCGCTACGACTGATTCAACCGGTTACTATGAATTTGAAACGTCTAAGACAGGTTCACAGAACCTGCTTTTCACATACATTGATTACAATGAGAAAAGGCAGACATTAGTAATTGAATCAGGCAAACCAATTGAGCTGAACGTTCAGTTAAAGAAAGCAGAAGTTCAGACAGATGAAATTATTGTTACTGCAAGCTCATATACATCAGGGCAGAACTCACAGGTAACTATCACACCGCTTGAAATTGTAAGGATACCCGGCAGTGATGGTGATCTTTTCCGCGCAATCACAACATTCCCGGGCTCAAACCAGGTTGATGAAGGCAGCAGGATAACCGTTCGCGGAGGTGATGCCAACGAAGTATTAACTATTCTTGACCAGGCATCGTTATATAACCCTTTTATTTTTGATGATGATTTTAATACATCATCATATACAACAATTAATCCGTGGGGTTTGCGCGGTATTAATTTTTCAAGCGGCGGATTTTCTGCCAAGTACGGTAATGTACTCTCAGCAGTACTTGACCTGAAAACCTACGAAATGCCGCAGGGCACAGGCGGCTTCCTTTGGCTTGGTTTGGCTAATGTTGGTTTAAGCGGTGTTTACCTGAACAAGAAGAAAGATTTCGGCGCAACTATAGATATCGGGCAGACAATACTGGAGCCGTATTTTAAGCTTAACGGTTATTTGACAGACAGGTATGACCCTATTCCGCTTGCAAGGGGATTGGGCGGTTCACTGGCGTGGAAACCTTCCAAGAGCAGTAACTTAAAAGGAATTTTCGATTACAGCAAAGATAAGATAGGCATCAGGAATACAAGCCCTTCATATGACGGGTATTATAATTCAGGCAGTGAAACAGTTTTTGGTAATTTAAAATACTCCGCGGGACTTGGTGCAAAAACATATTACAGCATGGGGCTTTCTTACAGCAATCACAAAGATGATGTTGGCTACGGAATACTTAACACTGTTACAAAACAGCTTTATGCAAAATACAGGCTTGATGTAACACACCAGCTTGTAAAGAATATTGATATCAACACAGGGGGTGAATATGAATATAACGAAGATAAGTTCTCCGGTCGTGTACCGCAGCTTGCGTATGATATAAATCTGAATGCGCCGTATTTTGATCTTAACTCACTTAATCACACAGGCAGGGTTGGCGCGTATATTGAAGCGCAGATAAAGC
>CAZOAP010000117.1:0-10018 GCA_964577645.1 uncultured Ignavibacteriales bacterium
TATTCTCTATGGAAAATAATTTACTAATCAATAATATTAACATTAATGAAATTACTATTAACTCTGCTTTTTATTGCCGTAATATTTTCATCTTGCGGCAAGAAGGATGATGTAAAAACAACGGATACACAGAAAAAGGATTCAACAACACAAACCAAAACCGAATCAACCACAAAATCAGATACAACACAGAAGACAAACACTTCTGACGGCATTAAAAATCTGATATATGAAGCAGGCAAGCTTCCGGCATTAGTTAAATATGACGGAAAAATTGTTGGCGGTGCAAGATGGGAAGATAAGAATGGGCAAAATGTACTAATAATCTGCGAGACTGAAGAAAAAACGACAGGTGATAACCGTTCCAAGGAGCTTTTTGCATACCAGTATATTCTAAAAGGCGATGATGCAAAGCAATTATGGAAAGTTAACGATTTTGTAAAGGATTGCCCGGTTGATCTGATGCTCAGCCTCATACCAAAATCAATTTCCGTAACTGATATCAACAAGGATGGCATTGCAGAAAATACATTCCTGTACAGGATGTCATGCAAAGGCGATGTATCACCTGATGATATGAAGCTCATTATGCATGAAGGTGAGAACAAATATGCCATTCGCGGTTCAATGTTAATGGTTTTGGATGGTAAAAAATACGGCGGAGATATGAAAGCTGACCCCTCGTTCGATAAGGGTCCTGCGGGATTCTTTTCCTACGCCCGTGACGAGTGGAAAAAGTTCGAAACAGAAGAACCCGGCAAATAAAAGTTTTTTATGGAAATCAGCAGCGAGGCAATAACAATGCACTTTGGTAATGTATTTTAGAAACTCTAAAAGTTGAGATTGCTTCGCTGCGCTCGCAAATATATTCCCCTCTTGAGAGGGGTGTCACGCCTTAGGCGTGACGGGGTGTGTTAACCTTTTTAAAATCTCCGGCTTATCCCCAGGACTCCTTTAGAGGGAAAATTAAATAAAATGTTTGTTAGATTTTGTTAAGATTATATTCGCCCCTACGGGGCCGTATTTTCTTGTGGTAATGTTTTTCTACCAATATTTGACTCCTACGGAGTCATTTTTTTTTAAACTTAAACCTTGTTTCCAAGCTCCTGCTTGGGAACATACCTTTATGTACTTCCCAGTGTATGTTCAACCCTTATAGGGCCGTATACTCTTATAATAATTTTTTTCTACCATTATTTGACTCTTACGGAGTCATTTTTTTAAACGCTGTATTTTTATTTAAGCTTAAAACAAAATGACCGCATAGCGGTCACACATTTATAGCAATATTTATTAATTTTATTTTAACCCCGTCAGGGGTCACACATAATATAATAATTTACAATGTACAGTCTACCGCTCCGAAGAAGGGCAATTGCCAAGGGACTTCTGCTAATCAAAACAACATTGTTCAATTCTATTGCAATAAAAACAAAATGACCGCATAGCGGTCACACATTTATAGCAATAATTATCTATATTATTTTGACCCCGTCAGGGGTCACACATAATTATATAATGTACTTTGCAGAGTCTCTCTTGAGGGACTCTGCAAAAGACAATTAAATTCTTTATAATAATTTCAAATCAACAGCTCAATTTAAACAGTAATAATCCTGTATAGAGCTTTGCTGCAGGGCAAGCAGTGTCCTTAAATTCACGTGATTTGTCATAGTTTTATTAAGCGCTTCCACGCTGCCCCTTATCACAAGATCATATTTCTCAAGATCGCTTAAGCCAATTGAATTTGCTATCAGGTAAAATCCGGGCTTGGGAAGCTTTTCCAGATCAAGCTTCAGCACAAGTTTGTTATATTTATTGAAAGCAGTTATAAGTGAATTGCTTGGCTTTATCTCATCTCTCCTCAGTAATTCCAGGCTGCCGTAGGGATATAACCTTTTTGGATGCTCATCGTTATATTCCACAGTGTTGAATATATCTATTCCTTTAACAGCTATATCAAGCTCACCGTTTGAATACCTTGCCAGTACTTTTTCTATCTTTACAAATGAGCCTGTTCCGTCAATTGAGCCTGAGCGAATGAAGGGAATACCAAAGCTGCCGCCGGAATTTTCTATATCCTCAAAAAGATTTTTATATCTCTGCTCAAATATATGGAGGAACCTTGTCTCACCGGGTAGTACAACTATTCCCAAAGGGAAAAGCGGAATGTTCTCTTCTATAATATGCTCGTCTTTATTTATCATTCTTTTCTGTTCAGACTTCAAAAGTCTTAACAATGCGTTATATTTTTTACAACTACATTTTAAATAATATTTTCATATTTTAAAAGGAAATTATTACAATAAAGGTTTCCTGTTAAATGATTTTAATATGATATATTTTAAATACTTCCTGGCTTTATTTGTATTTGCAATATTTTCAGTTGTTTACGCAGCAGGTGATATTGAAGGAAAATTCACGGTTGATGGTAATGAGCGTGAATATATCCTGCATCTTCCCAAAAATTACGGAAGTGAATCACTGCCGCTTGTAATGGTTTTTCACGGCGGCGGCGGTACGGCTGAGCAGATCAAAGATCACACAAAGTTCAACAAACTTGCCGATAAGGAAAACTTCATCGTAGTCTATCCCAATTCAGTTGATAAGAACTGGAATGACGGAAGGATAGGTGATAAGCTTCCGATGGACAGAGATGATGTCAAATTCATCAACATGCTTCTTGATACACTTATTGCAAATTACAAAGTGAACAGAAAGCGCGTTTTTTCTACGGGTATATCAAACGGCGGATTTTTTTCATTCTACCTGGCATTAAAGCTCTCACCAAGAATATTAGGCATTGCACCTGTTGCCGCAAACATACCTGATAATCTTAAGGATTCATGGAAGACTGAATTCCCCGTTTCATTATTGCTGATAAACGGCACAAAGGATCCCCTGGTGAAATTTGACGGCGGACCGGTCGGTTTTTGGGATGATGATGGCGGTAACCGCGGTAAAAGTATTTCCACCAGCTGGACAATCAAGATTTGGACAGAAAATAATTCATGCCAAAGTGCAGCAAAGATCGAAGAAATGGATGATAAGGAAGATGATGGCTGTACACCCGGCAAGGAAACATATTATAAATGCAATGATGGTACTAAAGTTACACTGGTTACAATTAAAGGCGGCGGGCACACATGGCCCGGTGCTTCGCAATACCTGCCTAAGATACTTATAGGACCAGTTTGTAAAGATTTTAATGCCACTGAAATGATATGGGAATTCTTTAAATCACTGCCAGAGCGCAATTAGTATGAAGAAAACGGTCAGCGGAATTACAATCCGGGAAATCACTGAAAAAGATTACCCTGCGGTAAAACAAATATTTGAAGAAGGCATCGCAACAGGGAATGCTACTTTTGAAAAATCCGCACCTGACTGGGAGTATTGGAATTCACACAAGCTTCCCTATTGCAGGCTGGCAGCAGTTATAAATAATGAAGTTGTTGGCTGGGCAGCACTAAGCCCTACCTCAAACCGCGAGGTTTATAAAGGCATAAATGAAGAAAGTATCTACATTGCAGCTGAACACTCCGGTAGAGGTATCGGCAAAATGCTTATGAATGCACTCATTGAAGAAAGCGAAAAGCATGGCGTATGGACATTATATGCCTCTATATTTCCAGAAAACACTGCAAGCATAAAACTGCATCTTGATTGCGGCTTCAGGGAGATCGGCTACATGGAAAAAGCCTGATGCATGAACGGCATATGGCGCAACACCGTTCTCTTCGAGCGCCGCAGCAAAAAAATAATGTAGAGAGCGGTCTATATCCATTCTTACCAAAAAGCAGACGGGTCTTAGACCCGTCTCTACAATATTATTGAGTAGCAGGCACGGCTTGCCTGCCTGCTTGCAATAATGTTACCAAGCGCCGGCCTGGAAACATTATAATCATTGTTATAATTTTACCTAATATTATGTGCGACCCCTACAGGGTCGATATAATTTCTATTATCTTTCTATAAACGTTTGACTCCTACGGAGTCATTATTTTTCAAAAAATACACTTGATAACAACATTCCATAAACAAATATGACCGGGGAGCGGTCACACATTTATAGCAATAAATAAAAAATAACACATTGACCCCGTAGGGGTCACACATAATCATTAAACTTTTTCCCAAGCTCCGGCTTAAGAACATCAATAAATTCAATAACAAAAAATCAAATGAACAAGCTTTACATAAAAAACATGGTTTGCGGCAGATGCATAAAAGTTGTCCGGGAAGAGCTCTCTAAGCTTGGCATTGAATACAACTCCGTGCAGCTTGGCGAGGTTGAACTGGCTGAACCTGTGGAAAATGAAAAGCTCGAAAAGCTCCGCAGCGCTCTGCTTGAAAACGGTTTTGAGCTTATCGATGACTCAAAAACAAAGCTGATAGAAAAAGTAAAAACGCTCATCATTCAGTCAATTTACCAAAGCAACAAGCCTGAAGAAATAAATTATTCCGATTACCTTTCCAAAGAAACAGGTAAGCCATATACCGCCCTCAGCGCACTGTTTTCATCGGTTGAAAATACCACAATTGAAAAATTCATTATTGCACAAAAAATAGAACGCGCCAAAGAGCTTCTTGTATACGGTGAGCTTACCTTAAGCGAAATAGCTTACCGGCTTGGCTACAGCAGCTCTCAGCATCTTTCCAACCAGTTCAAAAAAATTACAGGCTTTACCCCAAGCTATTTTAAGGAGCTTAAAGAGCAAAAACGCCTTTTTATTGATAAAATCACCAAAAATTAACCCTTAAAATCTTACACATCTTTCTTAAAATTCTGTAACGCTCTGCCTTTGCCGGTGTGCTATCTTTGTATCGTTAAACAAAATGAAAGGATACAATGATGACACACACGTATATTGTAAACGGCATGACATGCAGAAAATGTCTTGAAACGGTAAAAAATACCCTGGGTAAAATTCCGGGCATTACAAAAGCTGAAGTAACCCTTGACCCGCCGCAGGCTGTTATTACTATGACGGCACATATACCAACAAAGGTAATGAATGAAAAGCTGGCTTCAGCCGGAAAGTATTCGCTTGAAGAAACTGAAGGTATGCACCACGAAATGACAGGTTCAGCGCAAATAACAGCTGATAATTCAGCAGAATTACCCGGCGAGGAAACAAGAACATTCTTCCAGGCTTACAAGCCTATCCTGATCGTGTTTGGTTATCTTTCCGGCATCACAATTCTGCATGAAGCTGTTAAAGGCAGGTTTAACATAGAAATGTCATTCAATATTTTCATGGCAGGTTTCTTTCTTGTCTTCTCGTTCTTTAAAATGCTTGACCTCAAAGGCTTTGCATATTCATATATGACATATGATATCATTGCAAAAAAATGGCTTCCGTGGGGATTCATATATCCCTTCATAGAGCTTTCGCTTGGGCTGGCGTTCCTGTTTCACTTTGATCATACTATCACAAACATAACAACTATAGCTGTAATGGGTGTAAGCTGTATTGGTGTTATTCAAAGCCTGCTTGCAAAAAGAAAGATACAGTGTGCATGCCTTGGTACAGTTTTTAACCTGCCGATGTCAAAAATTACACTCATAGAAGACCTGCTTATGGTTGTAATGGCTGCGGTAATGTTATTTATATAAAAATTGTTTAAAATTAAAAGAGTTAATAAAATGAAATACTTAATAATAACAGCTATTGCAGTAATTTTTTCCGGTGGTATTGTATTTTCTCAGCATGACCACAATGCAATGGATCACCATACAATGTCTGATTCAAATATGGTGATGGATTCAACAATAACCACAGATACAAATAAAACCGAACACAAACATCAGCATGATATGAATGAAACCAAGCCGGATGGTAAGCATGATATGCATAATATGGAATCCTCGCTTGCAATGTCACACTCATTTTCGCTCAGCCTTGATATGAACCGCAACGGTTCCGGAACAAGCTGGCTGCCTGATGAATCACCTATGAACGGCTACATGATACATACCAATAACTGGATGCTGATGTTCCACGGCGGTATATTTTTAAGATACACTGCAAGCGATATTACAAAAGAAGGCTCACGCGGATTCAGCAAATGGGATGCACCTAACTGGTTCATGGGGATGGCGCAGAAAAAGCTTGGACAAAACGGCTTATTAAGATTTGGGCTGATGATGTCTCTTGACCGCTTCACCGAAGGCGGAGACGGCTACCCGCTGCTATACCAGTCAGGCGAAACATGGGAAGGCAAGCCGCTTGTTGATAAACAGCATCCCCATGATCTTTTTGCAGAGCTTTCAGTTGCTTATACACAGAGATTAAGCAAAGATATTGATATCACAGGTTATTTTGGTTATCCCGGTGAGCCTGCTCTTGGACCCGTTGCATTTATGCACAGGGTTTCCAGCTCAAACAATCCCGATGCACCGCTCTCGCATCACTGGCAGGATGCATCACATATTACATTCGGCGTAGGTACGCTTGGGTTCCGTTATAAAATATTCAAGGTTGAAGGCTCAATTTTTACAGGCAGTGAGCCTGATGAGAACAGGTATAACTTTGATAAGCCGCTTTTCAATTCATACAGCTACCGTTTATCGGTAAACCCCAATAAGAATTTCGCACTGCAATTCTCACAGGGGTTTATCAAAGCACCTGAAGCATTAGAGCCTGATGTTGATGTTACAAGGACAACAGCATCTGTAATTCACAGCTATAATTTTTCATCAACACGTAATATCAACACAACATTTGCATGGGGATATAATGATAAAGGCCATGGCCATACAGAGCACTCCTTTTTACTTGAAAGCAATCTGCAAATGAATAAGCTTGCAATATATGGGAGGTATGAGTTTGTTCAGAAGGATCCCGAAGAGCTCTCGCTTGAAGGTTTTGATCACGATACAAAGTTTAACATTAACGCAATAACACTTGGCACAAACTACAGAATATTTCAGTTCTCAAATACAAATGTATCGCTCGGCATACAGGGCAGCATGTACTTTACTCCAAAGGAGCTGCAATCAATTTACGGAAAAAATCCTTTATCAGCGCAGATATACATCAAGCTCAACCCCGCAGATATGTAATAATATTAATTAAGCTCCCCTCCTTTCAAGAAATTACGCAGTAATTTCGCAGACCTGGCTTCGACAGGTAAGAAGTGGGAGAAAGCAAATAACCGGCAGGTTGTTTGCTGCGGGGTGGTTTCATTCTAAATCCTGCAGCCTGGTAAAATTCCCCTCTGGGGAGGGGTGGCTTTGACGAAGGCAAAGACGGGGTGGGTTATAACATCAAAAAAAATCAATAATTTAAACAACCGAATATAAAAATTTTCATCATGAACTCAACAATGAACCACCATCATTCACAACCAATAGCAGAAAATAAAAATTTATTCTCTCTTGCATTCAGCGCAACCGTGCATTGCCTCATAGGCTGCGGACTTGGAGAAGTGGCAGGAATGATACTTGCGGTAATCTTTTCACTCGATAATCATACCTCAATGATACTTTCCATAATCCTTGGAGCAATTGGCGGTTTCGGACTTGGCATAGTTCCATTAAAACGTGCGGGATACTCATGGTCCGCTGCCTTCAAACAGGTGCTGATAGCTGAAGGTTTAAGCATTGCAGTCATGGAAACATTTGAAGTGATAGTGCAGGTTTATACTCCGGGTGTAATGGAAGCGGGTCTAACTGATGCAATTTTCTGGTACGGAATGTTCCTGAGCCTGATAGCAGGATTCATAGCTGCATATCCTGTAAATTACTTCTTCGTAAAAAAAGGCATCCGCCACCATCATTAATAAAAAATATTTTCCCAGCTCCCTTCCTTAGATAAGCCGCAGACCTGGCCTTGACATATCTTCACAAATTCTTCTTTTTTTAACGCCTCAAGTTTTATATCCCCCCTTATACTTGTTCCCAAGCTCCAGCTTGGGAACATTTAAACTCATTGTTATAATTCTACCTAATATTATATTCGACCCCTACGGGGTCGTTTAATTTCAATTATCCTTCTATAAACATGTGACTCCTACGGAGTCAATATTTTTCAATACAATACACTTGATAACAACATTCCAAAACAATAATGACCGCATAGCGGTCACACATTTATAGCAATAAAAATAAAAAATAACAAAGTGACCCTGTAGGGGTCACACGTAATCATCTAATGTATTTTTGCAGATCATTCCCAATAAAACATTACCCCATCCCGTTCTTTGCAGAATCTCCCAAAGGGACTCTGTAAAATATAATTAAACTGAGAACAACACATTTCTGTAATTTGCAGAGTCTCCTGAAAAGGGACTCTGCAAAACCATAATCCCAAAAATCCCTCCTCTGAAACGTTTCGTATATTATAGTGGTTATTAAATTATATCACTAAGAAAGGCTGTATAATGTTTAAAAATAAAGCAATATTTTTGCTTTTTGCCGCAATACTGGTTGTAACAGCTCTTTGGGGCTGTTCATTAATTGGCGGCAAAACGGTAAAATCCTCTCAAAATTCAGATGAAAACAAAACAATTGTAAACAATAACATGGGCGATACAACAAAAAAAGGTGAAACAAAGCTTGAAACCGCAGTACTTGCAGGCGGTTGTTTCTGGTGCATTGAAACGATATTCCAGGATTTAAAAGGTGTTGAAAAAGTTGAGTCAGGTTACTCCGGCGGTACAAAAAAGGACCCTACATACCAGGAAGTATGTACAGGCACAACGGGTCACGCTGAAGTAGTTAAGATTACCTTCGATCCTTCTGTGATTTCATATGAACAGCTGCTGACTGTATTTTTCCACATACACAATCCAACCACTATGAATAAACAGGGAGCAGATGAAGGCACACAATACCGCTCAGCAATATATTACAACAGTGATGAACAGAAAGCTTCAGCAGAAAAGGTAATTGCCGATGTAACCGCATCAAAACTATGGGATGACCCGATAGTAACTGAAGTAACAAAGTTTGATATATTCTACAAGGCTGAAGATTACCACCAGGATTATTACAACAACAATCAATCACAGGGATACTGTTCATTTGTAATAGCTCCAAAGGTCAAAAAATTCTATAAGGAATTCCCCCAGCTTTTAAAAGATAACGTAAAATAACAATTACATACGGCCCGTGTCCCAAGCTCCAGCTTGGGACACGGGTTTCAATGACTCATAACAAGTAATCATCTTAAACTCAACCGCAGAGACGCATCACATGCGTCTCTTTTTTTTATCCAAAATTCCCCTCTTGAGAGGGGTGTCCGGCATTTGCCGGACGGGGTGTGTTATTATTTTAATGATTTCAGTTTGTTAACTCTTTTTCTCTTATTTTTGTAAAACTAATAAATTACATATATGAGCTGGATCTTCCTCATTATAGCGGGTATTTTTGAAATTTGCTTCGCAATATCGCTTAAATACTCAGAAAGTTTTTCAAAACCGCTGCCAACAGTGCTCTTCATTGTATTCACAATATTAAGCTATTTTTTTCTTGATAAAGCGCTTGGAACAATTCCCTTAGGCACAGCGTATGCTATATGGACAGGCATTGGTGCCTGCGGCATTGCTTTGATTGGCATCATTTTCCTGAAAGAACCGGCAGATTTCTGGCGGATCTTCTTTATTTTTACACTGATCGGCTCCATAATAGGCTTAAAATTTGTTTCTAATCAATAATTTCTTTTAGATGAAGAAAACCTTTTTTGCATTTCTGTTAATGATAATATTTATGAGTCATTTAACGCACTCACAAATAAATTCATTAAAGCTTAATAATGATAAACCCGGTTCATTTAAAATAAACGTGCAGCCCTTTAAGCTTACCAAAAAAGCGGATGCACCGGCATTTTTTTATCTTGCTGCAATCATTAATCCCATGCTTGTGATAGAAGATAAGAAAGTTTTCTTTGGCTTAACCAAGGAAGTATCTTTCGGAAAGTTTCCATTCGGCAGGTTTGCTTTTGAGTATTCCTACATCTTCCGCAGCTACAACACCAGCCATTTAAGGTTTTCGTATAATTATGATATTATT
>CAZOAP010000118.1:0-9989 GCA_964577645.1 uncultured Ignavibacteriales bacterium
TATCATTCATTGCAACAGCTACACCTTTAGGCTCTGTTGTATTCAGCCTCATTTTTACGAAATCAGATAAATTCATCTGTTCCTTCAAAATGATATCTTCACCATTTATTTTAATATTCATATATCTAAACTGTTTCTTTGTAAAACCTGGATATTCCGAATCCTTTAAGTGTTTCTGATACATTCCCGGTTACGATCCAGTCACTGAGCTCATATGCAGTTACGGGAGTTAACAATATTCCGTTCCTGTAATGACCCGTTGCGAAAAATAACCCGTCAATATCTGAGTCACCAACAATCGGCATATGGTCACGGCTGCCGGGTCTTAACCCAACATCAATTGATTCGATGGGCAGGTCATATATAGATGGCACTGCTTCCCATCCTCTTTCAAGCAGCCTGAAAATCTCACCGGCTGTCGGCTGAATGTCATAACCCATTTCTTCAACACTTGCACCAAGGATTAACCTGCCATCGCTCTTAGGCAGCAGGTAAACATCTGGTGCGCGAACAACTTTAGTTATGCGGCATGAATCATTTAGTTTAAGATTGATAATCTGTCCTTTAACGGGTCTAACAGGCGGCAATAAATTTTCAGGGAGTCCCTGGATCTGTTTTGACCACGCGCCGCCGGCAACAATTACATTATCAAAATTAATATCATTACCGTGTACATGAACACCTGTAACTTTACCGCCGGAAATAATTACTTTTTCCACATTATGCTCTTCATACAGCTTGCCGCCGCACTTTACAAATGCTTTTTTGAGTGCTTCAAGCAGTAACCTGTTATTTATCTGCGCATCATCATCTATCCATATTGCACCCGTGCAGCGCGGTGAAAGGAAAGGTTCAACTTCCCTCGCTTCGCTGCCTGTCAGCCAAACTACAGGCATACCTATCTTTTCACGGAAATCGTATAGCCTGTGTAAACGTTCAGCATCATCTCTGTCAAAAGCCGGCAATATGCAGCCTGTTTTTTCAACCTCAACCTTTATACCGCTGTCTTCATATAATTCATTGCAAAATTTGGGGTACAGACCAAGACTTTTTCTGCATAAATAGAAAAGCTCAATATCTTCAAATCCCATTTCAGCCTGTGGTGCAAGCATACCTGCAGCAGCCCAGCTTGCGCTTCTGCCTGCGGTATCACGCTCTAAAATTTCAACGTTAATTCCTTTTTTAGCAAGCTGCCAGCCAACCGAGAGTCCGATTATGCCGCCGCCTATGATTATAGTTTTCATAATAACAAATTTTAATAAATTAAAACCGCAAAGACGCTAAGACGCAGAGATCTAAAAATTATTTACAAATCTCTTAAAACCTTCTTTTAAAACCGGAACATTAAAGTTTACAAGAAAACCTAATTTCTTTTTTGTTAGATTCAGATACGAAATTATTTGTGCTTGATAAACGGGAATCATTTTCTCACATGACTTATTTTCCATTATGATTTGTTCATCCACAAGTATATCTATTCTTAATTCCTTATTAAGTGTATTTCCCTTATAATATAAGGGTAATAAAACCTGATTTTTAGCAGGTATTTTCCTTAGCTCAAATTCCTTCATTAAACACAATTCATAAACCGATTCCAAAAGACCGGGACCCATTTCTTTATGAACAGTGATACAAGCATCAAGAATTTCCGAAGAAAGATAATTCAATCTTTCTCTTTCAGTTGCAAATATTCTATCTTTATATTCCAAATTTATCTTAGCGTCTCTGCGTCTTTGCGGTGATTAATTATCATTTTTCTTCTAAATAATTCAAGCCCCAGGGACCCACACCTGTAAACTGTATCGTACAGCCTTCACTTTGTGTAAAGACATAGTGATGTGAATCCTTTGGATTTACATAATAACATCCTTCAGTAAACTTTGTGTAATTGGTTGTATCCATTGCATCGCCAAAACCGATACATACAGCGCCTTCAAGTACTGTACCGCGTTCATCTATAGGGTGCCAGTGTGCTGGAAGCTTATAGTATGGCGGGAATTTTACCCGCATTGTAAATATACCCGGCTGTGTAATATTTCCTTCAAGGAATGCTACTTTAGCTCCGGATGGTAAATTGGGGGGAGTGATCCACTCAAGCTTATCCGGTGTAATTTGTACCGCGCCTTTTGGTAATTCCTGTGAATTTGAATTGATAATTGTCATCAAAAATAAAACCATAAAGACATTTATCTGAATATATTTTATATACAAATTCAAAAGTAAATTTAATTTAAAAATATTTATTAAAATTTATGCCTGAGTTCCCCGCCTTCGCGGGGAAAATCATTTTACTTTACGTAAACTTCAGCACCTGATTCAACAAACTCTTTGCTCTTTTCTTCCATTCCTTTTGCCAGTGCTTCTTCTTCTTTAACACCTAATTCCTTAGCATATTTACGTACGTCTTCGGTAATTTTCATTGAGCAGAAATGCGGACCGCACATACTGCAGAAATGCGCAAGCTTAGCACCTTCTGCCGGCAGAGTTTCATCGTGGAACTCACGTGCCGTTTCAGGATCAAGTGAAAGATTGAACTGGTCCTCCCAGCGGAATTCAAATCTGGCTTTACTGAGAACATTATCCCTTATCTGTGCGCCGGGGTGACCCTTTGCAAGATCAGCCGCATGTGCAGCAAGCTTATATGTGATAACGCCATCTTTTACATCTTTTTTATTGGGTAGACCTAAATGTTCTTTTGGAGTTACATAACATAACATAGCAGTGCCAAACCAGCCTATCATAGCAGCACCTATAGCACTTGTTATATGGTCATAACCCGGTGCGATGTCTGTTGTAAGCGGTCCGAGTGTATAAAACGGAGCTTCCTTGCAGACTTCGAGCTGTTTATCCATATTTTCTTTTATCATATGCATTGGTACGTGTCCCGGACCCTCTATCATTACCTGGCAATCACTCTCCCATGCAATATTGGTAAGCTCACCAAGCGTTTCAAGCTCAGCAAACTGTGCTTTATCATTTGCATCTGCAATTGCGCCGGGTCTTAAACCGTCACCGAGTGAAAATGATACATCATAAGCGCGCATTATCTCGCAAATTTCCCTGAAGTTCGTATACAAAAAGCTTTCTTTATGATGAGCAAGGCACCACTTGGCCATTATGCTGCCGCCGCGTGAAACAATTCCGCACATACGGTTAGCTGTCCACGGAATATAGCGCAGTAATACTCCCGCATGTATTGTAAAGTAATCAACGCCCTGCTCTGCCTGTTCAATCAATGTATCACGGAAAAGCTCCCATGTTAGCTCTTCAGCTTTGCCGTTGACTTTTTCCAAAGCCTGGTAAATTGGTACTGTTCCAATAGGTACAGGTGAGTTGCGGATTATCCACTCTCTTGTTTCATGGATATTTTTACCTGTGGATAGATCCATTACAGTATCTGTTCCCCACTTAATAGCCCAGCGCAGCTTTTCAACTTCTTCATCTATTGATGATGAAATTGCAGAGTTGCCAATGTTAGCGTTTATCTTAACAAGAAAATTCCTGCCGATTATCATCGGTTCAGTTTCAGGGTGATTTATGTTTGCGGGAATAATAGCTCTGCCCATTGCAACTTCATCTCTTACAAATTCCGGTGTAATATAATTTGGCAGCTTAGCACCGAATGGCTCTCCTTTATGCTGCCAGTTCAGCTCATTTCTTTTAAGCTCATCGTTCAAAGCATAATTTATTGCTGCTTCCCTGCCAAGGTTCTCGCGAATTGCAATATATTCCATCTCAGGAGTAATTATCCCTTTTTTAGCATAGTACATTTGTGTTACAGCGCCGCCGTTTTTTGCTTTCAGCGGTTTCCTGCGCAATCCCGGGTAGTATTCAAGTTTTCCGTTCTTACCTTCTCCTGCAGCTTTCATTTCATCTTCGCTTAAATAACCGTTATCAATAGGCTTTATATTCCTGCCTTCATATTCTTCAACATCATTTCTCTCTTTTATCCATTTTGATCTGATGCCGGGCAGGCCTTTGGTTGCATCACACTTTACATTCTCTTCACCCCATTTGCCGCTTGTATCATATACTAATATGGGTTCATTTTCTTCCAGCGTACCATCATGCTGTCTAGTTGGGGATACTTTTATCTCGCGGAAAGGTACTTCGATATCACTGAATATTTTCCCTTTAACATAAACTTTCGTGCTGTTAGGCATAACATAATCGTGTGAAAGCTTTTCTTTTCCGTTAGTACTTCCGTTCCCGTTAGTATGTATCTTGCCATTTCCGTTTGAACCGTTTCCGTTAGATTTTGTATTATTCATTTTTGAGCTTATTTATTTATATAATTATTTTCTAAAAGCAAAAACCGTTTATCCTTTTTCAACTCCTTTAAACGCAGGAAATTGATACAGGATAAACGGTCTTATTCTGTTTTTCCTACGCCGGCATTACCCGGATCAGGTACTCATTCATTTTATTATTTCCAAATGAATGAAGGGTATAGTCTCAGCCTCTTAAAATAGAAGCACCCCAATGTTATGTATTACAAATATAACTTATATTTTATAAAAAATGAAACCAAATATACTTTAAACGGTGCCCTTTTACAAAAGGTAACCCTTTTTTAGTTAAGATTCAGTACTCATTTGATAGAAATAAATTCCGATGTTCAGATTTAAATAAAAAACCCATCATAGATGGGTTTAAAGTTGTAAGGTTTACATAAATTTAAGGTAATTTTATTTATTTAAGTAATACCATTTTTTTAGTTTCCGAAAAACTTTCTGAACATAACTGATAGAAATACACGCCGCTGGGATAATTTATTGCATCCCAATCAACAGAATAGATTCCTTGGCTAAGCTTACCATTGAAAAGTACCGTTATTTCCTTACCGTTAGCATCGAATATCTTAAGTATAACGTTCGCAGCTTTTTGGATCTCAAAACTTATCTTTGTAATAGGATTGAACGGATTTGGATAATTTTGCAAAAGCGAATATTCCACCGGAATACCCGTTTCAGAAATTCCCAATGGGATACCAAAGTAAAAATTAATGTTGTTCAGGTTACCCGCACCCAATTGCTCATTTACTGTAGATGCAGTATAACCCATCCTGCTGCATACTATCGTGTAAGAACCCTGAGGCAAATAATCAATTGCGTAGGCTCCTGTGCCGGAAGAAACTGAATACCCTTTAAAAACATTACCTATCTTTGCATATATAATCGCATCCTTCAAAGGATATAACGGCATATCCGTATTTAAATACACACCACCGCTTATGATCCCGGAACTTTGCAGATCGTTAGATACCCTGTAGACACCGATATTAATATTTGTTAAGTTCGTTGCAGGATATAATGGTACTGCCTGCTGCCATTCAATTGTTGATGGATAATAAGTTGGCACAAAGAGCGGGGAATGCATAGCTTCATCGTCATCAAATGCCATTAGGTCAACAGTATCATGCGGGATTTGGGTTAATGTATAGCTTCCGTTGGGTTGAATTCGAACTGAATCAATGACAATAAGATTGCCTCCAAGTGAAGAATGTTTTATGGCTTTCACATAACCAGATGATACAGGTTGATTATTATCCTGGAATTTCACTATACCTGAAATTGTAGAAGTAAACATGGATGTATCACCATAAACTACACCATTAATTACGCAACCCAACAAAGTTTGTGAAAATAAATTTGGTCCCGTGCCTCCGTATACTTCATAAATTCCAATATCTCTTACATATAATGTACCGCCTCCTATATACGTGAAGTGCCGTGATCTTCTTGTTATATTGAATATAATGCGCAAGTTTGTATCTAAACATCTCTTGATAGTAGTACCGCAGTCTGATTTAATAGAATCGCTTAATCTGGCCTTCAAACTGTCTACCATTCTCTCATTTGGTGACCAGTTACATCCATTACCAAGGTATAAAGAATAAACATTCCCGGAAGCAGAATCTACTCTGAAAAAGTTATCACCTACTTTATAATATTTGTGATTATTTACAACTTGTGTTGCGCTCACACTTTTACGTATTTTAGAATATGTACCCCATTGGGTATTATACAATGAATAAACCCACACATTTCCTTCCTTTAAAGGATAAAAATAAAATGCTTCAATCTGAGAAATTAATGAACCGCAATTAAAAAAAACTAAAATAATCAATATGATTTTTTTCAAGATAATATCTCCATTCTATTTATTCTGTCAAGAAGCAGAATTATTTTTTTATATGGTTATATCTGTTTAAATTACTCTATGCAAATGAATCTTATTTATGATGTATCTTAAGCGTACTCTGGTATTCTTTTACGGTCGCCGAACGTTCCCAATAATTAACGAACAGGTCGTACATATTTCCTGCATACTGTTTATTGTTTACAATCAGGTCTGTTTGTTTGTCTTTTGAAGATACTGAATTTCCGGCAAGATTAAGAAAAATCTTTTCTCTATCTATTATTACCATATTGGGAATTTCAATTGCTGTAAGCTTTACTTCCTCACCGAATCTTTCAAACATTTCACATACTTTTATCAGATCTTCATTTGATGCATTTACAATCTTATCATTTTTCTTTACTCTGAAATCAAGACTTATCTTATAGATTGATCTGATAACACCGCCTTTTTTCACAAACTTTTTTGTGAAGTCATTAATTTCATCAGTGATAATGCCCCTTAACCTGTTCATTGAAAGGATTTCAAACTTAGCGTTATTGATAAGTTCAATATATTTTTGTACACGATGTTTGTTGAAACCCCTGACGAGTTCTACATTATCGATCTTGTCATCACTCACTGCCGGATTTGTTTTGTAAAAGCTTTCCAGTTCTCCAAATGTACCTTTAAGTGTAGCAAGGTTCTTACGCATTGACTCAGTATACTCTTTTTCAAGCTTTCCAACAATCACTTCCGGATTTATTATCTGGTATTTGAGGGTTGAGCTTGTTTCTATTTCATTGCAGAATCCTTTTTGCGCAAATGCTTTAAGTGTATCGTATATCGAATTTCTAAGAAGCTTTGCGTCATCGGCTATTTCAGGTACACTCATAGGAATACCCTTCATAAGTACAATAAAAACTTTTGCTTCGTATTCTTTAAACCCTATGGATTTAAACTTCTCTATTATTTCTTTCTTATTCAATAATATATAGTACTTGTTAAGTACTACAAATATACTATAATTGTTTAGTTTTGTCAATAGATAATGTTTAATAAAAAACCCATCAATTTGATGGGTTTTGCATAAAAAACATTATAAATTTTAACTATTATTTCAACAATATCATTTTCTTTGTCACAGTAAAATAATCAGTGCTTAACTTATAAAAGTAAACACCGCTTGAACTGGATTCTGCATTCCATTTTACTTCATACTCACCGTTATTCAGTTTATTATTAACAAGCACAGCAACTGATCTTCCCATAACATCAAATATTTCAAGCTTTACCTCAGATGCAACCGGCAGTGCGAACCTGATTGATGTTGACGGATTGAACGGGTTAGGATAATTTTGGTTCAATGAATAATTTAAAGGCACATTGTTCGATACCG
Source organism: uncultured Ignavibacteriales bacterium (assembly GCA_964577645.1). Lineage (GTDB taxonomy): Bacteria > Bacteroidota > Ignavibacteria > Tepidaquicellales > OLB5 > OLB5. The sequence continues at coordinate 7,520 of CAZOAP010000118.1, forward strand.
GTTCAATACCGATCGGTACAGATACTGTTGCTTTAAGCTTATAAAATCCAACTGACTGTTGCAGCAAAAGATTATTCCTGTTATAGAAATACACAGAGAAATTATTTACTGTACTCATTGGCGGCAGAGGTGTAAAATGTATTCCCCTGTCATAGGAAATATAAGCCGGAATTGCTGCTGGATACTCCCATGGAGCATAGCAAATAACATTTGGGTCATCTCCTGACCTGTCAAATCCCCATGCAGTACCATCTATATTAATATAGCTCCATGTTAAACCTAGATTTGTAGAGCGTTTTAATCCGCCTTCATTACCCTGGTACATTGTTGCGTATAGTACTGAATCAAGTATTGACCCGGAAATTGCAGGCACTTCAGGATACGGCCCTCGGTTTGAATCAACAATTGTCCATGTAGCACCGTAATCAGTTGATCTTGTTATTAAACCTTTACTTCCAAATGAATTGGCAGAACCTACAATTATGATATTTGAATGACCATTTAAGACTTTTATGGAACAGTTATTTTCAAACCTGTATGAGCCAAGAGGTGACCATGTTAATCCAAAATCGGTTGACCTGAACATAACAGAATCAGTCGGCCCGTAATATATAGTATCGGTATGATTTGGGTCTATAGCCATTGGTATCCCGTCAGAGCTCCTGTTGGCAGAAAATGTTATTTGCCAGCTCTGCCCATAATTCGTAGATCGTAATACTTTCCCATGGAAATTATCAATGCTGTCAATTGCAACTAATATAATATTTGTATCTTTGGGTGAAACAAATAACGAATTTGATATTGAGCCGTAAGGCATAGTTGTACCTATTTGAGCCCAGGTTTCTCCAATATCAAGTGACCTGTATAGCTTATTTGAGTTGGTAACAAATATTTCTTTTTTATTCCACGTACTCTGGTAAAACACATTACCTGAAGATGTATAGAAGTTCAAAGGTATTTTCAAAGACCAGCTTAGATCTATTGCAGTTCCGTTAGGCATATACCAGTTTGTGCCGCCATTATTGGTTCTTAATATCATTTTATTATTTCCTAGACACCATCCACTACTTATGCTGTAAAAATAAACGAGCTTCATATCACTCCATGAGGGATTATACTGATTTACAAAAGTTTGACCCTTATCCGTTGATTTTCTTATAAATCCGCCTTCTCCGCAAATATTTACTGTGCTGTCATTTACAATATTAACACATGAAACATCCGGTAGATTTACAGCAATAATTGCAATAGTATTCCAGTTATTTCCCCCATCAGTAGATCTAAGAATTTTACCGTTTACTGATGAAGCAAAAATTAAACTGTTTAATATATCTACTGAAAAGATATTACCGTTTATTGGCAATGTCAGCAAATTCCAGTTCAAACCTCCGTTTGTAGTTTTTATAATTGTACTGTTCTGCCCACATGCAATACCGGTTGATGAATTTATAAACTTTATTTTATTTAAACCGGAAGTTGTATTGGAATTTTGCAGGTTCCAAATAATGCCCCCATCAGTGGTATTATATATCTTTCCGCTTCCTGTGCATGCCCAGCCGCTGGCATTATCAATAAAACTGAGCCCGGTAATATTTTCAGCAGAATTAATCACATAGGAAGTGAAATTAGAGCCGGCATTTGTACTTTTCAGGATTATTCCGTTTTCTCCTCCTATCCATAATATAAAATTCGTATAACCGGTAACTGTATTATAGCTGGATGAGCCATTGCTCTTATCCAGGTATGTTTGTCCGGCATCTGGTGACCTGTAAATTGAACCATTGGACCCTACTACCCACAAGGTGGTACCATTGGGTGAGTATAATGCATTTAAAGTCTGGCTTTGGATGGATGAATGAAGTAATGAAAATGAGAAAATTAATGCGATTGAATTAAGAATGTATTTGTGATTAATATTTTTCATAACATTCTCCAAAATAAAATTAATAAATAAGATTATATTTTTTAAGTTAATACAACAAATACTATTTTGCAATATATTTTAAAGAAATTATTAATTTAAGGGGTATTGTCTGGCCAAGATAAGACGCTTTAATTCAGTGTATAAAAATCTTCTTTTTCGTGGTTATGCAGCCGGATAAGATCAGCCCGTACAAGGTTTACAAGTATACGGCTGGCGCGGCGGTTTGAAAGGTTAAGGAATTCCCTGAATTCCTGCAGTGTGACACGCTCATGTTTGCTTAAGTATTCTATCAGCGCTTTTTCTTTATCACCAAGGTTTATTATCTGTGCGGGTGAATCAGCCCTTAATTTTTTGAGCACCTTGATCGTTTCTTTGGATGCTTGTACAGATTTATCCTTTACCCTGATATAGACCTTTGTCTGATCATCATCTTTTTTGCCATTTTCGATAAGCCTGTGAGGTTTGGTTTTACTCTCAGGTATATATGCAACTATTACATCTTTCCTGTAGATATGCATTATATCCACTGAATATATAATCTCAGGC
>CAZOAP010000119.1:0-9982 GCA_964577645.1 uncultured Ignavibacteriales bacterium
AATCCACTTTCTGGATGGCTCCCGGACAGGAACCCACAGTATCAGAAGCAACAGCAGTATCAGAGATGGTACTCGGAGGCAGATATCTTTCAACAAAAATTAACGGCAATATGATGGGTATGCCGTTTGAAGGAATGTCACTGGAAGCTTATGATAATGCCGCTAAATTATTTATGTCAACATGGGTAGATAATATGGGTACAGGTATAATGTTCATGACAGGCACATGGAATGAATCATTAAAACAGGTAAACTATAAAGGCAAAATGGTTGACCCGATGACAGGAAATATGGTTGATGTCAGGGAAGATGTAACATATAACTCAGATGGCACTACAAAAATGGAAATGTACAGCGCGGGTCCGGATGGGAAAGAATTCAAGAACATGGAAATAATTTCGACAAAGCAATAGATAGTGATCCAAACAAAAAAGCCTCCTGTTTTCCAGGAGGCTTTTTTTATAATTTTAAGCAGGGAAAGTTATCCTGCACTCTGCACCGCCGGAATTTATAAATTCAATTTTACCGTTTAACTGTGAAGCAAAAGTTTTAACTATCAAAATCCCCAGGCTGCCTGAAGTTTTGTTTTCAAAGCCATCAGGGTACCCTATACCGTTATCTTTAACTGATAAAATACAATTGCCGTTTTTACTTGCTAATATGATATCTATCTTTGCATGCTCCCAGTCATTAAATGCATATTTCAGAGAGTTGCTTATTAATTCGTTTAATATCAGCGAGCATGGTATAGCAGTATCAATAGTCAGCTTAATATTATCACATACAACATTAAACGTAACATGCCTGCAATTACCGTTATACAATTCAACTAAGCTGTGAACGATATTCTGAATATTTTCCCTGAAGTTAATGTGCTCAAGATTATCTGTTCGGTAGAGCATTTCATGTATCTTTGACATTGAAAGTATCCTTGTACATGATTCCTCGAGGATAAGCTTTACAGTATCATCTTTTGCCCTGGCTGACTGAAGCTTAAGTAAGCTTGATATGACCTGGAAATTATTTTTAACCCTGTGATGTATCTCTTTTATCAGCAGATCTTTATCTGCTACCAGCTGTTCTTTTTCCTTAAGTGTTTCTACAAGCTTATCACTTGCCAGCTTTTTTTCATGAATATCTTCATCAATTTCTATCACAACATTGCTTCCGGGATCATTACCTTTTACAATATAAGTGTTATACCATCTGTATACAGGATTCATCCTGCTTTTCATTCTCATTTCTTTATGAAAAACTATACCGCTGGAAATTTCCTTCTTTAATGAGTTTGTGTTTTCTGGGGAATAATCAAAATCATCAGGATGAACTTCAAAGTAACCTTCATTTTCAACAAGTTTATTCAAAGCAACCAGGTCTCCGCTGGGTATTCCAACAGAAATATAGAATGCCGGATTGGCATATAATACTTTCCCGTTTTCCCAAATTGAAATATTACTGGGTATCGATTGAATCAGGTTCCATAATATTCCCTTTGTGGATTCATTATTCACATCTGTTAATAATATATCTGAAATTTGGTCGGCAAAGGAGAGGTTCTCTAACATATAAAATAGCTGCTTATTTAATTAATTGAATCAAAAATAAAGCCGATTGAGCTCAAAAAATATAACCCATACAGGTGAATTGCAGTAAAGTTTCATAACTTAAAGGAAAATAGAGATATAGCGCAAATGACTTCTTAAAAAAGTTAAATATTTGTGATATTTACTAATTCATTGAGACTTATATGCTTAATAGGTATATTTGTAATTCAAATAATATTTTTAAATGTCTATTACAAAATGCCATAATTTGCTCCCATATTCGAGGAAAAATGTGTCATTTTTATGTATTATAATAAAACTAAGTTTTCTTGCTCTTTTAATATTAGTCTCAAACAGTAACGCTCAGCAGAAGACGCTGAATTTTTCTGCTGTTGATGATATTATAGAAAGCGGTATACGTGCAAACGGTTATCCATCTGCAGTACTTGTTGTGGGGAATTCAAAAGGCATAATTTATCAGAATGCATACGGCAGGCTGACTTATGATGAGAGCTCTGAAACAACAACCATGCGCACAATTTATGACCTGGCATCAGTTACAAAAGTAATAGCAACCACTTCCGCTGTGATGAGACTTTATGATGACGGGTTGTTAGATCTTAATGCCCCGGTATATCAATATATACCTGAATTCAATAACAACGGTAAAAGTGATATTACAGTTTTTAATCTGCTGGTTCATAATTCAGGTTTAACAGCATGGACACCATTTTACCAGGATCCCAATATGGATTCACCACAAAAAGTCAAAAATGCTATTTATAATTGTACCAAGGAATACGAAACAGGTTCAAGAACTCTCTACAGCGACTATAATGCATTTTTGCTTGGAGAAATTGTTGAGCGCATCAGCGGTAAAAAACTCGATAGGTTCTGCAAAGATAACATATTCAGCAGGCTGAATATGACAGATACTGACTTCCTTGTTCCAATGAGCGAGGATTACAGGATTGCTCCGACAGAAAATGATACCTACTGGCGCAACCAGCTATTAAAAGGATATGTACATGATGAGCTTGCAGCCATACTTGAAGGTGTTTCAGGCAATGCGGGTTTATTCAGCACAGGGCCTGACCTTTTCAGGTTCATGCAGATGATGCTAAATAACGGCAGGTACACAGATGAACGAAGGATGTCTCCGCAGGCATTACAGGATACTTTATTCAAAAGCAGTACAGTTGAGCTTTTTACGACAAAAGTTACAGGTTTAGGCTACAGCAATACCCGTGCATTAGGATGGGATACCAAACCTGAAGCAACAAAATACCCGCCTCCGTGCGGTAACAGGTTTTCCTCAAACTGTTTCGGGCACACAGGCTATACAGGAACAAGCGTTTGGTGTGACAGGGAGAAAGATCTTATAGTAATATTTTTGACCAACAGGGTTTATCCCAACAGAAGCAGCGAAGAAGTAAGGAATGTAAGGCCTAAAATTCATGACGAGATATGCAAAATATTAGGTTATTAAATTTCATAATACAGAATATCCAAATCATTAATAAATATAATCATTAAATACATATAAAAATGAAAGCCTTTAGAAACGAACCGTTTATAGATTTTACAAATAACAAAAATGCTGTTAAATTCCGTGAAGCCCTTGCAAAAGTTCACAGTGAATTAAATAATGAATATCCCGTAATAATAGGCGGTGAAAAAATATTCACAGAAGATAAAATATCTTCAATAAATCCATCCAATACTTCAGAAACAGTCGGCAGGGTTTCCAAAGCTTCCCCAGAAATGGCAAACAGGGCAATTGAAACAGCTTACGCTAAATTTGATGAATGGAAAAGAGTGCCTGCCAAGAAGCGTGCAGCATTCCTTTTTAAAGCTGCTAAATTAATGCGTAAAAGAAAATTTGAATTTGCAGCATGGATGGTTTATGAAGTAGGCAAGAACTGGGCAGAAGCAGATGGTGATGTTGCAGAGGCAATTGACTTTATGGAATTCTATGCAAGGGAAATGATGAGATATGATAAAGGCATAAAGCTTGTTAAGATAAAAGGTGAAGAGAACCGCCAGCATTATATTCCATTAGGGGTTGGCGTGGTTATTCCGCCATGGAACTTTCCTCTTGCAATACTTGTAGGTATGACAACTGCTGCATTTGTTACAGGCAACACCGTTGTTTTAAAGCCTTCCAGTGATTCACCGGTTATTGCATACAAATTCATGGAGTTACTTGAAGAGATAAAATTACCTGCCGGTGTTGTAAATTTCATTCCGGGTTCAGGCGGGCTTATTGGTGATATGATAGTTGAACATCCGTTAACAAGGTTCATTTCATTCACCGGTTCAAGAGAAGTCGGATTGCGTATTAACCAGCTTGCAGCAAGACCGCAGCAGGGACAAAAGTGGATAAAACGTGTTACCGCGGAAATGGGCGGTAAAGATTCAATTGTAGTTGATAGCGAGCTTAAATCTATGGAAGAAGCAGCAGCAGGCGTTATTTCATCTGCATTCGGTTTCCAGGGTCAGAAATGCTCAGCTTGCTCAAGGGTAATAGTACATGAAAAGATATATGATAAGTTCATAGATATGCTGGTTGATAAGGCTTCTGCAATTAAGGTCGGACCCGCTGATGAAAATCCGGGAATGGCTGCAGTGATAAACAAGCGTTCAGAAGAAAGCATATTGAATTATATTCAAAAAGGTGTTGCCGATGGCGGCAGAATAGTTTTTGGCGGAGCAAAAGCCGGTGAGAGCGGTTATTTTATACAGCCTACTATCATTGCAGATGTTAAGCCTAATGATACAATTTCACAGGAAGAAATATTCGGACCAGTACTTGCAGTATTGAAAGCTTCCAATTTTGATGAGGCTATTCAGATAGCAAATAATACTGAATACGGTTTAACCGGAGCAGCATATTCAAAGGATAAAAAGAAGATCAAAAAGGCTGCTGAGGAAATTTTTGTCGGTAACCTGTACCTTAACAGGAAATGCACAGGGGCACTTGTTGGCGTTCACCCGTTTGGCGGTTACAATATGAGCGGAACCTGCTCTAAAGCAGGCGGATATGATTACCTGTTACTTTTCATGCAGACAAAGATAACTGCTGAGAAGCTCTATAAATAAAATAAATTGCAAGAGCAGGATGTAATTATTGCAGGTGCAGGTATTGTTGGGCTTGCATCTGCACTTAAGATACTTGAAATAAAACCGGGGATAAAACTGACCGTTATTGAAAAAGAAAACGGTCCGGCAAAACACCAGACCGGAAATAACAGCGGAGTTATCCACTCAGGGATATATTACAAACCGGGCAGCCTGAAAGCAGATAACTGCATCAGAGGCTACAACATGCTGCTTGAGTTCTGTAAACAGAATGATATAGTTTTTGATATATGCGGCAAAGTTATTGTGGCAACCCGTGAAGATGAACTGACAAGGCTGAATGATATTTATGAGCGCGGAATTGCAAACGGATTAACTAAGATAAGGTTCATAACAAAAGAAGAGCTTAAGGAAATTGAACCGCATGCTAACGGTATTAAAGCAATACACGTGCCGTATACCGGAATCATAGATTATAAAACTGTCTCCCGTAAATATGCTGAGTGTATTGAAAAACTTGGCGGAGAGATCAAGTATTCAGAAAAGGTCTTAAAAATAAATAGTACTAACGGCAGGCTTGGAGTAAACACACAAAACAGTTCTTTTAACACAAAAATATTTATCAATTGCTGCGGCCTGCAAAGTGATGAAGTTGCGGGATTAACTGAACGCAATATAGATGTAAGAATAATCCCGTTCAGAGGTGAGTATTACAAGATAAAACCTGAAAAGAGATACCTGGTAAAAAACCTGATATATCCTGTACCTGATCCGGCATTCCCGTTCCTGGGGGTTCATTTTACAAGGATGGTAGACGGCGAAGTTGAAGCGGGTCCGAATGCAGTGCTATCATTTAAAAAAGAAGGATATAAAAAGACTAGTTTCAGCATTAAGGATACTTTCAGCACATTCACATGGAAGGGTTTTTACAGCATAGCATCAAAGTATTATGAAACAGGCTTTGGTGAGTTTCACCGTTCTTTCAGCAAAAAAGCGTTTGTTAAGGCACTGCAGCGTTTGATGCCTGAAATTACCGCAGAGGATCTTTCACCCGGCGGTGCAGGAGTAAGGGCACAGGCGATCAGCATCATTGGCAAATTAATTGACGATTTTTTAATACATGATAACGGTAATATTGTAAATGTACTCAATGCTCCATCCCCTGCTGCAACATCAAGCCTGGCAATTGGGGCTGCTATAGCAGATAAAATAAAAACAAAATTATAAAAAGATGAAAGCAATAAAATTACTTTCTGCATTACTTGTTTTGGGCTTTATAATTAACTGCAGCAAAATAAGCGAAAAAGTAGAAGAAAAGGTCAACGAAAAAGTTAATGAGAAAATTGACGAGAACCTGAAGAAGATAGATTCCTCTCTTGACAGGAAATCATTGGATTCACTGATGAAACAGCTTGATACTCTCAAAACAAAAGCTGACTCACTGTTACAGGAAGAAAATAACAGAAGTACAAGGAAAACCAAGTGATCCATTTAACAATATATAATAATTGAAAAGTACTGCATTAATATTATTTATTGCCCTCATATTTTCCGGATGCAGTTTTTTCGGAAAAAAGAAATTTGAAGATACCGATGCTTATAAGGAATTAATGAAACAGCAGGAAGAAACCGATAAGAAGCTGGATTCTATAAGGAAACAGAACTACAAACAGCTTAATGATTCAGTAAACAATTCATTTAAGCAAAAGCTTGATTCGCTAAAACGCAGCACAGATTCACTTGAAAAAGAGCTCGATAAAAGTATACAGAATCTGAAAAAGATAAAGTAGTAAATTAAACGGAATAAAATTTTATAAAATAATCATAATCAAACGATGAAAATTCACGAATACCAGGGAAAAAGCATCTTAAAAAGTTTTGGTGTGGCAGTGCAGGAAGGAGTTGTTGCGGAAACACCAGAACAGGCAGTAGCGGCGGCAAAAGAACTTAAAGTAAAGTACAACAGCGATTGGGTTGTTGTAAAAGCCCAGATCCATGCCGGTGGCAGGGGTAAAGGCGGCGGCGTTAAGCTGGCTAAAAACCTTGATGAAGTAAAGGAAAAGGCAGGGCAGATACTTGGCATGCACCTGATCACACCACAAACCAGCGCCACTGGTAAGCTGGTAAGTAAGGTGCTGATCGCGCAGGATGTTTATTATCCAGGAGCCACACCAACAAAAGAATTTTATATGAGCGTGCTGCTCGACCGGGCAAAAGGACGTAACACCATTATTTACAGTACTGAAGGCGGCATGGACATTGAACATGTTGCTGAACATACTCCTGAAAAGATCTGGAAGGAAGAGATTGATCCGCGTGTTGGCATGCAGGCATTTCAGGCCAGGAAGATCGCTTTTAATTTGGGCGTGAGCGGAAACGCCTTTAAAGAAATGGTAAAGTTCGTTACAGCGCTTTACAAAGCCTACGAAAGTATTGACGCATCATTATTCGAAATCAACCCGGTTTTAAAAACCAGTGATGACAAGATCATCGCAGTAGATAGCAAAGTATCGTTCGACGACAACAGCCTTTTCCGTCACCCTGATTACGCTGCCATGCGCGACATCACAGAGGAAGATCCAACAGATGTTGAAGCACGCGAAGCGGAACTGAACTATGTAAAACTTGATGGTAACGTAGGATGCATGGTGAATGGTGCTGGTCTTGCCATGGCTACCATGGACATTATTAAACTGAGTGGTGGTGAACCTGCCAATTTCCTTGATGTTGGCGGAACAGCCAATGCTGAAAGGGTTGAAAAGGCATTCAGGATAATTTTAAAGGACAAGAACGTAAAAGCCATTCTTGTGAACATATTCGGGGGCATTGTTCGTTGTGACCGTGTGGCGCAAGGTATTGTAGATGCATACAAAAACATGGGCACCATTAATGTGCCTATCATTGTGCGTCTTCAGGGTACAAACGCCGAAGCCGCCAAAAAGCTCATCGACGAATCTGGATTAAAAGTGTATTCGGCGATCGAGTTTCATGAGGCAGCAAGCCTGGTAAATAAATTATTAAAAGCTAACTAAAAATTATACCTTTAAAAAATGAATAAATCAACCCTACTATTTTTATCAGCGCTTACCATCTTTACGCTCAGCGGTTGTGGTGACGGCGAAAAAGCAGAAGAAGTGGAAACCGTTGATTCCACTAAGACACAGGAGCCTATGAACGGCCAGGTTTCTGAGACATTATTCCAGGTGCCATCGCCAGGTGAAATGCTCACCTTCATTAAAATGGTTGGTGGTAACACCAAGGAAACAACCTTCCTAAACTCTCCTGCCAATCAAAAAAATTATAACGATAACAAACTGCGCGCCCTTAATTTCGGGATCTACAGCTGCGATCTCAGCTACTGCAGTATTTTTGAGATCGGTTCTGAGGCTTTAAAATATTTCAAAACCGTGAAGGTGATGGGAGACCAGCTTGGTGTTTCAACTGCCATTAAACCGGAGATCCTTAAACGTCTTGAGAACAATATCGGCTCATCGGATTCGCTGGGTGTGATCACTGACGATGTTTATTTCTCGTCTTTTGAGGCGCTTGAAGAAAGTAAACAAGGTCCGACACTTGCCATGGTTGTGGCTGGCGGATGGCTTGAAAGCATGTACATTGCTACCAGCCTGATCAAAAAATTTGAACCGAACAGCCCTGTGATTGAGCGTTTGGCTGATCAAAAATATACACTTGATAACCTGGTTGAATTTTTAAAGAAACACGAAACTGACGTTAACGTGGAGTCGGTTAGAAAAGACTTTGAAGGATTACTTGCCGAGTTTGACAAGATCGCTGAAAAAGACGCACAGCCGGTAAAAACCAAGGACAACAAGGCTGCCACACTTACCGGCGGAAAACAGCTTGTGATCAGCGAGGACATTTATAAGTCAATCGTTGCTAAAATTAAAGCTGTTCGTAATTCTTATACATTAACTCAATAGTTTTTACCCATGAAATATATCATCACATTAATTGCAATTGCTGTTTTGAACACTTCATCTTTCGCTCAGGCGAGTGTTTGCGGTGGCTTTCATAAAAAATACTGCGTGCTGGAAGGCAGTGGCGGTAAATGGCAGTACAATGCACAAAGCAAAAGCGGTCTCTTTAACCAGGGTATGGTGTCGAAGCTACGTTGTGTTATTTACAAGGGTATGGACTATCGCATTTCAGTTTGCTGCGAAGTGACCATTGGCGATAAAGTGAACTACAAAATCTTCGATTCGCGTACCAACGAGCTGTTGTTTGACAATGCTACCGCGGAAGACACCCAAACCTTTGAATTTGCAAGCGTGAGCACACGCCAGCTCATCATCGAGGTTGTTGTGCCAAAAGGCGCTACTGAAAAGGACAAACACAAAGCTGCAGATGCTGCCTGTGTTGGTCTGCTGATTGAGCATAAAATCACTGACAAACAAGGTTTTTCTACGTACTAGAACCTTGTTGATCCAATATTCAAACCCAGCCTTAACGGTTGGGTTTTTTTTTAATTTTGCTTAAACATTCAGACATGTCAGTTCACAAAGAAATAAAAAGAGTGACCACCAGTGTGCTGCTCGAAATGAAAAAAAGAGGCGAGAAGATCGCCATGCTGACCGCTTATGATTACACCATGGCCAAGATCATTGATCATTCCGGCGTAGATGTGATCTTGGTTGGAGACAGCGCGAGCAACGTGATGGCCGGGCATGAGACCACCCTGCCCATTACACTCGATCAGATGATCTATCACGCCAGCAGCGTGGTAAGAGCTGTTGAAAGGGCTTTGGTGGTAGTGGACCTTCCCTTTGGATCGTACCAGGCCAATTCAAAGGAAGCGTTAAACTCTTCAATCCGCATTATGAAAGAAAGCGGGGCTCACGCTGTTAAAATGGAGGGTGGCCGCGAGATCAGGGAAAGCATTGAAAGGATCCTCACGGCAGGTATCCCGGTTATGGGTCACCTTGGTTTGACCCCACAGAGCATTTATAAATTCGGCACCTACACTGTGAGGGCTAAAAAGCAGGATGAGGCTGAGCGTTTGATTGAAGATGCCAAACTTTTGGAACAATACGGTTGTTTTGCATTAGTTCTTGAAAAGATACCCGCGGTGGTGGCTGCGAGGGTAGCAGAGAGCATTTCAATACCTGTGATAGGCATTGGTGCCGGAAGCGGCGTTGATGGCCAGGTGCTGGTAACCCATGACATGGTGGGCATGACGCATGAGTTCAGTCCACGGTTCTTAAGACGTTACCTTAACCTTTACGAAAGCATGGGAACCGCTTTTAAGCAGTACAGTGAGGATGTGAAGAACAGGAGTTTTCCGAATGATAAAGAGCAATACTGATCAGCGGATCTTTACCTTTTCTACCTGGAGTACT
>CAZOAP010000120.1:0-9971 GCA_964577645.1 uncultured Ignavibacteriales bacterium
GTTCGCCGCCATGGAGTCAATTATAAGATCAAAATCTATCCCGTTCTGCTCAAGCTCATATGTTGTAAGCCTTGAGCCCTGCAGCAGCGGACGGGTTTCATCAACATATACAAAAACATCCTTGCCCTGCTGGTGTGCAGTGTAAACAATGCCAAGCGCAGTACCTATACCTCCGGTGGCAAGCTCACCTGCATTGCAGTGTGTTAATATACTCATTTTTTCACCGATAAGATCAGAGCCGTTAACACCGATGCGTTTACACATTTCAGCATCTTCATCAAAAATGGCATCTGCCTCTCTTAAGAGGAGGTCTTCGATCTCAATAAAATCCTTATCAATATTTTCTTCAAAAACCTTAGTCATTCTATCAACAGCATAGAAGAGGTTCCTGGCTGTGGGGCGTGATATGCGAAGGGTTTCAGTTACCTTGTAAAAATGTATCTCAAAATTCTTGCGGTTATCGGTATCGTAATGATGTACCCCCATTACGATTCCGTATGCTGCTGCGATGCCGATCAAGGGAGCCCCGCGTATCCTGAGCAAAGATATTGCTTCGGCAACATCTTTGTAACTTTTAGTCTTATGATACTTCTCCTTTAAAGGAAGAAGTGTCTGGTCTAAGAAAATAAGCTCGTGTTTGTTGGTATATTCAAGCTTATCTATCATTAGTTATTTTTGATTTTATAATTCAGCCGGTTCAAAAGCAGAGAACCTTGTGAATTCATTGAACCTGTCTTTTATTTTTAAACGGGTAAGATCCCTTGTACCTTCAAGCGAGAATTTTTCAACACAGAATGATGCAATTGTGCTGCCGTAAATAACCGCGCGCTTCATGTTCTCAAAAGATATATCATCTGTCTTTGCCAGGTAGCCAATAAAGCCGCCCGCAAAGCTATCACCAGCGCCGGTGGGGTCATAAATTGATTCCAGCGGGTAAGCCGGCGCGCTGAAGAGCTCATTTTCATAAAAGAGCAATGCTCCGTGCTCACCTTTTTTTATAATGACAATTTTGGGTCCAAGTGCCTGGATCTTTTTAGCAGCTTTAAACAGGTTGGCTTCCTTGGATATTTCCCTTGCTTCGGAATCATTGATAATAAAAACATTTATATGTTTAAGTACATCAACCAGGTCATCATATGCACCGTCTATCCAGAAATTCATAGTATCTGCAACAACAAGCTTGGGATTTGTCATCTGCAGGAATACTTTTTTCTGCAAAGAGGGGTGAATATTGCCGAGGCACAGGTACTGGCTCTTGTTAAAATTTTCTGGAACTATCGGATCAAAATCAGCGAACACATTCAATTCAGTTACCAGGCTCTCGCGGGTATTAAGATCATAATCATATTTACCGTGCCAGTGGAATGTTTTGCCTTCTTCTTTTATCTGCAGACCTTCGAGGTCAATTTCACGTTCTTCAAAATATTCAAGCTCTTTTTTGGGGAAGTCACCGCCAACAACACCAACCAGCCTAACCGGCTGTATAAAATAAGATGCGGCAACGGATATAAAGGTTGCAGATCCGCCCAGCGTTCTTTCAGCTTTTCCGAAGGGTGTTTCAATTGTATCAAGCGCAAGTGAGCCAACTACCAGTAAAGACATTAATTCTCCTTATTTATGTATTTATCGTTCCTTATGAACGGGATATTCTATATTCAGCAAAAATAGCATTCAGTTTAATGAAATGAAAGAAATTAATTTTTGCCGTTTAGGTGATTGATTTATGCGGATTTTACAGGTAATTTTGTATAATTAATAAGGAGGTCCTTTGCCAAAATTATTATTAACAATAGCCCTGATATTCACTATCACAGAATCGTTATATACACAGGAAGGCTGGGTGTGGCAGAATCCATTACCGCAGGGTAATAATATAAGTGAACTTCAGTTTGTTAATACAACCACTGCATACGCAATGTGTTTTAACAGCGTGATGAAATCAACCAATGCAGGAAGTAACTGGAGTATTCATTATACCAATCACAGCCAGAATAATACATCACTTCATTTTATCAATGAAGCAACTGGATTTATAGTAAGTGATTCAGGTATTGTTTTAAAAACAGTAAATGGCGGGGTGAACTGGAATGCATTATATGATTTCCATCAAACGAAATTTCACAAGATATATTTCAATGATATTAATACGGGATATCTTTTAAGATATAATTATTATTCAATATTCGGAACATTGTTATACAGGACTACAAACAGCGGATTAAGCTGGGATACAATATTTAACGATACAACAATAACTCTGAATGATATAAAATTCTCTGACAGTCAAACCGGATATTATGCAGGATTCCAGGGTATTTATGGTAATAATTTCAGATATGCAAAAATATTTAAATCCACTAACGGCGGTTCAAATATTGATTCTTTATATACAGGGTTTAACATTGAAATTTCAGGATTGAAATTTATTAACAACACTATTTTTATTTACGGGACTACGGGTTTGCCATATGTGTGTGGAGTATTTTCATCTACAAATGCAGGGCTAAACTGGATCCCATCCGACCTGCATAAAAGTATCAAAGATATTTCAGGAGTTGATCCTGCAAGTTTATATACAACAACCCCAACCGGAGGAGGAGGGCAGTATTTATATAAATCAACAAATAACGGCTTAAACTGGTTTAATATTGGAAGTGACCTAAAATCATATGAAATTGAATTCATCAATCCCACAACCGGGATAAGCGTTGGCAGTAACGGACAGGTATATAAGACATCAAATTCCGGAGTGAATTGGAATTCACAGGTAACAAATTTATATAACTTTATATGGGGTGTAGATTTTCCAAACGCTACCACAGGTTATATAGTTGATGAGGGACATTTACTAAAAACAACAAATGGAGGAACGAACTGGAATATCGTTTTTTCTCACGGCTTATATCACCTTGATTTTATAGATGCAAACACGGGATATTTTGGTGGTGAGGATTCATTATTCAAAACAACTAATGGTGGATTAACAATTACACAGGTACATTACAGCAATTCGCCGGGAGTTTTAAATGAGATTCAATTTTTAAATGCAAATACGGGTTTTATTTTGGGTAAAAACAATCTAACATGGAAAACAACAAATGGAGGAGTTAACTGGAATATATTATCGGGTTATGGAGTCGGGTATCATGAGTGCTTATTTTTCTTTAATGAAATGCTTGGATTCGTGGGAAGAGATGATTACAATCTTGGCTGGGGAATAAGCAGAACTACCAATGGTGGCATCAATTGGGATTTCCAAACTATTCCAAATGTCACTGATTATATTTATGATTTTTATTTTGTGAATTCTTCGACCGGATTTTTTACTACTACGGGTAGGATATTTAAGACAACTAATTCCGGTAATAATTGGTACGAAGTATGTGAAACTACCGATTCTTTTGGATACTGGTCTGATATATGGTCAATTCAGTTTTTGAATGAATACGTAGGTTATGCAGCTGCATCCCAGGGGAAAGTTTTAAAAACCACCGATGCAGGCAACACATGGAAAGTTTATAACTCAATAACAAACTACGGGTTTTATGATCTCTATTTTACTGATGTGAACACTGGTTATTTTGTTGGCAGTGGTGGCGTCATAATCAAAACGACTAATGGATGCGGCAATCCGATCGGAATAGAACCTATTAGCACTAATATTCCAAATGAATACAAATTGTATCAAAATTACCCTAATCCATTCAACCCTTCTACAAAGATAAAATTTTCAATTCCGAATAGCGCCAATGGCAAAAACGAGTTAACTACATTAAAGATATATGATATTCTTGGCAAAGAAATTGCAATACCCGTAAATGAGCTGCTTGCACCGGGAGAATATGAAATTGAGTGGAATGCTGAAAATCTGCCCAGTGGTATATATTTTTATACATTTTCTGGTGGAAATTACTCAAAAACGGGTAAAATGATACTTTTAAAATAAAAAAAACGCTTATTACTTATAAATAAAGACAGAAAAAATAATCTCCCTATTTTGCAGTATTGTATAGTATTTACAATTGGTTTAAATTACCGTGATAAGAGTAGGAACATTTAATAAATTGCTAAAAAATACATAAAAAATTATATTCTTATACGGTAAAAGGGAAAAATAAAATGAAAAATAAATTATTCATATCCTCATTATTCATAACACTATTTCTGGTATATACAGGGTGTAACTCACCTATTTACGAAATAGTTGAAGTTGAAGAACCCGTAGTAGAGGTCCCTAAAAAAGTTGATGAATCCGGGAAAACAGTTGAAACATCAAAAGTTGATGAATCAATAACAGAGATCAAAGAAGAAGTAAAATCACCTGTTTCTGAAATAAAGGAAGAATCAAAGCCCAATGATAATAAGTTCAGCGAAAAACAGGTTGTATCCAGATCATATGCCATTCAGTTAGGTGCATATATTGATGAATCAAATGCACAAAAATGCAATAACAGGGCAAACAGAAAACTAAGCAGAAATGATATAATTTTAAAGAATATTGACGGACTTTATAAGATAAGATTCGGTAATTTCAGCAGCAAAGAAGAAGCGATAAATTTCCTTTCTGTAACAATGGGTGCAGGATTTTATGATTCATTTGTAGTTGAGGTAACAACATTAAAACCGGAAAACAAGTAAACATAATTACTTGAAATTGAGGTTTTTTATAAATAATTTACATAATTAATAAGAAGATAATATAGAGTAAATATTACTTTCTAAACATAGTAGGGAATACACGGGACATGAGATTAAGAAATTTCTGTATAGTATTGTTACTATCTATACTTCCTTATTTGATCGGCTGCGGTTCAGGCTCTTACAACATTGAAAAAGGAGATTACAAAGATACAACCCATTATAAATCAACCGGCGCAAAATTAAAAGATTATTACAGAATCCAGTCACCTCCAATATTCACATTGCAGGTTTCAGGCAACCTGAACCTGGGAATGGCAGAGCTCTCATCAAATTACCAGAGTATATTTGATTCATCTGAATTTTCCGGCGGAAAGAACTTTGGCGTTAAGAACGGCTATGGATTAATGGTGATCGGCAAATTTCCCGTGCACAAGGCGGGAAATGTCAGGATAAATATTTCAGGCAATTACAACAGGTTCAGCAGTGATTTCCTTGCATCAAGCTCTAAATTCGGCAAGGTGACATATAATGTATTTGCATTTGGTGTTGGATTAGAAAATTCATTTAACCCCAACTTCAGGCTTAAACCATATATTGCTGTTGAAGGCCAGGCAAACATTATAAACGGCACTGCAGAAATGAAGAATTCTGCAACAAATAATACCAGGACGGTTAAGATTAAGAATTCGTTCAGGCTGGGTTATATGATTTATGGCGGCCTGGAATATATGTTCACTAAAAAGATTGGCATTAATTTTGGTTTAAAGGTTACAAATTCAAACCAGGTATTAAAATCCACAAAAGTCAGCGATAACCCTGATGAAGTACCGCTGAGGGATAAAAAGGATGATACGGCTACAATTGAGTTCGGCGGATTCAAGAATTTTATTTTTACATCATTCTACCTGGGAATGAACTTCTATGTGGGAGTAAAAGATATAATTTACAGGTTTAAAAAATAATTCAAACTATTATGGATCGTTATTACAATATAAAAATATTATTTGCATTATTACTCTTAACGTTTTCTACAGGTATTTTTGCACAGAATACTGTAACAAAAAGATACATGATAGTAAGAAATACCCCAAAATATACTCTGACGGCAAATATTGATTACAACCAGTCAATACTCGAGCTCTCTGGTGCTTATAATGATGATTACCAGTCAGAAGATGTATATTCAGGTGAAACTTTCGGCGCTGATAAAGGTTACGGTTTAAGCCTGCTATCCAAAATAACTTTAAATGAAAGAGGCAGTTACCGCTTTACTCAGTCTTTAACCTATAACAGGATCTTATCATATACATTTGGTGATAAAACAACAATTGCAGATAACGGGAAAGCAAATTATAACTGTTTTACCGGCGGAGTTGGTTTTGAATATAATTTTACTCCCGCACATAAATTCAAAATGTTCATGGGCGGTGAGCTTAATGCAAGCCTTATAAACGGCAGAATAAGTGTATGGTTTGAAAACCGCGGGATAGGAACTCCATATACCGAATACTATACGGTGAATAACAGCTTCAGATTAGGCTATGGCTTTATGTTCGGATCTGAATACCTTGTCAACGATGGCTTCGGGTTGAATATCGCAGTGAGGATAATCAATGCTAATGCCTTTCTGAAAAGTGCAAAAGGTTCAAACACTGATAAAGAATTTTCTTTAAGGGATGATATTGATCCAAATCTAAGCTTTGCAGGTGCCCATAAAAAAGGATTTGCCTTTTATTCAATTATGCTGGGTGTAAACTTTTATTTTGGTATAAAGGAAAAAATTTATAAGCTGAACTAAATAGTTTAACAGATACATAAAAAAGTTAGCTGAATTTGTTACTTCGGCTAACTTTTTTTAATGTTTGAAGAAAGCTAATTTTGCACCTGTATAATTGTTTTATTTATAAGGAGTTATAGATTGATTTTAAATTAACCCTTTACAAGTCTTGTTTTTTTTAAGATTATGGCTTATATTGACTTAGAAAAATATGCTGAAAATTGCTAAAATATTACCTGTACTTTTCTTAGCCCTTCCGGCTGTATTATATATTGCCTGTTCTTCAGGTGAGTACGAAGAAACAGAATACCGTGTACACTATACTGAAAAAACGGTAAAGTCTGATACTATAAGAAGGATAACCCTTAAAGATGATAAAATAAAAGAAGACAAGTTCAACAAAGATTCATATACACATATTGTGCAAATAGGTGCATTTTCAATTCAGTCAAATTTCGATAGATTCCTTGAGCGCGCTAGACAGGTCCTTGGTGAAGAGGTCTATTATGAACAGTCAGGTAATCTATTCAAAGTCAGGATAGGCCGTTATGGCACAAGGGCAGATGCAATGAAGTTTGTTGAGATCGCAAGATCAAAAGGATATACTGATGCATTTATTATCACTAGAAAGAACTGATCTTATAATGAGAATAAAAAAGATATACATATTACTGCTGCTTATATTCAGTGTATCAATTTCATTTTCACAGATTGAAGACAGCACTACATATACTCCCGCAGATACTTCATATAATTACATAGCTACAAACAAGATCATAAATATGCTGAAACAGGGTAAACCCCCAAAAGTAACTATTCAGCTTAGCTTTAATTATGATATAGGTCACCTGGATCTTGCTGCAAACGAAAATACCAGCTTCAGTAAAGCGGATTTTGAAGGTGGGGCAAATTTTGGAACAAGATACGGTTATGGCGCAGCACTGACAGGCAAAGTATCTTTACATAAACAGGGAAAGATAAGACTTAATATTACAGCAGGTTACAACAGGTTTATGAGTAATTTTATAATTTCTGAATCACCTGAAGGTAAAGTAACCTATAATGTTTTTTCAGGCTCGCTTGGAATAGAAAACAGCTTTACACCTCAAAAGAAATTCAAGCCGTATATCGGGCTGGATATAGTAGCAAGCGCAATTAGCGGCGATGCTATACTTGCTACTGATACAGCGGATTTTAACCTGAAGATCAAAAGCGCATGGAGATTTGGAGTGAGCTTTAATTTAGGATTTGAGTATGCGTTCAATGATAACGTTGGGTTTCATTTAGGCTATAAATTGACGCATGCGAATTTAATCGGCAAGGAATCAAAAGTATCATCATCTGTTAATGAGACTTATTTAAATGATGATAAAGTTACCGGAAGCGAATCAATACCATATGCGGGGTGGAAGCAATTCTTATACAGTACATTTTATACCGGTATAGATATTTATTTCGGGATGAAAAATAAAAAGTAAGCAGACTAGCTGAAAAATTTAATGAAAGATCATATAAGCAAAATATCCGTATTACTTACAGCACTATTGGTGCTCTTTGGTGCTGTTACTAAAGCACAGGATACTACTATTACGATAAAATATGATACTGTAAAGATACAAAAGACAAAGATAATAACTATTGTAACTGTAATGACCGTTCCTAAATTCATTCTGCATGTTAACGGCGGATTGAATACAGGTGCTATGGAGCTTACCAGCCATAACGGCGGATTCAGCAGGGATGACTTTCAATCAGGCAGAAATTACGGCGCAAGGAACGGGTATGGTTTTAATATTATTGGAAAGCTTCCTTTAACTAAAAAAGGCAGCCTGTGGCTTGATTTTATTACAGGTTTTGACCGCTTTCAGAGTGATATTTTTGCGAAAAACACCCAGGAAGGGCAGGTTTCTTACAACTCTTTTAATGGCGGTGTAGGGCTTGAGTACAACTTTACCCCTACCCATAAAGTTAAATATTTCCTTGGAGCTAATCCCCTGTTAAGCTTCATCTCAGGCAAATCACAGATAATAAACCAGGATAATAACAGGGTCGATATTAAGATACAAAGCAGCATGCGTTTAGGTTACCAGGCTTTCTTTGGGCTTGAATACGCAATTGAAAAGAACTTCGGCATAAATCTCGGTATAAGGTTCACACACGCAAACCTGCTTCTGAAAAAGTCAGAAACACCTACACAGGATGAAACTGCTGTACCGCCTGTTTCAATTGTCGGCTTAAATGACGATGCTTCGTTTGAGCCTGTTGAGTTTGCCGGGTGGAAACAGTTCGCTTACTTCAGCGCAAATATCGGTTTCAGTTATTTCTTTGGTGTAAAGCTTGTGAAGTATAAGCTGCCTGATAAATACTAACAACATGAATCATAATTTTTAAGCGGTCTTTGACCGCTTTTTTTATTTGTAATTACTAACCTTATGTATTATCTTAAGTAAATCAAATTCCACGCCATTTGAAAAAACACCTGTATATAATATTATTCACTATTTCTCTGTTTCACACTTCGCTATTAGCCCAATGGCTGCAGCAAACATTGCCTGTTAGCGGTCAGATTAATGATCTTGTATTTTTAAATAAAGATACAGGCTTTGCCGCTTTGGATAACAGCAATTTTTTAAGAACTACCAATGGCGGAACAAACTGGACACTTACATCAAACTTCAGGATTTTGGTTTTGAATAAAATAGACAGTGTTACTGCTTATGGCATGGGAGTTGTTAACAGTAAAATATACAGAACATTTAACGGTGGAACGACATGGGATAGCGTATCGCCGGCAGGCTCGATGTGCTGGATATCATTTATAAGCCGTGATACAGGCTGGATAAGTACTCTGGGAGGAATATACAAAACTACAAATGGAGGCACAAGCGCAGTATTTATTTCAAACCAGCAAAGCTGCGGCAAGCTAACTTTTTTAAAAACAAAATACGGTAATGAAAATTACGGCTGGGTAATAAACAGCGGCTTATTTAAGACAACCAACAGCGGAGTAAACTGGTCAAATATTACAGGAATAAGTATAAATGCAATAAATTTATTTTTTTTAAATAAGGATACAGGATGGGTAACAGAGAGACCCCCAGCTGATAATTATAAAATTTTGTTTACAACAAATGCAGGGGTAAATTGGATAACTCAATATACAAATTCAATTAGTATTTCTTATTTATTTTTCGTCACTTTTTTAAAAGGGTGGTGCGGAACTGATACGAGTAATACTATTCTTGCTACTGTCAACGGTGGTTTAACATGGGGGAAACAAACTATTCCAATAATTAATTCTGGACATACATTCTTTGTTGATAGTTTAGTGGGATGGACTAGTAATGGCTTTAATTTTAATAATTTAGCAAAAACGACAAATGGAGGCGGTAATATTACTTATAGTGCAGTAGAGCCTATTAGTAATGAAATACCTAATTATTATACGTTGAAACAAAATTATCCTAACCCATTTAATCCGGTAACAATAATAGAATTTTCTCTGCCAAAAAGATCTTTAGTCAAATTAATTATATATGATGTATTGGGAAGA
>CAZOAP010000121.1:0-9950 GCA_964577645.1 uncultured Ignavibacteriales bacterium
GTTGATGGTGACCCGTTCTTCAGGAATGCGGCTTCAACAGACAGAATGGGACTTGAAGCCGGATTTAATACTGAAATATACAAAGGTCTCACATTAAAGACTGCGTTCACATACCAGCATTTTAAGTATGACAGCTATACCGCTGGAAGTATTGATGGCGAAGGTAATATAACATACCGTGATTTCAGCGGTAATATCGAGCCTTCAAATCCAAAGCATTTTGCATCGGCTGAACTGATGTACCAGCATACTTTTCAGAAGAAATATACATTTTATATTAAAGGTACATACCAAAATGTTGGAGAAATGTTTGTGGATGATGCAAATTCAGACAGCCTGAAAACAGCTCCATACAGTCTGCTGAACGCACAGATAGGATTTGACCTGAATTATAAAAATGTAAGATTACTGACTTATTTTGGCCTGAATAATATAACAGATAAGAAATACGTTGCATTCATTCAGACAAATTCAGACAGGAATGAATTTTATGAGTCGGGTCCGTTACGGAATTTCTTCGGCGGGCTGACACTGGCTTATATGTTCAGGTAAAAGCTGTGAAATTTTTATTTTTTTTTAAAGAGGCATCCCGGGCAGGTGCCTCTTTATTTATTTAATTTAAGGAATTTTAATCATAAATTGCGTATTGTTAATATAGAGTAAGCACAGTCAAAATCTAACACAAATGAATAAATTAACCATATTTCTGGCAGTAATATTTATTAGTTTTTTTTCAAATGATATTACTGCTCAATATCCAAATTACAGGATCTTCCCTTCCGGCCGCAGTCAAATTGAGCCAAGTATTGTAAGGCACCCAATTAATCCTCAAATATTATTTGCGAGTGCATTTACAATACAATCAAATTTTTTAACTGAAGGTGTGTATCTATCAACAAACGGTGGTTTAAACTGGTTTGGCGCTGATACGATCCTTGGCCTCGCAAATCAGATCACTCATGCTGGGGATCCCGGCCCTATAATTGACAAGAACGGGATATATATCCTTACTCATCAGAATGGTTTCACTCACGGTATGTATAGTGCTTATTCAACAAACGGAGGTACACAATGGGTAGAAACTGCTAGCCCCATCATCCAGGGTGACCAGGATAAAGGAGCTCCCGGAACAGATGATGCTCCTGCAAGTCCGTTTTACGGCAGGACATACCTTGCCTGGACAAGATTTACAAACCCGTTCCCCATTGTTTTATCGTATACAACTAATGGGGCAATAACATGGTCAGGTGTCATACAGGTAAACAATTCATTTAATTCTAACAGGTCACTTGGACCGTATATTTCTGTGGGACCCAACGGGACAGTTTATGTAGCATGGGCATCTTCGATACCTGTTTCACCTTTTACAGAAGATGTAATAGGGTTTGCAAGATCAACAAACGGCGGCTTAAACTGGCAGGTTTCAGAAAATGCTTTTGACTGCAACGGTATCAGAACAACAGCACTCTCTCCATGGAACATACGCGCAAACAGTTTCCCAGTGATGGATGTTGATAAAACAGGCGGTGTACGAAACGGCTGGATTTATGTAGTAACTACTGATAAAAATCTTGCACCAGCAGGCAGTGACCCTGATATAATACTTCACCGCTCAACAGATAATGGAAATTCATGGTCACCCGGCGTGAGGGTTAACCAGGACCCGTTGAACAACGGCAGAAATCAATTTTTCCCTGCGATAAGAGTAGATGAACAGGGCGGTGTTAACATATTGTATTATGATAACAGAAATGTGTTAGACTCTGCAGATATGTACATTTCCAGGTCCACCGATGGCGGATTTTTATGGAGCGATCACAGGATATCATCAAACAGGTTCCGCCCTGCACCTGTATCAGGTACGGGCCAGGGTAATATGGGTGATAATATCGGAATGACTTCAGGTAACAATAAATTATATCCTGTATGGATGAGTAACCAAAGCGGAATACTTCAGGTATGGAGCGCGATTATTGATTATACTACGATCGGTGTTCAGCAGATAAGCAGTGAAGTTCCGCAGGAATTCAGCCTGGAGCAGAATTACCCGAACCCGTTTAATCCTGAAACCAATATCAATTTCAGCATTACAAAAGCAGGTTATACAAGTATTAAGATATTTAATTCCGCAGGTCAGATTGTAAAAGTACTTGCTGAGCAGGACTTAAAACCCGGGAAATATTCAGTTAAATGGAATGCTGCTGATGAGCCGAGCGGTGTGTATTTTTATTCAATTGAAACCAATAATTTCAGGGAAAGCAAAAAGATGATCCTTGTTAAATAGCGTGATAGCAGGATAGCGATATGAAGTGAATATATTTTAAGAGTTATGAATCTAAAAAGAAAATCCGTTTGAGTTATCAGACGGATTTTTTTTTAATGTCTTCCGGTGAACCGTTATTAAAATCAATAAATACTTACTTAACCAATACCATTTTTTTGGATTCTGTATATTTACCTGCTTCAAGCTTATAGATATATACACCTGAAGCCAGCCCGAAATTTTCAAAGCGGAACCTGTTATATCCTGCCGGACGGTTACCTTCTACAAATACCTTTACAAGCCTGCCTGTTAGATCATATACGGAAATCTTTACAAATTCAGGTTTAGCAAGATTGTAGGATATAATTGTAGATGGGTTGAACGGATTAGGATAATTCTGGTTAAGTGAATAATCCCTGGGAATAATACTGCCGCCGGGAGTAACCCCGATAAGGGCTGTATTATATTTTAAAATAGAGCCATATGAACCAAACGCAAAACCGAATGTTGGAGATTTAAAACGCGCAGAATAAACTGCAGTGCTATCGGGTGCGGGGATACTTATCCACGGTGTACTGATACTGCCTGAGTCAAGATTCACAGCCCATGCCTGTGCAAACGCAAGCGGCATCCATACTTCTTTTTCTGTTCTGTATGCAAGATCTTTGCCTATTCCAAAGAGTCCCGTATTATTGTAAGTCCAGCTTGCCGCAGCATTATAAGTTGTTGATGTAATTGCACCGAACTCAAAATCACCACCGCATGCAATAATTTTATCTGAGTTAAATACTTTTATATCAAATAACGGTTCAGCAGTAATACAGTATGTATTCCATGAAACTCCTGAATTTGTGGTTTTCCAGACAGCTCCTACAATATCATACTGTCCGCCGGCAATAAATCCGGTTGTTGAATTAACAAAATTGATCCTTAATTTTGGAAAGCCGTATAAGAACGGGCAGCCTGTTGTATCTATTGTACACTCAGTCCAGTTTACACCGTTATTTGTAGTCCTGAATATCTTTCCGCTGAATCCGCATGCATAACCATTTAGTGAATCAGTATAATAAATTGAGCCTATAACAACAGTAGTATCAGGAAAATTTGATGTTGTCCAGTTTATTCCCCCGTTTGTTGTTTTAAGCATGAAAGTACCATTAAAGAAGTAATCATTAGATACAGCCCACCCTAATCTGCGGTTAAGGAAAAAAATATCATCTATATTATAATCCGTTATACCCGAATTCTGCAGGCCCCAGTTCATACCGCCATTTGTTGTATTAATGATAGTACCTGAGTCACCGGCAGCCCAGCCAAAAACAGTATCTACAAACGAACATTTAGAAAGTAATCTTCCTGTGGGCGAAGGTACATGCTGCCAGTAATCCTGCGAAAAGCTTAAATTTGTAATTAAGCCCAATAACAGGAGAAGATATTTTATATTTTTTATACTTTTCATTTAATCTTATGCTGTGTTTATTTTACCAGCAGCATTTTAATAGTCTCATGCCTGTTACCTGAAGTAAGTTTAAAGAAGTAAATGCCCGTGGAAAATTCCGATGCATTCCATGTTAATGAGTGGTAGCCTGCAGGCTGGTAATTATTAAAAATATTACTTACCAGTTCACCGTTTATATTATATATATCAGCTTTAACTGAACCTCCGCGGAAAAGTGTATAGCTTATATTTGTTGAAGGATTGAACGGATTGGGATAGTTCTGGTTAAGCTTAAACTCAACCGGTACATAATTCTGCTCATCAATACCAATTACAGCAGTATTATATTTAAAGATCGAGCCCTCTGAGCCAAAGCTCCACCCGAAAGTCGGAGACATGAAAATTGTTGAATTGATAATTTTATTGTCAGGTGCATCAATTTCACGCCATATAGAACCATAATTGGCTGAATCTGTATTCAGCGCAAATGATTCTGAAAAATTCAGCGGTACCCATACTTCTTTTGGCGTCCTGAAGGCAAGTGAATATCCCCTGCCAAGGATATTATTAAGCTCATACTGCCACGTAACTCCTCCATCGGTTGAAACAACCGTGTTAAGTCCGTACTCATAATCACCCCCGTTGGCAATAATTTTATTTGGTGATGTGGCTTTAATATCATACAGCGGTTCAGAAGCTACGCAATAAGTATACCAGTTGGCTCCGCTGTTGGTTGTTTTCCATACCATGCCCTGTATATCTATCTGGCCACCGCATGCAAAACCCGTTGTTGAATTTATGAAATAGAATTTATTCTTCGGGAAAAGGTAGAGATACTGGCAATAGGCGGTATCAATAAAGCAGTTCGTCCAGCTGGCACCTGAATTTGTGGTTTTATATATCAGGCCGCTGTAGCCTGACATATACCCGTTTAGTGAATCAAGGAAATATATAGTATTGAACACAAGTGAAGTATCCGGAAACCTGGAATTTGTCCAGTTTAAACCGCCATCAGTAGTTTTAAGCATTATTGTACCATAGTAAAAGAAATCATTTGCAAGTGCCCAGCCCAGCCGGTGATTGATAAAGAATATATCATCAATATTAATAAAGCCGATCCCGGAAGATTGCTTGCTCCAGTTAACACCGCTGTTGGATGTATGTATTATTGTGCCTGAATCACCCGCTGCCCACCCGTTAACAGTATCTATAAAGAAAGATCTTGTTAATGTTTTATTAACAGGTGAGCTGACACTTAACCAGTATTGCTGGCAATAGCCGGTAAAGCTCCAGATCATTAATATGGAAGCTATTATTGATTTCATTTGCGCTATAATATAATTAATATTTAAAAATTAGATTAGGCAATTAATATGTGATATTACATTTAACGATATATATCATAAAACTGTATGAAATTACATAATAACCCATTATTTGTTAACATATCAAGTGTTTTGTTTACATTGCAATAGATAATTGATATTATTAATTTTGGCAATTATTAAGGGCAGTAAATTTCACTTTAATCCATCAACCAATCTGTATGCTAGATATAAATTATATCAGGGATGAATTCCCTATTACCAAAAAGTCTTTCCCTGTTTACGGCAGTACTGCGCCAAAGAACCTTATATATCTCGATCACGGCGCTTCAACTCACCCGTGCAGCACGGTACTTAACAAGTACATCGATTTCATAAAGAACTATTACTCAAACGTTCACCGCGGCAAGCATAACCTGAGCATGATCTCGACAGAGCTTTTTGACAGGGTCTACGAGACAATATTTAAATTCATAAATGCATCAAAGGATGATAATGCAATTGTGCTGACGGCAAATACTACCAGCGCGCTTGATATGACTGCATGGCTGATGAAGGATTACGAAGGCATTACACTTGTCTCGCTGATGGAGCATCACTCCAACGACCTGCCGCACAGGCACAGGGGTGAAGTGCTGCATTTTGGGGTGAATAAAGACGGCACGCTTGATATGCATGACCTGGAGCATAAGCTTGCAAAGCACAGGGTAAAGCTTGTTGCCGTTACCGCAGCATCAAATGTTACAGGCACAATAAATGATATACATAAAATTGCTGAGCTTGCCCATAAACACGGGGCTAAGATACTCGTTGATGCGGCACAGATTCTGGCACACAAGCAAATTGATGTAAAGCCAAACAGCGATCCGCAGCATATTGATTTCCTTGCAGCGGCTGGACATAAAGCATATGCGCCGTTCGGTTCAGCATTTCTTTTCGGTCCGCGTGATGTGCTTGATAGAGTGCAGCCTTATACACCGGGCGGCGGAACTGTGATATTTGTAAGCGAGCATGATTATGTTTACGCAAGCTCACCCGATAGACACCAGGGCGGAACACCGAATATTGCAGGAGCAATTGCGCTGGCTGAGTCACTTAATTTTTTAACCAAAGCAGGACTTGATAACGTAAGGACACATGAAGTTGAGCTTACGGAATACGCGCTTGGAAAAATGAAGGAAATACCTGAGATAAATATTTTGGGTGATATACCGGCACAAAACAGGCTTGGCGTTATTACATTTAATATTGGCGATATAAGCAACGGCCTGGTGGCTGATATACTGAACCATGAAGCGGCTATTGCAACAAGGAATGGCAGATTCTGCGCACACCCCTACTTAAGCTTTTTGCTCGGCAGGAATGATTCAGAGGATATTATACACAGGATAAAGGAAGGCGAGAAATTTGATATAGGCGGTGCTGTGAGGATATCATTTGGTATTTTTAACACAGAAAGCGAAGTTGATGATGTGGTGGAGAACCTGCACATGATAGCAAACCGTAAATGGAAAGCAAAATATGATGATACTATGGCATATTTTGATTGCAAAGGAGTAGAGCTGAGCGCTTCGTAAAGTATAATTTAATTTTATTAAGAAAACCTTACTCAACTCAAATCGGGTTTTTAAACTATGTTATAGTTTTTAAATCTTAAAAAATCATTGCTAAATCCTTATTTTTTAATTATATTACTTTTTTGACATGATGAATAGGGATATTGTTAGTTTAATTAATAATAATCAAGAGTTTATATTAACCAGCCACGTTAACCCCGATGGGGATTCAATTGGCAGCGAAATTGCTCTTTATTTGTATTTAAAGTCACTTGGTAAAAACGCAAGAGTTTTGAACTATTCCCCTACCCCTGATAACTATACATTCCTTGATAAGGATAAGGTTATTGAGCAGTTTGATGAAGGTGCGCATAAAGGACTGATAGAGACGGCGGATGTAATATTCATTTTAGATACCAATGAATATCAGCGGGTCAGAACATTAGCTCCATACATAAAAGCGAGTAAGGCAAAAAAAGTTTTAATAGATCATCATCTCGGGTTCACGCCTGAAGATTTTGATATGTATATAGTTGATACAGACTCCCCTGCTACAGGCGAGATACTGTACACGTTCTTTAAAGATATTGAAAACAGCCCGGGTTATTCGGGAGGAAGCATCATAACAAAAGATATTGCTGCAGCTTTATATACTGCAATTATGACAGATACGGGTTCATTCAAGTTCAACAGGACTGATGAAGAGACTCACCGTATAATTGCTGAGCTGCTGACTTACGGACTTGTGCCGTACGACCTGTATTCAGAGGTCTATAACAAAGCAACACCGGGCAAGCTGCATTTGCTGGGCAGGTTCTTAAATAAAATTACACTGATGTATGATGGCAAACTGGCTTACTCATACGTTCTGCAAAAGGATTTTGAAGAAACAGGCACTGATGAATATGCAATAGAAGGGTTCAGCTCACACTTAATGAGCCTTGAAACCGTGATAATGGGGATAGTGATAACAGAAACAAAGCGCGGCGTAAAGCTTAGCTTCCGCTCAAAGGGTGATATCAAGGCAAACGAGCTGGCTAAGGAGTTCGGCGGCGGCGGCCACCAGAACGCATCAGGCGCATTTGTTGAAGGCGCTGAGATATCTAATTTAACAGATGATGTGACGGCGAAAGCGGAAAAATATCTTATGTGAAACGAGAGACGTGAGATGTCAGACGTGAAACGTAAGACGGCAAACGTGAAACATCTAATGAAGCAAAAAAAGTATATAAGAAATTAAATTAATTATAAATCAATAAAAATTAAAATAAAAAATATTTTACGCGGAGATATAAATGAAAATTAAATATGAGGTAAAGAAGATCAAGGATATAAAAGCCGATGTTGTTTCATCGGTAACCTTTGAAGACCAGTCAGTGCAGAAGATGCAGTGGCTCAATACTTTATTCAAAGGTATACTTGATACGTTAATTGAGACGAATGATTTTAAGGGAAAGTCAAACACAACAATACTTTCATACCTTGGCCCCGATAACAGGAGCAAGCGTTTATTTGTGATCGGCCTGGGTGATTCAAAAAAAGTTACACTTGAAACACTCCGTAAAGCATACGCATCTGCAGCAAAGAAGCTGAATGCTATGAAGCTTACATCAGTTGCCTTCGAAGTACCTGACCTTGCATACATTAAAAGCATAACAAACGCATCACACTATGATATAATGCAGGCAATCTGCGAAGGTGTATTCTTAACACAGTACTCACCCAAGAAATACCACGCAAAGAATGATTTTGTACCGTTCAACGAAGTAATATTCTTCACTGATTCACCCAAATACACCCGCGAAGCAGGCGAAGCATTAAAAGATGCAAAAGTAATCTGCGATGCTGCAATTGTTGCAAGAGAGCTTGAGAACGAACCGTCAAACTTCTTAACCCCCGATAAATTTGCCGAGTACCTGAAGAAATCTTCAGTGAAGGCAGGTTACCAGGTAACAGTATTTGATGAGAAGAAAATTGCTCAGCTTAACATGGGCGGCGTACTGAATGTAGGCAAAGGCAGTGTTAACCCGCCAAGGTTCATGATACTTCAGTATTTCGGCGCAAATAAATCAGATAAGCCGGTTGTACTTGTTGGCAAAGGCGTTACTTTTGATTCAGGCGGAATTTCAATTAAGCCCGCAGCAGGCATGGATGCAATGAAAATGGATATGGGCGGCGCAGCGGCTGTTGTTGGTGCATTTGAAGCTGTTGCAAGGCTTAAATATAAAATGAATTTGATAGGCCTTATCCCCTCAGTTGAAAATATGCCCGATGCAGGCGCATACAAGCCGGGCGATGTAATAAAAAGCTATTCTGGCACATCAATAGAAATTGATAACACAGATGCTGAAGGCAGGCTGATACTTGCCGATGCACTTGATTACGCAGCTAACTATAAGCCAAAGGCTGTAATTGATGTTTGCACACTGACAGGCGCAGCAATTATTTGCTTCGGTCATTTGCTTGCAGGACTTATGGGCAATGATGCTGACCTGAAGAAAAAGATATTTGCAGCAGGCGAAAAGACATATGAAAGAGTATGGGAGCTTCCGTTATATGATGAATATGATAAGTTAATGAAGAGCGAAATTGCTGATATTAAAAATGCGGGTCCCGCAAGACAGGCCGGCACTATAATGGGCGGCATATTCCTTAAGAAATTTGTGCAGGATAAATACCCGTGGGCACATCTTGATATTGCAAGTGTTGCAATGGGTCTTGGTGAATCAACAGAAGATTACCATACACCGGGTGCTACTGGCTACGGCGTAAGGTTATTTGTTGAGCTTCTTAAGCAGTATTCACATTAATAATTTTAAAGTATCTTCCCTGGTAAATAAGGGAAAATGCATAATCAGTTTTACCGGATTCCCGCGAAAGCGGGAATTCTGTTTAGGACAGTTAATAACGTAATTAAACAAGGTAAGCAGGCAGCATAAGTTTGAAAAAGATCGAGTCACCCTCGAAGATACTACTTGTTCTCACTTTAATTGAATTTATCAATTATTTTGACAGGCAGGTTGTATTCCCTTTATTCAGTTTCCTGAAAGCTGATTTTGGTTTAAGTGATTTTGAACTGGGCCTTATTGGGACCGTGTTCATGATAATCCATGCTTCGTTTTCCGTACCTTTAGGCATACTGGCAGATAAATGGGTGAGGAAGAATATCATAGCTATCGGAGTGGCAATATGGTCTGTTGCAACATTTATTACAGGCTTGGTGCAGAACTTTACACAGCTGCTGATTACCCGAGCAGCAGTCGGAATTGGCGAAGCATCATACGCTCCTGCGGCAACATCACTTATATCAGATAATTTCCCGGTAGAAAAGCGTGCACGTGCAAGCTCAATATTTCATCTGGGTATGT
>CAZOAP010000122.1:0-9901 GCA_964577645.1 uncultured Ignavibacteriales bacterium
CAGCAATTCATGCCTAGTTCGTCTGGCGGACAAATTAGAGATATTTACTTTGTTGATAGCCTGTTAGGATTTGCAGTCAGTGATAGCAGTATTTTAAAAACAACTACAGGCGGTGATACATGGACAGTTAAATTAACCGGATATTATATTTTTAACGGAATACAATTTATAAATTCTACAACGGGATTTGCTAGCGGTGGTAACAATACATTATTAAAAACTACAAACACAGGTGAAAACTGGACACCAATTATATTGCCAAGCATATATCCCTTTGATATGAGTGTTGTTTCAGAAAATTTTATTTGGCTGGTAAATACAAATGGTTTAACCGGCGGTGTTTTCCGTACAACGAATGGCGGAGCAAACTGGGAGCAGCAGATAAATGTAGCTTCAGCAAATCCTGACCATATTTATATGTATAACCAGAGAATAGGATTTTGCAGCGGCGGGGGTCAGTTACGCAGGACCACAAACAGCGGGTTGAACTGGAATGTAATTGGTGGTGATAATATAAGAGAAATTTCTTTTAGTGATAGCTTAACAGGTTGGATGTGTAGTGTAAGCGGAATGAAAAAAACCACAAACGGTGGCTTGAACTGGGTTACGCAAACAATACCTTCAGGAGGCATTATACAAAGCGGTTTTATTTATGATTTCTGGGTACTTAATAAAGATACTTTATGGGGATGTGGAGGGGGGGTTATGTATCCCAATGGACAAACAAGAGGAATATTATACAGAACAACTAACGGAGGAGCTGAATGGCGATTCCAGATACCTGATACAAGTATAAATATTTCTTATTCTTTTATTCAATTTACTGATAAGTTCCATGGATGGGTATATGATAATGTACCTTTACGGGGTGGAATCCACACAACAAACGGTGCTGATCCAACATGGTTATTAGGTATTCAGCAAATTGGGAATAATATCCCATTAGAATATAAGTTGTTCCAGAATTATCCTAATCCTTTTAACCCGACAACAAATATTAAATACAGCGTGAAACGTGAAAAGTCAAACGTGAAACTGATAGTGTTTGATATACAGGGTAAACAAATAGCTGAACTTGTAAAACAAAAGCAATCAGCAGGTACTTATGAGGTTGATTTCAGTGGAAGTATTTATTCATCAGGTATTTATTTTTATAGCATTATTATAGATGGAGATGTTATTGATACTAAGAAGATGATACTTTTGAAATAGCGAGATAATTAAATGGTGAAATAGTGATAATAAAAATGCAGAGTCCACAAAAGTGTGAGACTCTGCATTTAACTCTATATTCGCCTGACTTTCGATTTATGAAAGTTGGTTAAATCTTTTATAGTATTATCTTACTTCAAAAAATTATAGCTGAAAATAAAATATATTCCGCCAAAATTCTTCATCTCAGCAGTTGATATGCTGTTAATTCCTTCACCAAACAGATGCAGGTAATAATACCTTAAATTAAAGCTTAAGCCTGATGTTTTGTTTGTCATGTAATCAAGTCCAACCCCGGCATAACCGCCCACAGTATATTTAGCCTTTGCATATTTAAAGCTTGAAAAGAACGATTCATTATACGGTGTGTATATTATAGCAGCAGGTGATACCCCGAAATTTATGAACGGCCTCATGTTATCGGTTACATCTTCACGGAAAAGCCTGAACTGCATTCCCAGATTAATTATGGGAAACATGAACAGCCTGTTGACCTTATACGGTGTCATTGAATTGCCGAATACATCTGACTGCTCAAACTCCCTGTCATCCTTTGCACCGCTGAAAAGTACAGATGCATTAACTGAAACGTCACGGGATATCCTGAAATACTTTGTTGCCCCCGCGCCAAAACCGTTATCGCTGAAAGTTAAGTTAATTGACCAGTTATTATCCTTTTCTCCCTTTGATTTCAGCTTAGGCTTAAATGAATCATTACCCTGCGCAAAAACTGAAGTTATTGAAAAGAGAAAGGCTGTTAAAATAATGAGTTTTTTCATAAATATAATTTACTGTGGAGTTACTTTGAAAATATTTTTGATTTTAATGATCTATGATTAAAAAAACAATCCTATATAAAGGTTAAAAATTAACCGGTTTCCCGAGTTTTATTTAAACTTTTGCTCCTTGAGGTCCTGTACAGCAAACCGCTCATTTGCAAAATAAAATGCGTTGTTATAATAGCTAATATTCTTTAATTTTGTGGCTAAATACAGATAAATTGAAGACAAAACAACCACATAAAACAACAGCTTATAAGCCGGAAATTAACATAAAGAACGGAAATAAGACCTATAATTTAAGTAACACCAATAAGCTTTTTTTAATTGCAGGTCCTTGTGTTGTGGAGTCAGAAAAGCTTACTTATGATACTGCTAAGATGCTAAGATCAATAACAGAAAAACTTGGAATTCCCTTTATTTTTAAGGCGTCATACAAAAAGGCAAACCGTACAAGCGGCGCTTCATTCCGCTCTATTGGGGTAATTGAGTCACTTACCATACTTGGCAACATCAGGGAGAAACTTAAAATTCCCATTATTACAGATATTCACTCAGAAGTTGAGGCTGAAATTGCCGCTGAGTTTGTTGATGTGCTGCAAATACCTGCTTTTTTATGCCGTCAAACAGAACTGCTTGAAGCTGCTGCTGAAACAGGAAAAATAATAAATATCAAAAAAGGGCAGTTCCTTGCACCTGATGATATGATATACCCGATAAATAAGGTTAAAGGTGCCGGCAATAATAAAATTATGGTTACAGAGCGCGGCACTACATTTGGTTACCAGAACCTGGTTGTTGATATGCGTTCGCTTGAAATAATGAAACGCTTTGGTTACCCTGTAATATTTGATGCAACACACTCCGTGCAGATGCCCTCAAAAGATAAGGGTGTATCCGGCGGCAATCCTGAATTCATAGAGCCGCTTGCAAAAGCTGCTGCAGCTGTAGGTATTCACGGAATATTCATTGAAACTCACCCGAACCCCCAAAAAGCATTAAGCGATGCAAGCTCTATGCTTAACCTGAATAAGATCGAAGCACTCTTAAAAAAGCTAATCGCCATCCATAAACAGTCAAACGGATTTAATAATAATTAATGTATAATAAGGTAAGCCCCGCTGTTATAGAAAGACTTTCTGCAATTGCCGGCAGTGAAAATGTTCTCTATGATGAGGAATCTATTAAGCTTCATTCAGAAGATGAGACCGAAGATCTTAACTTTCCGCCGGAAGTGATTGTAAAGCCTGCAACTGCACAGGAAATTTCAGAAATTTTCAAGCTGGCTAATGAGCATAATATTCCTGTAACACCACGCGGCGGCGGTACGGGACTCTCCGGTGGTGCACTTACGATCTACGGCGGAATCTGCCTGAGCATGGTTCGCTTCAATAAGATTATTGATATAGATACCATAAATTTCCAGGCAACTGTCGAGCCCGGTGTAATTACTCAAGTTTTCCAGGAAGAAGTTGAAAAGCTGGGATTATTCTACCCGCCTGACCCTGCTTCACGCGGTTCCTGTCACTTAGGCGGTAATCTTGCGGAGTGTTCCGGGGGCCCGAGAGCAGTAAAATACGGCGTTACCAAAGATTATGTCCTTGGACTCGAAGCTGTGCTGCCGACAGGTGAGATAATTAACGCAGGCGGAAAAGTACTAAAGAATGTAACAGGCTATAACTTAACACAGCTTATTGTGGGTAGCGAAGGCACGCTTGCTGTAATAACAAAAATATATTTCAGGCTGATACCGCTGCCAAAACACAAGAAAGTAATACTTGCGGCATTCGGCTCGCTTGAAAACGCCACTGATGCGGTTGCCAAAATTTTCCAGAAGGGGATAACACCTTCTGCAATTGAGTTCATGGAAAAAGCTGCTGTTACCGCAGCAGAAGAACGGCAGAATAAGAAATTCCCCAACAGCTCGGCTGAGGCACAGCTCTTCATAGAAGTTGACGGCAATTACCCTGAAATACTTGATAAGGATATTGAGCTTATTGCGGAAGTTGTGGAGGAGTTCAACCCGCTTGATATGGTGCTTGCCGAAGATGAACAGAAAGTACAGGATGTATGGTCACTAAGGCGCGGCATTGGCGAGGCGGTGAAATCAATTTCACCATACAAAGAAGAAGATACCGTTGTACCGCGCGCAAATATGACAAAGCTCATAAGGGGAGTAAAGGAAATTTCAGCCAAGTACGGAATTACAACAATATGCTACGGTCATAGCGGTGATGGGAACATACACGTTAACATATTAAAGGATAAGCTGGATGAAAAAAGCTGGGAAGAGAATCTTGATAAAGCAATAAGGGAAATATTCGAGCTTACTGTATCGCTTGAAGGCATGATATCAGGCGAGCATGGCATTGGCTACTCACAGAAAGCGTACCTGCCTATTGCAATTGGTGAGGCTGAGCTAAAACTTATGCGCGATATCAAAAAAACCTTCGACCCGAATAATATCTTAAACCCCGGGAAGATATTTTAGATTATACCGCTGTGTCACCCTGAACTTGTTTCAGGGTCTGTTTTTAAAAAAAGGGACTTACAAGCTTAAGAAGTCAGATGCTGAAACAAGTTCAGCATGACTAATAATTTAAAATGATACATTCTGAAATAAATATAAGAGTACTTTACGCACATACCGATAACATGGGTATTGTCAACAACGGGCGGTACCTGGAGTACTTTGAAGCGGGCAGGAATACTCTGCTGCGTGAGCTTGGCTATCCGTATACTGAGCTTGAAAAGCTGAATTACGGCCTGCCTGTAATTGAAGCACATGCAAACTATTTATCGGTTGCAAAGTATGATGATATAGTTATAGTAAAAGCTTTTCTTAAGACTATGCCCGGTGTTAGGGTAAAAATAGATTATGAGCTTTTTGTGGGCAGCAAGCTTATTGTCACAGGGCATACAACTCATTCATTCATAAACCTTGCAACAATGAAGCCTGTCAGGCCGCCAAAGGATTTTCTTGATATCGTCAGTCCAAAATTTACACAGGTATAATGAGCGAAATAAAATATATTGATGACCTTGTTTGTCCTATCGGTAAATATCCGTTAATTGAGACCGGTGATATGCTTGAATGCACAAATTGCGGCGCAAAATTCCCCGTAAAAGAAGGCATACCCATGCTGCTGATTGATGACGCTGCACTGCCTGAAGGAATAAAAGAAATGAGTGAACTAAAATGCTTCAGAAAAACAGAAACACAGCAATGACCATCAAAGAATTTTACAGTATATACGATAAGAGCATAAATGAATCCATTAAGCATGCGCTTAAAGAGGACGGTATACATAAAGATGTTACAACGGGCCTGGTTTTAAAAGGCAAGGTTGGTGATAAAAAGCTGACAGCAATACTGCTTTGCAAAGAAGATTGTATACTTGCGGGGCTGGAAATATTTAAAAAAGTATATAAATTTATTGACCCTTCTGTAAAATTCAAAACCTTTGCAAAAATTAAAGATGGTGCAAAGATCAGAAAAGGAATGAAAATACTTGCCGTAACAGCATCCAGAAGGACGCTGCTGCTTGGTGAGAGGACTGCGCTTAATTATTTGCAGCGAATGAGCGGTATTGCAACTTATACAAACAGCTTTGTAAAACTGCTTAAATATAAAGGTGCAAAAATACTACATACCCGCAAAACTACCCCCGGTTTCAGGCTGTTTGAAGTTGCCGCAGTTAAAACCGGCGGGGGTGATTTCCACAGGCTTAACCTTATGAGCGCTGTTATGATTAAGGATAACCACATAGAAGCATTAAACGGGATCGATAAGACCATGCATTTCCTTTTGGCGCAAAAGATACCATTTATATTGAAACAAAAATTTGAAATAGAAGTAAAAACATTTAAAGAGCTAAGTACAGTTGTAAAGCATGGCAAAGGCCTGGTTGAAGTTGTCATGCTGGATAATTTCAAGCCGGCTGACCTGAATAAAGCTATTAAGATACTGAAAAATAACGGGTTTAAAATTGAGCTTTCAGGCGGTATCAATATGAAGAATTTCAGCAAATATCAGCAAAAAGGGGTGGATTTTTATTCAATTGGTGCGATAACTCATTCATACAAATCCTGTGATTTTTCGCTGGAATTTTAGAATAATATCAAATAACATAATTGTTACAATTCATTGTTGATTTTTTTGTAAAAAATGCATAATTTTGGGCTGATTTCCATTCATAAATGCATTTCTATATCAGCATATCAAAAGGGGTATAACAGTTTTTTAAACATATCTATTCAAACTAACTTTTCTAAAGGAGAAAAAAAATGTTAAACAACCACAAATTAAAGTTCTTAATTGCTTTAATGGTTATGTTTGCGGTTGGCTATGTATGCAGCTCAAACAAAGATGATAAGAAGGAAGATACCAAGAAAGAGGAGACTAAGAAGGAAGAGACAAAGAAGGAAGATACAAAGTCTGACGAAAGAAAGACTGATGAAAGAAAAACCGATGAAACTTCATCAAGTGATGTTAAGCTCTATTTCTGTGAGGAATACACCGGAGGCAAAGAAATAGGCAAGTCAGATGAATTCATAATCGGAAAGAACGGCGGTTACTTTACCTGTATGATCGATATGAGAGGCTCAGGAAAGAAGATCGGCGTAGGCAAGCTTGAGTTAAGGATCACTAAGCTTGGAGGCAGCGAAAAGATCATTGCTACAGAAAAATTTGATGTACAGCCTGACTGGGATTATATCTTCTTTGATAAATTCCACACATTCTATTCAGCAGGTGACTACAAAGTTACAGCTTTAAAACCTGACGGAACACCTGTTGCTTCAGGCGAAGTTAAGATTTCAATGAAATAATATTGTTTTCTGATACAGGGGCATTCCGTAAAAAGAATGCTCCCGTTATATTATAAGGGGTTTAAACAAAATAAGAAAGGTCGCCACAAAAAATGATAAAAAAACTATTTACAATTTCATTATTCGTTATTGCATTATTTGCAATCAGCCAGAAGGCTAATTCACAGACATTATATTTCTGCGAAGGTGTATCTGATGACGGTTACCCGATAACAGAAAGCTCAACATTTAATATCGGCTCAGGCGGCGGGTATGTTTACGCGCTTGTAAGGTTACCATATGAAGTTGCATGCCGCTCAGTAAGATTTGAAATTTACCGCAACGGCGCTTATGATAACACAATTTATACCGATACAGAAAAGAACTGGGTTTGGTTCTGGAAGAAAATAACATTCTACAATTCAGGCGATTATTC
The DNA here is from genome assembly GCA_964577645.1 of uncultured Ignavibacteriales bacterium. Lineage (GTDB taxonomy): Bacteria > Bacteroidota > Ignavibacteria > Tepidaquicellales > OLB5 > OLB5. The sequence goes on from CAZOAP010000122.1 coordinate 7,237, forward strand.
AGTTTACGTGTATGATTGCTTCGATTACCAGCTGACATCAGGCAGTGTAAGAATCAATTTCAGATAATAATAATTATCGTTTCTCAAAAGCCCCGCTTGCGGGGCTTTTTTTATTTCTTAATCTACATAATCAGTGAAAATCCTTTTTTCCCGTATATTCTATGTTCTAAAAGTGCCAATCCTGCAACTTATAAAAAACCTTTATTTTAGCTATATTTGTAGCTGAATGTTAGATAAAATAAAAAGTCTTTCCAAACAGACCCTGATATACGGAACCAGTACTATTGTTGGCCGTTTCCTGAATTTCATTCTCGTACCGTTCTATACCAATGTTTTCCCGCCATCTGAATACGGCGTAATTGCCCTAATATTTGCTTATATCGCTTTCCTCAATATCATTTACTCACTCGGGTTTGAATCCGGCTATTTCCGTTTTGCCTCATCAAATGAGATCGGCACGGAAAAACAAAATTTCTCGCATCCATTTTTTACAATAATGCTGAATTCTGCCGTACTCTCAGGTATCATACTTTTATTTTCTGGCAGCATTACGTCACTGGTAAATATCAAAGATCCCTCAATAATAATTTACACCGCATTTATTCTTTTCTTTGATGCGCTGGCGCTGGTGCCGTTCGCTTACCTGAGATTAAAAAATAAGGCAAAGGTATTTGCTGCAATTAAGCTTGTTAATATTTGTGTAAATGTCGGACTCAACTTAGTACTTATACTTGTATTAAAATACGGACTCGTTGCCGTTTTCATCAGCAATCTTGCAGCATCACTTGTAACATTGCTGCTCTTATCACCTGTGATATTCAAGAATCTCTCATTCAGCTTTAACAAAGAGCTCTTTAGCGAGCTGCGAAGATTTTCCTTGCCGTATCTTCCGGCGGGACTCGCTGCCATTATCGTCCAGGTGATCGATAAACCCATCATGCAGTACCTGACTGATGTTAAGACTGTAGGTATTTATAACGCTAACTATAAGCTTGGCATTTTTATGATGCTGATAGTATCAATGTTTGATTACGCATGGCGGCCGTTCTTCCTTAATAACGCCAAAGAACCCGGCGCAAAAGCGCTGTTTTCCAAAGTACTTACGCTTTTCGTTGGAGCAAGCTCGCTCATGTTCATAATCCTTACATTCTTTATAGATAAAATTGTTGAAACACCTTTGCCGTTCAAAGGCCACATAATAGGGCAGAGCTATTGGTCAGGTCTTATAATAGTACCAACAGTACTATTCTCATATATTTTCCTTGGTATCTACACCAACCTCATGGCTGGCATTTACATCGAAAAGAAAACAAAATACCTGCCGCTGATATCCGGCTTAGGTGCTGTACTTAATATTATTGTATGCTTTGGATTGATACCTGTAATGGGTATTATGGGAGGTGCTATTGCAACACTGGTAAGCTATGTTTCAATGGCTTTATACATTTACTATGTTGTTCAAAAATTCTACCCTGTTTCATATGAACTCACACGCATCTTCGGCGTACTTCTTGTTGATATAGCCGCAATAGCAGTATTTTACTCAACATTCGGCTCGCTTGGTATTATTTATAAGGTGGTATTCAGCTTGATATTATGCGCTTCTGTGATTTATATTTCTCAGCTATATAAGATCAAAAACCTTTTAAGGAAAGTGTGATAACCTCACCCCTAACACCTCTCCTAAAAGGAGAGGGGAACGATGGTCTATAAATATTCGGCTCTCCCTCTCCTATCAGGAGAGGGAGTCGGTCCGAAAGGACTCCATCGGAGAGGGTGAGGTCATAAAAAACGCAATATAACTGTTGACAAGTTAAATACTGCTAAAATTCTTGTAGAGACGGGTCTCAGACCCCTCTTCTTTTTATACGTAAGCTATTTTATAGAGGTCACAGACTTTTCACTACAAATAAAAACCTATCGTATTTTTTCACTATCTCACTTATAAAAATAAAATTCTTAATTCCTAATTCCTAATTACTCATTGCCAATTGTTAATGGTGGTGGTCATGATGCTCATGATGTATCTCATCAAGCAGCTCGCGTTTATTGACCTTGCTGCCTGCATTCATAGAAACAATATATGAAGGCACACCGATATCATTCATAACGCAGGGAATAAGTACAGCCACAACAAGTATCGGCAGGAAGATAAGCGCTTTAACGGATATAACTGATACTCCGTATGTGATAAGGTACATGCCTGCTGCTGTTGAGCTTAAGAGAATATGAAGTCCGTGTGTAAGCCTTGAGAGCTTGCGTACTTTATTTGATAGCAGAAAGCCTATTAATGCACCGCCAATTATAAAGCTCCATGCAAGCACAGGCTCTTCTATTATGCATATATGAAAATGCATATCGTATCCAAGGGCTAGTCCGCCTACGTAAGGCAGAACTATATCACTCAGCGTACATGTAATTGATGATGTTAATATTGCAACAATTACCCCAAGCCAAAGAGTGCGGTTGTATTTTGCAAGCAGGCTTGCCGGAGTTAGCGCAGCGAAGAATAAATGCGAAATGAAAAATCCTTCAAACAGCTCCTCTGTATCAGGGGCTGCTTCCGGGAATACGGTAAGCTTAAGCACAGTAATAATAATACCTGAAATTACCACCGCCGCAGCAGTGAACTTCCAGTGTGTGCTCAGTTCATCAATGAATATAT
>CAZOAP010000123.1:0-9817 GCA_964577645.1 uncultured Ignavibacteriales bacterium
TCCAGCTGTTCGCCGATATTTTTATTAAAACAATCTTCAATGTAGTCTTTAACTTCGATAATTGTGCCCATAGTCAAGACTTTTTCAGAAACTTTTTTTGCAGCTTCAAAATTAACAAGTCTTACCAGCCTTTTTATCTGCAGGTACGCAGTTGATACAACGCTGAGCTCTGAGATCCCCATGCCTATTAACAGCAGGCTTGCATACTGGTCTGATGCCATTTCTCCGCAAACGCTGACGGGTATATTGTTCTTTTCCGCGCTCTTAATTGTCATGTTTATCATTTTCAATACTGCGGGGTGGAACTTCTCATACATATCAGATACAAGGCTGCTATCTCTATCAACAGCAAGTGTATACTGGACAAGGTCATTGGTACCTATACTGAAGAAATCAACTTTCTTTGCAAGCTCATCTGCAATAATTACAGCAGAGGGTATCTCAATCATCACACCTACTTTAATATTCTCATCAAATCTTATGTTCTGTGATTTTAGCTGTGATTTTGCCAGGTCAAGCAGCTCATACGTTTTGGTAACTTCCTCAATACCTGAAATCATGGGAAGCATTATCTTGATATTCCCGGAAACTGATGCCCTTAGAATTGCTCTCAGCTGTGTGAGGAATACATCTTTTTTATCCAGGCATATCCTTATACCGCGCCATCCTAGGAATGGGTTAAGCTCTTTCTGTGATTCAGGCAGTATCTTATCACCGCCGATATCAAATGTTCTGATTGTTACTGTTTTAGGATAAATATGATCAGCCAGGAATTTATACTGTTTATACTGGTCTTCTTCTGAAGGGAAATCACCCTGCTCCATGAACAGATGTTCGGTTCTGTACAGCCCTATATCACATCCAAAATGTGATACAACATAATCAACCTCGTTATTGAATTCAAGATTGGTTGAAAGCTGAACATATTTGCCGTCCTTAGTTTCACTGGGAAGCTTTTCAAGCTCTTCAAGCCTGCTCTCAAGGCTCAGGTTAATTTCAATTTGTTCTTTGTAGCTGTTTATGGTATCCTGTGTTGGATTTTTAATGACCAAACCTTTGTACCCGTCAATTATCAGGAAATCATCTGCTGAAACATTCACTGATATTTCGTGCATTGCTACCACCGCGGGAATCCTTAACGACCTGGATATTAACGCAACATGTGAGTTAAACCCGCCAAGATCAGTAGCAATACCAAGCAGGTTCCTGTTGCTGAATAATATGGTATCTGCAGGGGTTAAATTACGTGCTATAACAATTGAATTCTCAGTGATCTTTGATACCAGCCTGCCTTTTAGTAAATTACGCAGTACGCGGTTCTTCATATCCTCAATATCATGAACACGCTCGCGTATATATTCATCATTAGATGATACTATTGCATTTTCAAGTACCTGTATCTCTTCTTTGAATGTAACAAATGCCTGCTTGTTCTCTCTTTTAATTCTTTCCTTTACTTTTGTATGGAAAAAATCATCATACAGAAAGCTTAACTGTGCTTCAAATATCTGCAGGTTTTTATCTTCAAGCTTTTCTTTTGCAAGGGAAAATATCTTGTTCAGTTCCTTAACGGATTGGGATACAGCATTTTCATAATCGGATATTTCGATATCTGCTGAAACAACTGCAGCCGGTGATACATCCACCTTATAGCTTGGCACTTCAGCGCGGTATACAAACGGCTTACCCATCGATATTCCCTTCGATGCTGCTAGACCCTTAAATATTTTTTCGTCTTTTATCAATTTTAAAATTTACAGCTCCCCAAAGCCGTCTTCAAAAAATTTTATCAGTTCTGCAGATGCTTTATCTTCATCCTCGCCTTCAACTTCAAGCGTTAGTGTAGAACCCTGTTCAGCCGCAAGAGTCATAACCCCGATGATGCTTTTCCCGTTTATCCTGTAGCCGTTCTTAACGATAAAAAAATCTGACCTGTATTTGGAAGCTATCTTCACAATATTCGATGCAGGTCTGGTATGCATGCCCGCTTTATTTACAATCGTCACGTTTTTTTTTACCATCAATAGCTCCGGTTCAAAAGCATGTCTGAAAAACTTACAAGTAATTTCTTAGCATTATCATTTTTAATGCAGTCTAGATTTTCGTTAGCCTTATCAGTATAGCCTGCTATTTCATCTTTTGCTGAGCCGATAACACATATATCATTATACAGCTTTACAATTTTTTTAATTTTATCATCATTGCTTCCATTAGTATTATACATATACATAAAATCGTCACGCTCTTTCCCCTGCAGTATCTCCAGTGCTTTCAGGTAAAGGAAAGTTTTTTTCCTTTCAACAATATCGCCGCCAATTTTCTTTCCGAACTCCCCTTCATCTGCTATAACATCCAGCAGGTCATCCTGTATCTGGAAAGCAAGCCCGATATTTTCTGAATACGAGCTTATTGAATCAATACCCGCATTGTCAGCATTCCCAATTATTGCTCCCATTACAGAGGAGGTTCTTAACAGCTCTGCTGTTTTTTTCCTTATCATTATCTTGTAATCATCGATGGATACATCAGCGCTCAGCTCAAACTCTTTATCAAGTGCCTGTCCTTCGCATACTTCTATAACTCCATCAGTGAATGCCTGTAACACTCCGGTAATATTTGATGTCTTAGCCCTTAACAATGAACGGTATGATAACCCTATCAGCTCATCACCAACAAGTATAGCTGCATTTACATCCCATTTTTTGTGAATGGTTTCTTTGCCGCGCCTTGTACCTGCATTATCCATTATATCATCGTGAACAAGGGTAAAGTTGTGCAGTATTTCAACTGCAATTGCTGCATCAATAGCATCATCAATATTGCCGCCAAAAGCTTCGCATGAAAGGAGTACCAGTATTGGCCTCACTCGTTTGCCTCCGCCTGACATAATGTAATTCAGCGGGTCAAAAAGTGTATACGGATATTTCTGGTTATCCTTGCAGTACCTTGAGCGTTTTGTCTCATCTTCAAGAAAATCTGAGAGATGTTTATCTATCTTTTCGCGGTATTTACTGAATGCAGTTTCCAATTATTTAAAATATATTTTTATGATACTGACGTTCCGAATTTATTGAAATTCTTTTTCAGGAAATCCTCATCGTTCTTCCAGTCTTTCCTCATCTTTACAAATAATTCCAGGTAAACCGGCCTGCCCAGGAATTCCTCAATCCCTTTGCGGGAATACTCGCCAAGCTTTTTGATCTTTCCGCCGGACTCACCTATAATAATAGCCTTTTGTGTTTCACGCTCTACAATTACTGAAGCTCTTATGAAATCTTTCCCGTTATCACGCTCTTTAAACTCTTCAATATCTATATAAACAGAAAAAGGAATCTCATCTTTGAACTGTTTCAGGATATTCTGCCTTATTATCTCTGAAACAAAAAACTTCTCTGGCTGAGAAGTGAGGACATCACTTTCAAAATAAAACTCATTTTCAGGCAGGTATTTGATTATAGTTCTTAGAAGCTCATCAACATTGAATCCTTTAGCAGCTGATACAGGTATTATCTCATCAATTTTAAAATTTTCGCTAAGATCTTTGATAATAAGAAAAACTTCTTCTTTCCTTACCGTATCAATTTTATTAAGTACACAGAATAATTTATGTGCAGCAAAATCTTTTTTGTATTTATTGTAAAGTCCTTCAAAGTTCTGTTTATCATATTTAGTAATATCAACAACCAGCAGAATAATATCTGATTCTATGACACTTGTTTCAATTTCCCTGTTCATAAACTGCTGCAGCTTGTACTTGGGGTCCAGTATACCCGGTGTATCCACAAAAACTATCTGAACATTATCTTTTGTGTAGATACCTGTTATCCTGTTCCTTGTAGTTTGCGGCTTAGGGGTAACAATAGAAATGTTCTGCCCCAAAATAAAATTAAGCAGGGTAGATTTCCCTGCATTCGGGGCACCAATAATTGGAACAAATCCGGATAATTTTTGCATAATTCTTTAAAAATACGCAAATATTATGGAAATTTCAATTTAAGAACAAATACTATTTTATAACTCTGATTATGAAAAACATAAAATTTTAAATTTAATCTCTAAATAATTAAAATTCTTAATGTAAAATTAACGTAATTTATACTTGTAATACCCTATTCAGGTTATATTACTCATATTTTCCTTGTCATTATAATAATGATTTTATATATTTAAGTAAGTAAATAATAAGTAATGCAGGCCGGTAAAACAATATACGTTGGAGAGTATAAACCCAGTAAAATAATGCGGACAACATTATTTGAGCTTAGTACATGCAGTGATTTTGGCAGACATCCTAAAATAACCAAGGCACCGGGAAAGTTCATAGTTTTTAAAGTACTTATAAGAAAACATTACGGCATGGAATTCTTTTACGAAGATGATAAATACTGGTACTTTAAAAGATAATATAAAGTTTATATTAATACAAAAGGCATCTCATAATGAGGTGCCTTTTTTTTATTGTACTTATACACCATGATTTTTTCCTGCTCAGGTCTTTGCGGAGCCGGATAGTTTAAAATTTATCTCAACTTCAGTACCTTCGTTAACCGAGCTGTTCACTTTAATTCTTGCCTTCATATCATCAAGTATTTTCTTTGTTATAACCAATCCCAGCCCCATACCGCTTGATTTTGTTGAAAAATACGGCTCAAAAAGCTTAAGCTGTGTTTCTTCATCCATTCCTACACCGTTATCTTTTATCTTCAATGAATAATACCCGTTCACTTTTAAGCTTTCGATATCTATCCTTCCTTTGGTACCTGATTCCTCTTTTTCGTCAATAGCCTGCATTGAGTTCTTAATGATATTAATGAGTGCCCGTTTAACCTCATCTTTATCACCGTTCACATGCAGATCATTAATTTTGGGATCAAGCTTTAGTGATATAGTTCCTTTTCTATCCAAAAGGTGAACCACATCTTCAAGAATTGAATTCATATTCAGCTCTTCGTAGTTCCTGCTGGGCAGCTTTGCAAAGTTAGAGAACTCAGTCGCTATCCTGTTCAATGTTTCAACCTGCTCAATTATCATTTTATTTGTTGTTTGTATGATCTCCTTGAAATCATTACTGCCGTGTGTATACGCAAAATATAAATGCTGCATTGCAAGCTTCATAGGTGTAAGCGGATTCTTAATTTCATGGGCTACCTGGCGGGCTATATCACGCCATGCACCTTCACGCTCAGCCTTCTGCAGCTCTGCCCGTGAGCGCTTCAGCTCCTTTATCATACGGTTAAAGGATTTAACCAGCTCGCCAATTTCATCCTTACTGTTTGATTTGACCTGCACATCAATATTACCCCGTGAGAGCTGTTCCGTAGCCTTCTGTAATTTCAGTATCGGATTGGATATCCTGTAAGAAAGGAAATTAACAATAAATACAAGCAGTATTACAGCAGCAAAATAGGGTCCGAGTATATAAACAAGGCTTTCAGTCAGCTCCTGGTTAATTTCACTCTGCTTAAAAACCGTCTGTGTTGAAATTATTCCTACCAGGTTATTGAAATTATCAAAAACCGGTTTATAGCCAACAATAAATGTGTAATCCCCTATCTGCTGATTTTCTGAAAAATAATCCTTCTTCAATAATGCAAGATTATAAAAAGCACTTCCGCTGATTCTTGTATCAAGCAGGTCTGATTTATAAAGCTGTTCGCTTGTTGTAGCTGCCAGCTTATTTTTTATATAAAAATTAAAGTTCTTATCCGTTTCAGAAAAGCCTTTATCAAAGAGATTTGAAAAAGGTAAAACAGCTTCTTTGCCTGTCTTCTTATCCTGTTTGAGAGTTTCAGGAGTTAACCTGCTCTTAACATACTGGTCAACTATACGAAGGTCGCTGATAAGCTGGTTTTTTGAAAAATCTTCGTTTTTATCATTAACAAACGCACGTGTATAAATAGCAAGTATTACTATTGGAATAACAGAAGCAAGCATGAATGATGCGAACAGCTTTTCTCTGAAACCGAACTTCATGAATCTGACTGATTCCGTATCAAGGAGGTATGAAAATCCTTTATATATCAGGTATACAGCCAGGAATATAAGGTATATGAGCACAAGAAAAAGAAGGTACCTGAAAAAAAAGAACGTACTCAGGCTGAAATCATTAACTTTAATACTTACAACATATATCTTTGGACTTGAAATATTGTTTGCAGCTTTATTTTCAGTTAATACATAATATGATTTATAAATTTCATCCTCAAACTCATCATATCTTAAGGCTGATTTATCAATTTTATCTTTTACACTTTCCCTGAAAGCATCAAGTGACTTTATAAATGATTTGGATATATCCTTGTTTGATGAGCCGACAAGCTCTGATTCCGAAAATTCAGATATCACGGGTGTTGATGTAAGTTTATTGAGAATATTATCGCGTGTAAAGCTTCTGAAAATTCCTAGGTTGGTTTGCGTAAGGAAGTTTTTTGCATCATACCCTGCTGCAATAATAACATAACCTATGACTTTATTGAACCTGCTGTTCTTTAAATCAGTTTTTTCAAGAGGTATTAATGCAGAATAGAACTTAAGCTCAGGGTTCTGTATAATCTCCCCTTCTTCCATAATCATACTGTTCATTACGGTGCTTATATCAAGTGTCTCAGGCTCCTCATCGGAATCCTGTTCACTAAGCTGTTCTTTTATGATCTTCTTTTTGCCTGTTATTCCCAGTGTGTAGCTTAAAACACTGTCAGAGCTTAATTCACCGGGGTTAATATTGAAGTCGCTGATTACTTTTTTGGCTGTATCAAGTACAAATACTGCGGAGTTGATATCTTCATCAAAGAATTTACTCTTTGACCAGATATTAAATGCAAGCTTACCTGATTTATTCTTATCCATTATATCACCTTCAATAGCAGGATCATCAGATATATCATCAATGGTTGCAGAAAGCAGGAATGTTATCTTATCACTGGTTTGCTGTGAAATTTCTTTTGCTGCCTTTTCAAGATAGCGGTTTTCCAGTGATGTTATCTTGTTAAGTAGCACAGCCGGAACAAATATTGCACATAGCAGAAGTACAAGCGAAAGATTGATGATGTTCATGAAGCGGTAATCACGTGTAAAGGCAAGCTGTCTTTGAATATAAATACTGAATATTGCCGACAGAGCGAGTATTATTACCCTTAAGTTCAGTTTTAGTGAATTTTCTATTACCTGGTCAGGTATAATTGTAACAAGTAAATGTACAGCCAGTGTAATTACAAAAAATACTAAAATTGAGTTTTTACGTATGAATTTATTAGTGCCAAGGTAAGGCTGGATATATTTTGTTGTTACAAGTGCACATGAAAGCAATATCAGGACAAGTGATACTGAAAGGAACAGGATTATCAGCCTTATAACTATCATTTCAGGCTGGTTTAATGAGAAAAGGTCTGATTTATCGATGAATTTTACTGATGAATCAAATATAAGGCTCTGGATAATTATCCCGTAATAGTTCATTACAAGAAGCGAAATAATTATAGTTGATGCTGCTGCAATTACGGCAAAATACTTTGGGAATGCTTTAAGCTCACCCCTATAAAATTTTATGACATTGATCACTATGTACATAGAAATAAAGGTAAAGATAACAGCACTTACAGAAAGCTCACCAAGCGATTTAGACATGCCAAAACCAATACCTGATGCATAATGTACCGGTGAAAATATCTGTGAACCAAGCAGATTGAAATATTCACCCGGAAAATTAATGTAAAGCCAGAGATATCGGGAAAGTATAAGTATTGCAGATATAAGCGTTACTTTCAGGAAATATGAATCAGCTTTCTTTACTGCTGAAAGGGCCCAATAGATGAGAACAATGTTAAGAATGAATACGATAAAGCTGATAACATTATCAAACTTGTTAAGTACATTAAGCAGGTAAGATGACTGGTCAAGCTCAGGTACATACATTCTGCCGATGTATTTATCATCAATTCCCTTTAGATTCAGGATAGTATATTTTTCTGCGGAAGTATCTGGCTGATTGCTGTAATTGGCAAGTGAATTGAAATCAAACTGAATATCAAGATGGAAGTTATCGCTGATTTCCTTTTTTAAACCTGAAATATTGAAAAATGAGGATTTAACCCCTGTATTAATATCTATAATTCTTGAAGTTACAAGTACACCGTCAGTTACACCAGATTCATTTTTTACAGGCTCAAAAACAGAAAGGTAAGTATATATCCCGGTTTCCTTTACTATTGAAAATCTTTCACCTGATAATGCCTTTTTCAATTCAGTAACATCAGGGTAAACCTGCCTTCCTGAGAAGACAAACAGCTCCAGCCTGGAATTATAGATCTCAATATTAAAATCGTTCAGATTATCGTTCTCATACAACGCGTCATAAGCTTTCCTTATATTAAGCGGGGATAAAGCCGCAACGAGTCTTTTATTTCTAGCAGCCTGGTATGAGAACTGTGAGACCTGTTTTTGCTGGTTATAGAAAAGATTGAGGCACTCTGCATGAATTTCTTTCTTTTTCTCCGCAGAAATGCTATCCCAGTTATCAATAATAGACCTGCTGAAATAGTACCTTACGCCAAATACACCTAAAATTATGAATAAAAGCAGTAGGGATAGAAAACCGAGGATCTTAAACCTGTAAATATCATTTTTTTCAAACTGAAACATATAAGTGCCCCTGCCGGCTAATTTACAATTATCTGGTCTATTAGCCAGAGATCATTGACATATTTCAATGATACGGATATTGTGTAGGTACTTATAAAGCCTCCCTTTTTATACTTATACTTTCCCAAAGCAAATGCATACTTTTCTGACCTGCTTGAGTTCTTCCATTTGAATGATGAAACCGGGTAACTTGTGAAGAAGCTTTCAATTATATATGCTGATTGCTCCCTGTTATAATATCCTTTTTCACTTTCTTCCGTGCTGAGGTATATTTCGTTCTGGAAAAATGAACTTATGTAAGTTACGTTGTTATACATCAATCCGTCTGCAATACTCAGGAATGTTAACTTGCAGTTATTGAACTTTACCCTCTTCTCTTCTGATTTATACTTCTTATCTTTCCACCAGCTATCCTGGGAGTAGGATATATTATAAGCCACAAGACTTAAAAACAATACCAGGAATATATGTTTTAATCTGATTTTCAATAGGTATTTATAGATTATGTTAAATTAATCAAAATTTTATTGAATTTCAGTTCATTTTTTAGCAATTCACAAATATAATCAAAATATATTTATTAACCATCAACAATGTATCACTTTAAATAAATTATCTAACCATATTTACTATATGATAGTTATAATTACAATAAATGCACACTATTTAAAGGAATATAAAAATAAAGTACGCACCTATTGCAGCTCACCCGGTGTACCCACTCTCCTTTTTGATTGTATCTTTTAACAAAAACAGGTATATTTAGGAACACTAAAAATTGATTTCGGGTCAATAAATATTTTTTCAGGGTGATACAGTTGTGATAAAAATACGCAAAGTTGAAAATGAGAAGGACAGGATGGAGTTTATTAAATTTCCCTGGGAGATATATAAGGGAGATCCATACTGGGTACCCCCTCTTATTTTTGATGTAAGAAAAAATCTTGACCCGGCAAAGAATCCGTTCTTTAAACATTCTGAAGTTCAATTATTTCTTGCTGAAAAAGACGGCAAGTTGGCAGGCAGGATTGCTGCTATAAAAAATGATAACCACACAGATTTCCATAAGGATAAAGCCGGTTTCTTTGGTTTCTTTGAAACTATAGATGACGAAGAAGTTTCCGACCTGCTGCTTGATACAGCCTGTGAATGGGTTAAAAGCAAGGGTCTGAACGAAATA
>CAZOAP010000124.1:0-1843 GCA_964577645.1 uncultured Ignavibacteriales bacterium
AATGCAAGCAACACTGCGCCGGTAAGTGCAGTCAATCCTGTATTAAGATTGAATAATTGTTTAATCAATGGTGCTATTACTATTAACCCAAAAAAACCAAGGACTACTGAAGGAATTCCCGCAAGAATTTCTATGAATGGCTTTAAAAATTCACGCTCTCGCGGTGATGCAACTTCTGAAATATAAACCGCGCCGATTATACCGAAAGGAATTGCTATTATTGTTGCCAGTAGTGTTACAAGTATTGAACCTGTAACAAGGGGAACGATCCCGAATTCTTCCTTTTGGAATGAAACAGGATTCCACACATTATGGAAAAGATCACCAAGACCGGGGTTACCTATGAACGGAATTGCTTCCTTGAAAAGGAATAAAAATATAAGCAGAACTATGATTATCGAAAGAGAACCACAGCTCTGCAGAAAATATTTTATAATTTTAGCCTTAAGCCTTTGTTTATTCAATACAGGTAATAATTAAGCTAATTTTATTTTAATGTGATGTAACCGGTCTCTTCAACAATTTTCTGGCCATCAGGTGATAAAGCATAATCAAGCAGCAATTTATTGTTATTGGTTGGCTCACCGTTAAAATACAGGTATAACGGCCTTGCTATGGAATATGTTTTATCAAGAACGGTTTCATGTGTAGGCATAATTGCAGCTGATGCATCATCTTTCTTAACAGGCACAACTTTAATGTTACCCTCTTTTGTATAACCTAAACCAACATAGCCAATTGACCATTTATCAGATGAAACTGACTGTACTATTGATGATGAAGCAGGCATAAGCTTTACTGTTGGAGCATAATTTTCTTTGTTAAGCACATGTTCCTGAAAGAAAACATATGTACCTGAATTGCTCTCTCTTGATAAAATTGTAATAGGCTGGTCAGCGCCGCCAAGCTCTTTCCAATTCTTATAAGCACCTGTATAGATCTTCTTTAACTGTTCAATAGTAATATCTTTTATTGGATTTTCCGGATTTACAACAATTGCAATACCATCAAAAGCTATTATCTTTTCTACCGGATTAATGTTCTTACCTTTAGCATCTTCTATTTCTTTTTTCTGCATGTCTCTGGATGAAGCGCATACATCTGTTGTGCCGTTCAGCAAGGCTGCTATTCCTGTTCCTGAGCCGCCACCGGTAACTGAAACCTGGACTTCAGGGTTCTTCTTCATAAATGCTTCTGCAAGTGTGCTCATTAAGTGAACCATTGTATCTGAACCTTTTATTGTAACGGATTTCTTGTTCTGAGTATCTGTTTTATCTTTTTTAGCACATCCTGCTGCCCCGAATACAAAAAGTATAAGCAGTAATGTTGTTAATTTTAATGTTAAATTTTTCATTGTTAAACTGTTTAATTTAGAATTTGCATGTTTGTTTATAATGCAAATTATGTTAATAATTTAAACATACTGTTAGGGAATTGTTAAGATTATGTTAAGAAAAATGAATAAATTAACTGTTTTTTTGAGGTATCTTAACAGTAAATTTAGTGCCAACTCCGGGGGTTGAATCTACTTCTATCGTTCCGTTCATGGTATTTATGATGTGTTTGACGATTGCCAGGCCAAGCCCGGTACCGCCTTCTTCGCGGCTTCTGCCTTTATCTACCCTGTAAAATCTTTCAAATAACCTTGGCATATGGTCCTGGGTAATACCGTAACCCTCGTCATTTACATATAAAATAAGCTTGTCATCTTCAATATATGCACCCAGCTCAATACTTGTCTTTTTATCACTGTACTTGATTGCATTATCTACAAGATTGCCGATAGCCTGCTCAATTAAATGTTTGTTTATTTTTGCCTCAAGCTTATCTTCACAATTGATAT
>CAZOAP010000124.1:1853-9752 GCA_964577645.1 uncultured Ignavibacteriales bacterium
ATCAATCTTTTTTTCATGAGCTTTAAAATCATAATCCTCGGCAACTGAGCTTAACACAGGCTTTATCATCTCACTTGTCATTTTAATTTCATCGGGCTTTTCCTCTAATTTAGAAAGTATCAGCAGGTCATCTATCAGCATGTTAAGCCTGTCAATATGTTTTGAAATAATATTAAGGAACCGTTCAGCATTCTTGGGGTCATCAATTGCACCTTCTTTTAGAGTTTCAATAAAGCCCTTAATAGTAGTTACCGGTGTACGCAGCTCATGTGATACATTTGCAACCAGATCTTTCTTTAAGGTATCAAGGTATTTCAGGTTAGTAATATCATTGAACACTACCAGTGCACCCAGTGCTTTACTGTCCATATCATAAAGCATCGTACCGCTCAATTGCAAGTACTTATCCTTTTCATGCTGAAGAATAATTTCAGCTTCCTGGGGACTCTCTTCACTTATCAGCTTCTTGAAAAATTTCTGTATCTCTGAAACCCTGATAACCTCCTGAAGAGTTTTACCCTGAACATTTATATCACTTATGTTCAGTATCTTTGCGGCAGTAGTATTTAAAAGCAGCACACGTTCTTCATAATCAACTGCAAGTACGCCTTCTTTCATACTTTCAAGCACAACTTCCTGCAGATTATTCTGCTCACCTATTATATCAAGCTTCTCATCCAGCTGGGCTGCCATTGAGTTCAGGCTTTCTGCCAGTGTTTTCAGTTCATTATCATTTGGCGGGTATATCTTTTTGGAAAAATCTCCTTTGGAATATCTTAATGCCGCCTCTTTGATATTTTCAATAGGCTGCAAAAGGTTTTTTACACCAAAAAAGCCAAGTACAAGTATAATTATCCCGAAAAATATCACTGTTAGCAATAAACCTGTATTAGCGTTTTTAGCTTCTTTCTGTACACCTGTTAATGGATAGCCTGTCCTTAAAATATAAATCATCTTTCCATCCTTACCATAGACGGGTACAGCCGCATACATAAAATCTTCTTTTAGCGTAAAGCTGTATCTCTCTGATATTCCCGTTTTACCTGCCAATGCTTCAATGACCTCGGGTCTATCTGCATGGTTATCCATTTGCCCGGGTGCTTCCCTTGAATCCGCAATAACTTTGCCGTTTATCTGGATAAGGGTAACCCTTGCGCCGCTTAAATTATCATACCTTTGTACAAACTTACCAAGGTCAACTGAATCAAGCTCTGTTGTTTCAAGCTTCTCTTTTATCAGGTTTGAGCGCTGTGTAAGTACATTTTTATCTTCAATAATAATGGTATCATCAAAAAGTGAGGATGCATATACCGCAAGGATAATAAGCGGGATTATTGATAATGCTGAATAAACATAATATAGCTTCCAAAGGAATTTCTTTTTTATCACATGAAGCTCCTTTGCAAGTCCGTCATTTTAGAATATCTCCCTGAATTTATATCCAACACCGCGGACAGTTTCGATATACTCATTCTCTTCGCCGAGTTTTTTCCTTAGTGATACAATATGAACATCAATAGACCTGTCAGTAACAGATACACCTTCACCCCGGGTTGAATCAACTATCTGGTATCTTGTCATTACCCAGCCCGGTTTTTTTGCAAGTGTAAGCAGTATTCTGAATTCAAGATGAGTAAGCTCAACATGTTTTCCCTTTACTGTAACTTCGTGCCTGCCAACATGAATTTTCAGGTCACCGCGCTCAATAATGGGTTTTTCTTCCTCTTCTTTTGGCGGCCTTCTCCTTAAGGTAGCTTTTACAATTGCCAGCAGCTCCCTTGGGCTGAATGGTTTTGTAACATAATGATCAGCGCCAATTTCAAGTCCTGCAACTTTATCAGCTTCATCTGCTTTGGCTGTAACCATAACAATCGGTATACCTGCTTTTTGCTTATCAGCCTTTATGATCTTTGTAATATCAAAACCATCAACACCCGGAAGCATAAGATCAAGGATTATAAGATCATAATCATTTTCCTTAACAAGATCCAGTGCATCTTCACCTGATGATGCAGTCTTTACACGGTAACCGTTCTTTGTTAAATTATAATCGATGAGCTCCAGAATATCTTTTTCATCGTCAACTACAAGTATTTTTTCCTTCATGTTAGTGAATTTTTAATGTTCTAATGATTTCCTTAATGTTAAAATTAGCATTAATTTGTTAGGTTAATGTTAAGAAAATATTAGAAATCAAATTCACACAAAAATAGCATTAATTGTCTGATAATTAAATTCATTAATAACATGATTTGTATCATTCCACACAAAGCAGAAACTTTGTAAATTTGTATATAATATTGGTATGATATGACTAATGACATCTTCATATTATCGCTTACAGCTGCTTCAATTGGATTTATTCATACATTAATCGGTCCAGACCATTACCTGCCATTTATTATGATGGCAAAAGCGGGAAAATGGTCAAAAAACAAAACAATTTGGGTAACTATTTTGTGCGGAATCAGCCATGTACTCAGCTCTGTGGTTTTGGGTTTTACTGGTATTGCTGCTGGAATTGCCCTGGATAAACTTGAGCTTATTGAAGGTACCCGTGGTATGGTTGCTGGCTGGGCACTGATTTCTTTTGGTTTTTTATATATGATATGGGGTATTAAAAAAGCCTACAATAACAGGCCGCACTCCCATATCCATGTATCCGGTGACGGGACATATACAACACATCACCATGAGCATCATGGAGAGCATGTTCATAAAGAAGAAAAAAGATCACTGACACCATGGATATTGTTTGTTGTATTTATACTGGGACCCTGTGAACCGTTAATTCCTTTATTAATGTTTCCGGCAGCACAGCATAGTATTTATGGACTAACCGCTGTTACAGCTGTTTTTGGAATTGTAACTATTTCAACAATGGTATCTGTTGTACTGGTATCTATATGGGGTATTAATTTACTGCCAATGGGCAAACTTGAAAGGTACTCTCATGCCTTGGCCGGATTTGCTGTTTTTGTCTCGGGACTAGCAATAAACCTTCTTGGTTTATAAAAAGTTATTTGTGATCCAGTTTATATTCAATTAGGTCACCTTCTTTAACCCCGTGCCTCTCACAGTACCCGCCGTTAACTTCAACTACAAATTGCGACCTTCCTTTTGATGGCAGCGGCTTTTCTGAATATGGTGTGGTATTTTTATGAATTGTATTTATAACTCCCCTGCTGTCAATAAAAATAATATCCAGGGGTATTACAGTATTCTTCATCCAGAATGACTGCATATCCTCCCGCTCAAAGATAAATATCATTCCTTTGTCTTCATCCATATGAGTTCTGTACATTAAACCCTGTTGTCTTTCAGTTGGATTTATTGCTGCCTCTACATCAATTAATGAAATTTGGCTGTGATCATCTCTATTTAAAAATGTTACAGTACCTTCTTTTATCCATTCAGGCTCATTTGATTTCTTTTTTATGTAAACAAAATACACTACAATGAAGATCAGTACCGGGATCAAAGCGATAAGCACTTTCTTTGTTTTATAGAAAGGTACTTTAGGTATTTTATAGTTTTTATTGTTCTGTTTTGATCTTGACATAATTTACACTTATTATTTTGGTTGTTATTTCCTCAATACCATTTCCAGCACTTCCCTTTAGCGGATCGTACTTACCTCAGGCAGATGTTCATC
Source organism: uncultured Ignavibacteriales bacterium (assembly GCA_964577645.1). Lineage (GTDB taxonomy): Bacteria > Bacteroidota > Ignavibacteria > Tepidaquicellales > OLB5 > OLB5. The sequence goes on from CAZOAP010000124.1 coordinate 5,509, forward strand.
GATGAGATCAAATGTTTCTCTAACCAGGCTGAACAGATCTTTTAATGCTGCATACTTATCTGCCTGTAAAATGTTGTTATATCTTTTTATAAAATCCCGGGGCTTTATATTCATTCGCTCAATTGTATGCTCAACACCTTTCAGCTTACCGGGATGGTAGAACTTATTCAATCCGCAAAGTATACCTATAATATTTCCGGTCATTTCAACAAGTGAATCATAATAGTACAGGATATCTCCCCTGCCAACAGTCATTTTTTCTATAGCCCATTCAGGATGGAATTTTTTAAAATGGCTTACCATCATGATTTGCAGCTCTTTTGGAAAGCTTTTCTCGGCTTTCCGGATCAATGGCTTTAGCCAGTTGGAATCCTCTAAAATAAAACTATCGATCAAGCCTGAGATCTGCAGATGTTTCATCAGGTCCATATCGGGCTTTTCAAGCATCTCGTTAATCAGTGTTTCTGTTTCGCTGTAATGACCGAATCCGAAATCACATCTCACGCCATCTATGTAATAATATACAGCACAACCTACATCCGGTGAGCCATGATATAGATCACCACCTGATGCCTTTGCATCACTTACAATCTGATCAAATTCACTTTGCGTCAGTTTATTTTTCAGGATGATAATTGTATCAATATCGGAGTTTTCATCACCGTATCCTTTGGCAATTGAGCCTGTTACAGCAGCTGCTTTTATATCAAGCTTGCTGAATAACCCCATATTCTTCTTTGCTTCTTCAATTCTCTTTTTACTGATCTCATTCATATATAAAATGCCCTCTTAAGTTTTAGAGGGCACTTAATAAAATTTTGTTATCTGATAAATCTGATAAATCGAATTAGAACCAGCTTGTTTTCTTTTTTCTTCTTGTGCTGCCAACTCCCAGTACACCAAGCAGACCGCGTGTTAGTTCCCTTGCAACTGTACGCCCTACCTGCTTAGCAGTTGTGCTGGTTAAGACCTTCTCAACGGTGCTCTTTTCTTCCTTTTTGGGTTTGGTATCTTCTTTTTCCACAGCTTCTTTTTCCTGCTCAGCTTTGTGCTCTTCAATTTTTTTATTCAGAATCTCTAAAGCACTTTCCCTGTCTATTACTTCATTATACTTTGCTGCAATTTTTGATGCAGACATTATTTCATCTATTTCCTGGGGTGTTAATATATCCATTCTTGAGCGCGGTGCGCAAAGTAATGTTGCAGCCAGCGGGGTCGGATTCCCTTTTTCGCTTAATACCGTCACAGCTGCTTCACCAATACCCATGCTTGTTAACAGATCATCAATCTGGTAATATTCGCTTATCGGGTAATTTTCAGATATCAGCTTGATATCTTTCCTGTCTTTTGCAGTAAATGCACGGAGAGCATGCTGTACTTTCATACCAAGCTGGCTGAGCACAATATTAGGTATATCTGTGGGATTCTGTGTGCAGAAAAATATTCCTACTCCTTTAGACCTGATTAGCTTAATTATGCTTTCTATCTGGCTGAGCAGTGCATCACTTGCTTCACTGAATAACAGGTGGGCCTCATCTATAAATATTACAAGTTTTGGCTGGTCAAGGTCACCTTCTTCAGGGAATGTACTGTAAATTTCTGCAAGCAGGCTCAGCAGGAATGTTGAAAAAAGCTTGGGTTTGGTCTGCATGTCAATTAATCTAATAACAGAAATTACTCCCCTGCCGTTACTGTCGCATCTTACAAGATCCTCAACCTCAAATGACCTTTCACCAAAGAACTGGTTAGCACCCTGCTGCTCAAGCTCAACGATTTTCCTGAGAATAATACCAAGTGAGCTTGATGATACTTTACCGTATGATGCCTCAAATTCCGCTTTTCCTTCTTCCTGTATATACTGCAGCAGCCGTTTCATATCTGCAAGATCAAGAAGCGGTAACTGCTTGTCATCTGAATATTTGAATATTACTGATATCAAGCTGGATTGCGTTTCATTCAGCTCAAGCATCCTTGAAAATAGCACAGGCCCGAATTCCGATGTTGTTGCCCTGAGCCTTGTACCTTTTTCATTTGAGATAGTAAGGAATTCTATAGTATTTCCTTCCGGTTTCCACTCCAGCCCTATCTTTGTCATTCTCTCATCAACTTTGGGATTTGTTGAGCCTGCTTTTGCAACACCGCTCAGGTCACCTTTAATATCCATAACAATTACAGGTACACTCTTTGCAGCAAGTGATTCAGTGATAAGCTGCAGAGTTTTTGTTTTCCCGGTTCCTGTTGCACCTGCTATCAAACCGTGCCGGTTCATGGTTTTCAATGGGAGCTTTATGTGCGTTCCGGTCAGCACTTCCTTATCAAGTATTGCAGCTCCCAGTGTGATAGTTTCACCCTTGAAAGTATAGCCATCAGCAATAGATTGAGTAAAATTGGTTTTTCTTTCAGTATCAGCCATAATAGTATTAATTTATTTTCAGCAAAGATAATGAGTTACAAATCATTATTAAAGCAAAATAAAAAAGCCATTCTATATGAATGGCTTCTGTTTTAACTGTATATTTGGATTTTTATTCTACAGTAAATTCTTTTGTTACCGGTGTGGCATTATCTGTATTGATCTTCACTGTAACTGAATACTTACCTGGTTCAATAGCGCCTCCTGTTGTCCAGTTTGAATTAACCGTACCGCTTGAAAGCTCAACATCAGCTTTACCCAAAGATTCACTGCCGTGCTTCCATTCAAATGTAACCTTTGTTCCAGACGGAGCATTTTTCAGAACCGCTGAACAGTAAATCACCGGGTCAGTTGCATGAAATGTTGCATTATCACTGCTGCAAACTCCGCTGCTTAATGATGTACAAAGCTTAACGTCAGAAAGATTCGCTGTAGATACATTACAAGCCGGGAACATATAAGAAACGGTTCCTATCAAAACTAACATCATTAAAGCTTTTAATCTGATTTTTTTCATTTATTTATTATTATAGTTCGCAGCAATTTAATTCCTTTAAAAATAATGATTTGCCTAAAGACTTTCAAGTATTTCATTTATATGATCAGGTACTTTTACTTTTTCAAATATCTTTTCTATCTTACCCTTTTCATCAATTATGAAGGTTGTTCTCACAACACCCATATACTTTCTGCCGTACATACTTTTTTCCTGCCATACGCCATAATCCTCAAGCATTTTCTTGGATTCATCACTCAGCAGCGTGAACGGTAGTTCATACTTATCCTTGAACTTCAGGTGGCTTTTTGTATCATCAGGTGATACACCGATAACAACAGTATTTTTCTTTTCGAATTTTTTGATGTTATCCCTGAAATCACAGGCTTCCTGTGTACATCCGCTTGTCATATCTTTTGGATAAAAATATAATACAACTTTTTTTCCCTTATAGTCCTTTAATGATAAGCTTTCACCGTTATCAGCGGTAAGCTTAAAATCAGGGGCTTTATCTCCGGCTTTTAACATAGTAATAATTTTATTTATTGTGAGTGATTGAAAATAGCGAAGCAATCTCAAGTATTATGAGATTGCTTCGTTAAAAATCAGGAAGGTATTTATAAACCAGCTGCTGCGTTCTTTAAAGCATCAAAATTAACCTGTACACCCGGGTTTTCTGTAACTTCAACGTACTTTATCACACCGTCTTTATCAATAAGATAAACGGCTCTCTGTGCAGTTTCCTTCTGTCCGTGTGCAAATTCCGGCTGTACAACATCGTACTTCCTTATAACTACTTTATTGAAATCACTGAGCAATGGGATCTTAATTCCGTTCTTTTCTGCAAATGCGCGCTGTACAAATGTACCGTCAACACTGATACCAAGAATTTCAGCATTCATCCCCTGGTAAGCATTGAAGTTATCGCTCATTGTGCATATTTCAGTAGTGCATACCCCTGTGAATGCCTGCGGAAAGAACAATAACACTATATTCTTACCTTTAAAATCGCTTAATGATACCTGCGCCAGATCAGCAGTTGGTGTAAATGATGGTAATGTGAATTCCGGTGCTTTATCTCCGACTTTTAATGCCATTTTAGTTCCCCTTTAATCCTGAGCGAAGCGAAAGATCTCATCAATCGTTCAATAACTCAGATTTTATTTTATTAACTATTAATAATTTTATTTTATAAAAAATTATTCTCTAACATACAACAATTATCAGTCACCTTATACCTTAGATATTTATTGCTTCGCCATATGCATCGCCGGCTGCTTCCATTGTTGCCTCGGCAAGTGTGGGATGTGCATGTACTGTCCTTACAAATGATTC
>CAZOAP010000125.1:0-9739 GCA_964577645.1 uncultured Ignavibacteriales bacterium
TAATTCCAGAAAGATAGGAAAAAAGTCAGGGTTAAGTGATGATGAGCTTGAAATTGTGACTCTTGCAGCATGGTTCCATGATACTGGTTATACAATAGATTATTCCACTCATGAGGAAAAAGGAAAATCATTAGCTGAATCATTTTTAACCGCGAATAATTACCCGGCAGAAAAAACAGCAGCGGTTCTTAACTGCATAGAAGCTACAAAAGTACCGCAATCACCCCAAAATATTATGGAGCAGGTTGTATGTGATGCTGACCTTATCCATTTTGGCAGTGAGGATTTCTTCGAGTATTCCGATGTTCTTAAAAATGAATGGGAAACTCTGGGTATAAAAAAAGTAAGTGAAATTGACTGGTACAAAACCAGTGTTGAGCTTCTTTCAACACACAAGTACTTTACTGCATATGCCCGCAAAAAGTTTGAGCCGCAGCAGGCTGTAAACCTGATACAGGCACAAAAGAACTATAAAAAAAGCTTAAAGCAGGCAGAAGAAGATGCAGCCCGCAGGGCTAAGATGGAGTTTGACAAGGAAAAGCTGGAGCTTGAAAAACAGAAAATACTTTCAAGAAAAGATGAAGAGAAGCTTGCTGTAGAAAAAGAAAAGATAGCGTTTAAAAAAGAATCGGCAAAAGTTGCAGAGCGCGGTATAGAAACAATGTTCCGCAATACTGTAAGGACCCATGTTGAGTTTTCAGCTATGGCCGATAGCAAAGCCAATATTATGATAAGTATAAATACACTTATCATTGGTATAATTGTCACAACTTTACTCAGAAAGTTAGTGGAGTATCCCTACCTCACAGCACCTACTTTTATACTGCTTGCTGTATGCCTTACATGTATAGTATTTGCGGTTTTTGTAACTAGACCCAGCATTACTTCAGGCACATTTACAAAGCTTGATATTGAACAAAAGAAAACGAATTTATTGTTCTTCGGTAATTTTTTCAATATGCCGCTTGGTGATTTTCAGTGGGGCATGGAAAAATTAATGCAGGATAAGGAATACCTGTACGGCAGCATGGTTAAGGATTTTTACTTCCTTGGACAGGTTTTAGGCAGAAAATACAAATACCTGAGGATATGTTATAATATTTTTATGTATGGGTTAATTATAGCAGTACTTGCTTATACAATAGCCTTCATTATTAATCCGCAGGTTCAGGCACCAAACCTTGACCTGCTTCAATAATTCAATTAATTCTCAAAATGCTTTATCAGCTTTTCCCTTTCTGTAGGAGTTGTAATTACAACAATACTGCATCCTGTATTTAATATATGATCACCTTTCGGGCTGTATGTCCAGTTATTATCGTTTAAAACTGCAAGTATTAATGTATCCTGGAATTTTTCCATATCCATATCTGCAATTCTCATGCCAGCATATTTTTCCTTAAGCTTTATCTCTTCCACACGCAGGTTTTTATCTTTATCAGCAAGCATTTTATCAAGGAAGCTGACTACTGTAGGCCTTACCATTTCTGATGCCATTCTCATACCTGCGATAAAGTTCTCTGTAATAACAGTATCAGCACCGGCTTTCTTCATTTTCTGCTGGTTTGCAGCTTCAAGGCATCTTGCCACAACCCGAATGTTAGGATTAAGGTACTTTGCTGTAAGGCTTATCACAAGGTTCTGGTTATCATCACCTGTTGATGCAAAGATACCAACAGCATTATTAATACCTGCTTTAACCAGCACCTCTTCTATATCAGCATCACCTGCCACAACAATTAATTCAGGATATTTTTCCGTTATAATGCCAATTATCTCTTCATCGTTATCTATCACAACACATGGCCTGCCTGTAGTATATAATTCATGTAATATTACAGAGCCTACCCTGCCTGCCCCGCAAATTATATAATGATCACTTAGTATTTTAATACCTTTTTCCATACGCTTTTTCTTAAATGTTTCTTTTAACTGGCCTTCTACTATTAATGCCGTAAAAGTTGATATAATATAAGTAGCTGTTCCGATACCTGTAAACGCAATTCCTATTGTAAAGAGCCTGCCCCAGTTGCTGTAGGTAAGATCAATAATTTCACCATAACCGATTGTTAAGATAGTAATTACTGTCATATAAAAGCAGTCAAGCAAAGAATACTTTCCGCCCCCGACAAACCAATAGCCTGTGGTACCGGTAATTAAAACAATAAATAACAGCAAAAAAGGAAGCCGAAATTTTCTGAACAATTCCTGTGTCATACAAAACAAATTTAACTAAATGTGATTATAAAATCAGTGTTATTAATGTATTATTTACTTATTTTTGTTTATCTTATGAGATCATTAATACTTCTTAGACATGCAAAATCCAGCTGGGATAGCCCCGACTTATCCGATAAGGAACGCCCGCTGAATCAAAGGGGCAAACATGACGCTCCGATGATGGGTAAATTGCTGAATAAACGCGGATTGCGGGCTGATTTGATGATATCAAGTCCGGCAAAAAGAGCCCGTTCAACAGCAAAAAAGATAGCTGCTGAAATTGGATATGATGAAAAGGATATAATGCTTAATGATAAGTTATATATGGCAGGTATTAGTGATTTTATAGATGTAATTTCAGAAGTAAAAGAAAAGACAAGTTCACTGTTTATTTTCAGCCATAATTACGGGATAACAGATTTTGCCAATTATTTAAGCGGCGAAAATATTGATAACATTCCCACCTGCGGCATTGTGAAGGTTGATCTTGAAACGGATTCATGGAATAAAATAAAAAAAGGAAAAGGGAAACTGGTATTTTTCGAGTATCCCAAAAAGTATCCAAATGGACTATAAATTTTTTAACAGAGAGCTAAGCTGGCTATCATTCAATTACCGGGTACTTCAGGAAGCAAAAGACCCTGAAACTCCGTTGTATGAAAAAATAAAATTCATTGCAATTTTTTCATCAAATCTTGATGAGTTCTTCCGTGTGAGGGTTGCCTCGTTAAGGGCACTGCTTGACTTAAAGAAGAAAACCCAGAAAGAACTGAAGTTTGATGTAGAAAAACTGATAGAAAAGCTTCACAAGACCGTAGTTAAGATGCAGGAAGATTACGGGAGCATTTATACAAACATTATAAAACCCGAGCTTGAAGCTAATAATATTTTTTTGGTTGACCACACACAGCTTAATCCGCTGCAAAAGGAATTTGTTTCTGAGTTTTTCAACTCTCAGGTTGTGCCTCATGTTATGCCTATGATAGTTGTAAAAAAGAAGATCACTCCCTTTTTACGCAATCAAAGGCTTTATCTTGCTGTAAAGCTTTCACCAAAAAATACTGCTAAGAACGCTAAACGCAAAAGGTATGTATCGGCAATTGTTGAAATCCCTACCAACCATATAGATAGATTCATACTGCTGCCAAAAGTGGGGAATAATAATTTCATAATATTCCTTGATGATATAATAAGATTTTTCCTTCCGCAGATATTTTACGGGTACGATATACATGAATCTTATTCAGTAAAACTAACACGTGATGCTGAATTATATATTGAAGATGAATTTGCAGGCAACCTTCTTGATAAAATAAAGAAAAGCCTTGCAAAACGCTCAAGCGGTGCGCCATCAAGGTTCCTTTATGACAGGGCAATGCCTCCTTCGTTTCTGAATTTCCTGAAAGAATCATTGCTTCTTTCCGAAGAAGATCTTTACCCCGGAGGGAAGTACCACAACTTCAGCGATTTTTTCAGCTTCCCGAACCCGGGAATAAAAGAGCTGTATTACCCTGACCTGAAACCATTAAGGTCAAAAGATAATGACGAGCTGGGAAATATATTTGAATCCGTAGCTAAAAAAGATTACCTGCTTTACTTTCCATACCAGTCATACGATTATGTGATACAGGCAATTGAACAGGCGGCACGCGACCCAAAAGTTACCTCAATAAAAATAACCCAATACAGGGTTGCAAGGGATTCCAAAATAGTTAATGCATTGATTAAAGCCGCTCACAGAGGAAAAGATGTAACTGCATTTGTTGAAGTAAAGGCAAGGTTTGATGAAGAGATTAATATAAAATCAGCTGAAGAAATGCAAAAAGCAGGTGTTAAGGTACTATATAGCCTGCCGGGCTTGAAAGTTCATGCCAAAATAGCATTGATAACAAGGCTTGAAAATGATGAACTTAAGAATTATGCGTATCTTTCAACAGGTAACTTTAACGAAAAAACTGCAAGGCTGTATACTGATTACGGTTTCTTTACGGCAAATCCAGAGCTAACCTATGAAGTTGACCGGGTTTTCGACTACCTTGAAGGAAAAGACCCCGGGTACACTTTTAAACATCTGCTTGTAGCGCAATACGGTATGAGGCAGTCATTCCAGGCAATGATAGAGAATGAAATTGCATTTGCTCAGAATGGATTACCTGCTTCTATTACATGTAAGATGAACAGCCTGGAAGATGAACGAATTATCAAGAAGCTTTACGAAGCAAGCAAAGCCGGTGTTAAAGTGAATATGATAGTGCGCGGTATATGCTGTTTGATCCCGGGTATCAAGGAAATGAGTGAAAACATCTCCGGTATCAGTATTGTTGACAGGTTCCTTGAGCATGACAGGGTATACATATTTCACAACGGCGGCAATGAAAAGATATATCTTTCAAGCGCTGACTGGATGAAGAGAAATTTAAGCAGAAGGATTGAAGTGGCATTCCCTGTATATAACGATGAGCTGAAAAACATGATTAAAGATATTATTAATTTAAAGCTGATTGATAATGTTAAGGCAAGGATAATTGACGAGAAGCAGACAAACACTTATGTTATATCACCTGATGGTAGCAGGCACCGCTCACAATATGAAATATATGATTATATAAAGAAGATCAATTCCTGATAATACTGAATATTTCGATCTGCTGTTCTTTTCCCTTCAGCTTGAACCGGCCCATATTTTCTGCTTTAAATGACCCGGCAAGATCAAGATGTTTTAAGGCTTCACCGGATATCAGGAGCTGTTTGTTAAGCACTTTTGACTGGCCCTGTATCCTTGAGGCTGTATTCATAACATCACCCTGGAAAACTATTTCCTTTCTTGAGTCTCCGACTTCGCCTATTACAACTTCGCCAAAATGAATTCCCGCTTTAAATCCCGGAAGCAAACCGAATTTTTTTATATAGCTTGTTTGCAGTGAATCGATTTTATCACTGATATCAAAATAACATCTCACGCAGTTTGAGTTCTTTATCCCGTTAGAAACTTTCCAGCTTATTACTACTTCATCGCCCACATACTGGTAGATCTCTCCCTTTGCCGCTAAAATCGGATCGTTGATATCAAAAAAATAACTGTTCATAAATTCATGGTATTTAAGCGGACCAATAGTTTCTGCTATAGTTGTGGATGATTCTAGATCAAGGAACATGAAAAATCTTTTTTCCATTTTAGGTTTGTGGTATTTACCCGTTATATAGCTTAAGAGTACTCCTTTACCAAGCAGCCCGTTTATCTGCACCATGAAATTCATGAAAAAACTGATGGTAAACGCGAAGATAAAGATATAAGGAAAAATCCTGGTCAAAAAATTCCTGAAATCATCTGTCTGCATAGTGGCAACCAGTCCCCTGCTGTTTAACCATGATTCATGAACTATCCATACAGCAAGTACAGAAAATGATATTATAATTATGTAAACAGCAGTACGCAGTAATACTGCAATTGAAAATTTCTGTTTCTTTAATTTTACTTCAAAGATGAATTTTTCAAAGAGTGCGCTTAAAAACGATATAACAGCACCGGCTATGAAGCCTTTAATTGCCCTTTCGATATCAAAACCAAATGCTATGCAGGTAAACAACATTCCTATCACGGCACCTGTTATTGCAGCAATAAGAACAGTTTTAAGCTTGGTTAAAGTATTGGTTTTGAATGACATTTATTATATACTTGTCTTAAATTTTAAAACCCGTTAATTTATGAAAATTTTTTAATATTAATTACTCAAAAATTTGATTAAGAAGATACTTCCTGTTTTTATTCTGGTCCTGTTATTTTCTGCTCACCTGAAAGCTGACTCAACTTATACAAAGCAATTCAACAAGCCCCGTAAAACAACAATTATGCAGGATCTTGGCAATGACCTTAAGTATTTTGCTACTGACTGGGGTGCATTCTTTTATGAACCGTTCAGGACAAAGAAAAACCTGCTGATCTCATCTGCTGTTGTTGGCGGTACAGTATTAATTTCAGCAGCCGATAAAGAAGTAAAAAAGGAAATATCAGTTCCGGGAACAGGAACATATAACGGGAATTTTCTCGATGGGCCTTCTGCTTATGGTTATGTCCAGTATCCCAGCATATTTGGCGGAGCGTTGTATACGATAGGGCTGTTAACACGCGAGAGCGAGCTGCGTAAAACCGGCAGAATGCTGATACAATCTCTGGTTTATTCAGGTACTCTAACTATTGGCTTAAGATACCTGCTGGGGAGAACAAGGCCGTTTTCTTCGAAAACAGGAAGCCAGTACGAGTTTACCTGGTTTCAGTCAAAGGGTGATACTCAATCATTTCCTTCAGGACACACTGTTGTTGCATTTGCATGCTCAACAATACTTGCAGAGCAAATTGATACATGGTGGGCACGTGCAATATTATATCCCTTTGCAGCACTTACTGCTTATGCAAGGATACATAATAACCAGCACTGGTTAAGTGATGTAGTTTTTGCTGCAGCACTTGGATACGGAACATCAAAATTTGTTATTGGCAGAGAGCGCGATAGGGAAGAAAACGAAAAACGAAAAATGAAAAAAGGAGGCGGATTTTCCATCTATCCCTCATTTAACGGCTTGAGTGTTGTATACGGTTTCTAGAAGCTGAATCCCGTACCGAAGTAAAACGCATTTTCAATTTCCTTTGAACGCGCGTAAGTGAACCTGAAAGTAATATCCCTGTTCAGCAGGAACATAAAGATGCCCCCGCCGTAACCTGTATGCCAGAGGTTTGAATCTTCACCTTTTACAAATACTCTGCCTGTTTCAGCAAAAGTGAATACACCAACACGTTCAGGCAGAAGAATATTCATGCTGAAGAGTGCCAGCCTTAGCTCAGCTGAGCCAAGCAGCGAGCCATCGCCCGCAAACCGTTCACTTGCAAAACCCCGCAAATATTTTGAACCCCCGAGGAACGCTGATTCAAAGAACGGAAAATCACCAAGTATCTTTTCACCTCTTAACCGCACAGCCAGAGATACATTCTGTTTATATCCTAAATATCCCCTGAAGTCTGCATATAGTTTTGTGAAATCAAATTGTTTTTCAAAAAGCGATGGATAATATGCTCCCCCAATATTAAAATAATATCCGCTGAAAGGGGCTGTACTGTTATCCCGTTTATCAAGCTCTATACCGGCTGTTACGCCAAATAAATTAACATGCTCTGTGCTGAACCTGCCTGAAGTAATATCAATATCATCGTTTTGCTTCACCTCAAAACTTTTATATTTAACGCCTGCGTTAAAGCTAAGAGGATTGTTCCGGGAGAAAGTTATTGAGGGATCGGTAAATATTTCCTCATGGAATACTTCGTAGAATTTATCCTCATACAGTTCTTTGCTGAAAGAAGTATTATTCCCCTGCCCGAAATAATTATTAATTTCTATACCCGACTTTCTAAAATGAAAATTAAGAGCTGATTTCTTTATAATTCCAAGAAAAGTAAAATCAAGATCAGCAAGTAAACCGGTAATACCGTCTTTTTTTGGTGCATAACCTGCAGTAAAATTCAATTTATATAAAAATGGGTCCATCCTGAAACCATATTTCCTGTAACTGAATGTACCGCCAAAGAGCGGTCCGATATCAGGCGAATAATTGAAGAGCGGGAAAAAACTTGTCATATAGAATTTATCAGGAGGTGTAACCGGGTCATATTTATAATTGGCAATTTCTTCTTCGTATTTCTTTTTTTCTTCTTTGGAAATTTTACCCTTAATATCATCTAGTTTTTCTTCTAGCCTATCAGATACAGTATTGAACTTACTGTTATCCCATGAAACATTTCCGCTAACTTTAGATTTTTTTCCGTCATCATAGAATAATATTTTTTCATCTGAACTGTTAACGATTTCATCCTTACCATCTCCGCCAATTAATCTTATCTTTGGGAAATCAGTATACTTGCCGGATATTTGTACAGCATCATCACCATCCTGCATGTAAATCCTGATTTCATCAGTATATTCATCACTGAAATCTTTGCTTCTTAAAATATTTCCTTCTATTTCCCCTGTATCTTTATTCCTTTTATAAATTGAAATATTCACAACAGGAACGCCTTTTTTATCAAATGACATCTGGTTATTGCTGGAGCTTATTTCTATATAATCATCTTTATCAGTTGTATATATATCAACTACTGAATTGATAAGCACATAATAATCGTTAGATGCTTCTTTAAGGTCATCACGTCTTGATCTCAGCTTTTGGGTTATCTCATCCTTTGCTTTATTATAAACTTCAGGCGGCAGGTTTTTTACAGCATTATCAATTACATTGTTTGTTAGCCTGCTTATAACATCCCGGCTACCTTCATCCCACTCAGCTTTTGTAAGGAAAGATAAAAATCTCTGGTCAATATACCTGCCGCTCCATGTCATAAATCTCATATCCGGAAAGCTATGCCCAAAGTTATTCAGCTGCGGTACATTCTGCTCAGCTATAAAGGGCAGCAGGCCGTCAAATTTTGCAAAAGCCTGGTCCCTATCCATAGGGAAAGGCTTATATATTTTTTTATCTCCCTCTTCAAAGCGTATCCATTTCCACTGGTCTTTATGCCTGTCCCAGTCACCCAGAAAAATATCAAGTAACCTTGCCTTAAGGAATGCTTTAGCGTCCACTGATTCATCAAACTCTTTATTCAGCCTATCCAGCAGCTTAACCGTACCTATGACTTTATCAGAACCGGTAAACTGATCTTCACTTGGCGCAATTTCCATAATTCCAAGCTGCCCGGCAAATTCTTTTTGAAATTCACCAAGCGCAGGGTCATTAGGTAAAATTACCAAAGTATAATCTGAATGATAAACACCTGCAGCATCAAGGATGGGATTAACTACAAAGCCTGCATAGGGATTTGATGAGCTTATCTGGTCCTGTACAATATCTTTTGCAATTGATTCCTGTAATTCCAAAGGAAGTGTTTTTTTGGGGTCTTTATCAAGCGAACGGAATTTATATTCTTTACCGTCACCGCCTTTAAATTTCAGCGCCTTGGTCTGCAAGCCTCCGCCTTTTTCTATTGGATTTAATCCCCCGCCGTATTTACTCATATCAACTATGCCGACTTTCACAGGAGTTGTCCAGATATCTCGCCAGTGTGAACCAAAAAAGAATTCATGCAAAAAACCTGCATCATAATGTTTGGCAGGTATTACTGTTTTTTGCCCGCTGAACCACTCCGGGTTGCTTTGCGATAATATACTACCGGAAAATGCCAGCATTAACAATATTACATAAACACTTTTTGATATTTTATGATACACTCTGCTCAAAACAATATTATTCAAAACTACCTTTCCAGAAAATATAACATAGCCATTGCTAACGATTACTTTGCTTACGATGCTACACACGGATACCTGATAGGTGTGGGGCAAGAAGCCGATGGAGCGAGTACTTCTGCCAAAGGAGATGGTATACTTACCTTAGATGCCGGCACCTTAAACAAAGGCGATTATGTGATAGTAGGTCATAACAACACCAGTTTAACCAACCTTTCGGGAAACGTACC
>CAZOAP010000126.1:0-9718 GCA_964577645.1 uncultured Ignavibacteriales bacterium
ATGTTTAGAGAAAGATCCTTGTTCTCCAGCTTCTTCATGTAGCGGAGCATTTCAGTTTCACTGTGGTTGCTGTTGAAAACCGGGTGCTGCATATATTTTGATGTCCGCCTGAAGGCATCATTTAATCCGGTTCCGTTAGCTGAAAAAGTAACATTTGGATTTTTACCGTTACCAAAAATATTCAGTATCTCATTTACATCTTTTTCTGTGGTGGTTTCATCAAGTGAAATGCCTATATACTTATCATCAAAATATCTTAAGTTAATTTCTGCAGCTTCAAATTTTTTCTTTAGATCATTTAATTTTTCAGCTGAAGCTGTATCAATTTTTAAAGTATCAAAGTAATTGCTGTTTTCCTGTTTATAGCCAAGCTGTTTTAAGCCGTTATCAAGCATTGCTGTTAAACCGTGTATTCTGGAAGCAATTGTTTTTACTCCAGCGGGTCCGTGGTAAACACCGAACATACCCGCCATAATTGCAAGCAAAACCTGTGCAGTACAAATATTACTTGTAGCTTTTTCCCTGCGGATATGCTGCTCGCGGGTCTGAAGCGCCATCCTGTAAGCTTTGTTGCCCTGCCGGTCTATTGATATACCTATTATCCTTCCGGGCATCAGCCTGCGGAACTCATCTTTGCATGCAAAATATGCTGCATGCGGTCCGCCGTAGCCCATTGGCACACCGAATCTTTGTGTATTGCCAACAGCAATATCAGCACCAAATTCGCCCGGTGGTGTAATTAACGCAAGGCTCATCAGGTCAGCTGCGGTAACACAGTATATTCCTTTTGCATGAGCTTTTTCAAACAATTGGCTGTAATCCTTTATTTCACCATCAGCATTTGGGTATTGTACAAGAATACCGTATATATCATCTGTCAGTTCAATATTATTAACATCACCAATAACAAGCTCAACACCGATCGGTTCAGTCCTGGTTTTTAAAATATCAATTGTCTGCGCAAAACACTCATTTGATACAAAAAATTTATTGGCATTTTTCTTTTCGGGCTTGCGTGATGCGTACAGTACATGCATTGCTTCTGCTGCTGCTGTACCTTCATCAAGAAGTGATGCGTTTGCCACAGGCAGTCCAGTAAGATCAATTACCATTGTCTGGTAATTCAGTAAAGCTTCAAGTCTGCCCTGTGCTATTTCAGCCTGGTACGGTGTGTACTGAGTGTACCAGCCCGGATTTTCCATTATGTTTCTCAAAATCACAGTCGGTGTATAAGTACCGTAATATCCATAGCCAATATATGACCTGAAGATCTTATTCTTAAGAGCAAGCTTATGAAGATGCTGCAGTAATTCCTGTTCACTTAAAGCTTCGCCTGTATTCAATTCACTGTTAGTCCTGATCGATGCCGGAACTATCTTGTTCACAAGCTCATCAACCGATGCAGCGCCTATAACCCTGAGCATATCTTTTACTTCATGCTCAGTTGGTCCAATATGTCTGTTTACGAAAGTATGCATTTTATTGTTTTGATATAATCAGTTATTTGTTTTTATTATTTATAGAAGAGGTGTGTTTTTATTCAGAAGTATATCGTTTGTAGTTTTAAATGATGTTTATTTCCGGGCTGTGAACATTTCTTTTTGAAGAAAAAAGAATATTATGCTCCTTTTTTCTTTTTCTTAAGCCCCATTTTTTCTATTACATCAAGGTTCTTTAAAGCATTGCTTGCAGCTTCCTGCTCAGCAGTTTTCTTTGTCCTGCCTTTGCCTATACCAAGTGCCCGTTCGTTTATCTGCACTTCAACCGTGAATAGCTTGTTATGCTCAGGGCCTTCCTGGTTTATTACTTTGTAATCCGGGATATAATCAGTGTTTGCCTGCGTATATTCAAGCAGCTTGCTCTTGTAATTCTCATCAAACTGGTTAAGCCATTTTACATCAAGCTTTTTGAAGATCTGGTTATTCAGGAAATCCTTTGAAGCATCGTATCCACGGTCAAGAAATATCGCGCCAATCAATGCTTCGTAAGCATCTGAAAGTATTGTATCGTAGCCATCTTCGATGGATTTAAGCGCTGTTGGAGCTGCCAGCAGGTATTTCTGCAGGTTTATGACCTTTGCACGCTCAGCAAGAAAGCGCTGGTTAACAAGTACACTGCGGTATTTGGTCAGGTCGCCTTCTTCAGAATCAGGAAAATTCTTGTATAAATACTCAGCAACAACAGCATCAAGCACTGCATCGCCAAGATATTCTAATCTTTCATTTGATGTAAGCTTCACTCCGTTTGTAGCCTTCGATTTCAGGAATGAACGGTGCGTGAGGGCATTGATAAAGAAATTCTTATGGATTATCTGGTAATCTATGGTTGCCTGGAAAGTTTTAAAATCAAACGAAGCAATTGCAGAGTAGATATCATCTTCCTCTTTCCGTCTGAATGCAGGGACAAATTTTCTCAGGGTTTTTAATACGCCAAACATATTATCCTATTCGTTTTTTCACTAATTCATGTTAAGTACAAATATTATGCTTCGTACTTTTTGAACACCAATGCAGTGTTATGTCCGCCAAATCCGCTGTTATCACACATTACTGTCTTGATATCTTTTTGTATAGCTTTATTAGGCACATAATTCAGGTCAAGCTCCGGGTCAGGAGTATCATAATTAATTGTCGGTGGTACTATGCCTTTATTTATAGTTAAAACTGATGCTATTGATTCAACAGCTCCGGCTGCGCCAAGTAAATGGCCTATCATTGATTTAATCGAATGAACAGGTATATCATAAGCATGCTTGCCGAAAACATTTTTAATCGCAGCAGTCTCATTCTTATCATTATAATAAGTTGATGTACCATGCGCATTCACGCAATCAATATCTTCCGGTGTCATATCAGCATCTTTAATTGCAATTCTCATAGCTTCTGCAACTCCGGCACCTTCAGGCGCTGGTTCAGTGATATGATGAGCGTCAGCAGTCATACCAATACCTGCAATTTCACCGTATATCTTTGCACCTCTTGCTTTTGCAAACTCTAATTCCTCAAGTATCATTGTTGCCCCGCCTTCACCCATAACAAAGCCGTCTCTATTCTTTTCAAACGGGCGTGATGCTTTTTCGGGAGCATCGTTACGGGTTGAAAGCGCTTTCATTGCGTTGAACCCGCCTACACCCATCGGGCAGATAACTGCCTCTGAGCCGCCGGTAACCATAACATCTGCGTTTCCGCGCTGTATCAGCATAACAGAATCTGCAATTGAATGTGCTGAGGTAGTACATGCAGATATTGTAGCGTAGTTAGGACCTTTCAGCCCGAACATCATGGAAATCCTTCCGGCTGCAATATCGGCTATAAGCATGGGAATGAAGAACGGACTTATCCTGTCCGGATTTCCATTCTTATCGTAAAGCTTTCTCTGCTCCTTGTCATAGGTCCACATACCTCCTATACCTGAACCATATACAACACCAACCCTGTAAGGATCGATCTTTGTCATATCAAGTCCTGAATCAACAAATGCCATCTGTGAAGCGGCAAGTGCAAACTGGGTAAAAGGATCAACCCGGGAGGAAAGTTTTCTGTCCATATAATTCAATGGATCAAAATTCTTTACCTGGCAGGCAAACTTAGTATCAAAGTGTTCAGTATCAAAATAAGTAATTGGTCCTGCACCGCTTTTTCCGGCAACAATATTATCCCAGAATTCAGCAACTGTGTTACCAACAGGTGATACAACACCAAGTCCGGTTATAACAACACGCTTTTTTTGCATTATAAAATTAAGTGATCTTTAAATAAATTGCTTTTAGATTAAGCAACTTTTGATTTTACGTAGCTGATAGCATCCCCAACTGTCTGGATCTTTTCCTGGTCTTCATCTGGTATCTGAATGTTAAAACGGTTTTCAAGTTCCATGATAAGTTCTACAGTATCAAGTGAATCTGCGCCGAGATCATTGATAAATGAAGCGTTTGGTGTTACTTTTGATTCTTCAACGCCTAATTTTTCTACTATTGCGTCTTTTATCTGAGCTTCTACGTCAACTGACATTATATTCCTCCTGTTTGAGAATGATTTTTATAGAATAATCACAAAAATAGTAATAAAATTACTAATTTTAAAGGGGGTGAATATTCATACAGATCATGCCCTCACCCCCTGACCCCTCTCCCGATGGGAGAGGGGAGACATATAAATAATTTTCAAAATCTTCCCCCCTCTCCTTTTAGGAGGGGGGTTGGGGGAGAGGTTTTTAAAAAATTGAAACTTTTAAACCCCAAATTGCATATAAATTAATAACTATTAGGTTTAAAATCAGGTAAAATATACATATTTTGCGCCAATGAAAATAATACCAATAATTATCACAGTAATAATGACAACTTTAAGCGCTCTCTCACAGGATTTTTACTATGCAGTTGCTAAAGAACCTACTCCCGTTCTGAACTCCCCTGATTTTGAATCGGTCTTTGGCGGCGGAGACGGAATGACGGTAAAAACCGATAACTCAGGGCTGATACGTGAAATGGAATATATTGCACTGCCCGGAACGGTATTTGAGCTGCTTGGTGAATTTGATCACGGCTCTTACAAAATATTTAAGGTTGAATGCAAAGAGTATGAATACGGAAGCGAGCTTTTTATTGATAGCAGGTTCCTTGAGCTGAAAAAATCCAGGCCGGGAGAACGTTTTGTTGCTATGCCAAAGAAGAATGATATTTATAAATTCCTGGATAAAGTTGTTGGCAACCGTTACTGCTGGGGCGGTAATTATAACGACGGAGTAAAAAAACTTATTGAGCTTTATCAGCCAAAAGGAAATATTTCTGATGGTGTTAAAAATGA
The DNA here is from genome assembly GCA_964577645.1 of uncultured Ignavibacteriales bacterium. Taxonomy (GTDB): domain Bacteria; phylum Bacteroidota; class Ignavibacteria; order Tepidaquicellales; family OLB5; genus OLB5. Next base: position 4,806 of record CAZOAP010000126.1, read on the forward strand.
ATGGATGCTGACAGGTTGTGACTGTTCAGGGCTTATGTATGAAGCTACCGGCGGTTACACACCCCGTAACACAAGCAAGCTTGTTGATTACGGTACAGCTGTTGAGATAGAAGGATTAAGTGCCGTTGATATTGCGGCTAAATGCAAACCCCTGGATATGATAGTATGGAACGGGCATGTAATATATGTGTATGATGATAAGACATCAATACAGAGCAGTCTTTCAAAAGGCGGAGTTGTAAAGCGTGACCTTGTTGAAACTATACAGGAAGTAATGAATTCCAGGACACCGGTGAATGATTATAATTCCAGCCAGGGAAGCAGGTTTGTGATACGTCGCTGGTTCACAGAATAGTTGTAATCCGAACATCGTTAGGAATTACTTGATTTTTTTAATTATGTTGTGCCTTTTGTAAACGATTCATTATAGCCAGCCCTATCCCCTTTTCACTTACCTTTTCACAGTATATGGTTTTTATTCCTTTTTCGTCACACTCCCTGAAGAATGAAAATAAATTCTTCGCATACTCTTCTAATGTCCTGCATATTTTAACAACATCATATATCTTTGCATACTTTTTATTCAAGCCTATAAATGCTTCGCTCTCACGTCTCACGTTTGATGTTTCCCGTTTCATTAACTTCACCTTCGCTTTAGGTGAATAATGCCTATACTTCTGCCCCGGACTTTTAATTTTTCCTGTACGTTTTTGATACACCGCATTCTTATCCAGTTTTTTTATTTGCTCAAGTGTTATACTTCCCGGTCTGAGTATGACCGGATATTTTCCGGTGCAATCTATGACTGTGGATTCTAAACCATACCTGGCACTTGGACCCACAAGTAAGCATGGTATTTTATTTCTCATATCCCTTAACACATGTATAAAATTTGTCGGCGAGGGTGAGCCTGATAGATTCGCACTTGGGGCAGCAACCGGTACACCGCTAAGCTTGATCAATTCTCTTGCTATCTTTGATGCAGGCATTCTGATTGCAATTGTATCAAGCGAAGCAGTGACAACATCAGGAACTATCTCATTTTTTTTTAATATGACTGTAACCGGACCCGGGAAAAATACTTTAATGATCTTTTTTGCTGAAGGAGTTATTTCTCTTGCCAGTACTGCTATATCTTTTTTCCGTGCAACATGAACAATTAATGGATTATCAGCGGGTCTGCCCTTTGCCTTGAAAATCTTCCTCACTGCATTTTCATCATACGCATTTGCACCGATACCATAAACGGTCTCGGTTGGGAATGCAGCTACTTCACCCTTTTTGATGAAATCCGCTGCAATTTTTACTGAATTTGTTATCGTGGTTTGCATGCTATTATGCAAAAATACGCGGAAAATTGGAGAGATTTAAGGGAAAGATAAAATAATTATAACATTTCTATTTATGCCTTAAAATCCATTAATATTATCTATAATTCCAATTAGTTCTTTAAAACTATGAATAGTAAAACTTGGATGAATATTTAATTTCGAAAGGTCGATTGATTTTGTTACATCTTCTTCTGTCCAATGTGTAATCTCTATTAGCTGTTGATAATTGTTCTTGTTATATTTTCTACCATATGCGGCAAATACATCATAAATACCCGCATTTTGCGCCATTAATACATCTTTACTCAAACTATCACCAACATACAATGTTTCTGTAGGATTTAATTTAAAAAACTTTAATATACCAAATACACTCTTTGTATCAGGTTTTAAAACATTAAATGAATATTCCTCCTTTAATTTTAAATCAGGAAGATATAAATTATCTTTTATATATGTTATATCATTTATATTCACACCATTAGGAATATCATGATTATTCAAAGCAACAATACCATCAATTAAATTTTCTAATCCAAGACTTTTGATTCTAAAACTTGCATAAAACATCATTGATTCTGTATGTATAACAACTTTAACACCTCGGTTTTTTAATACGGTTAAAGTTTCAATTACAGATTCATATAGTTTTAATGTTTCTTTTCTTTTTCTTCGAAATGCTTCTATAGCACTATCATACTTTTTTCTTTTTTCATCAGTATTTAAACCTTTATCAAATTCATCAAGTATATCAAGCTCCTCAATTGCAAACGAATATTCTGATGTTTTATGTTTTTGGTGTACCCTTTTAAAGGATTGACGAATTTCTTTTTCATTTAGATTAGTTATATTAACAATTTCTTCGACCATTGCATTAAAACATGGTACATAATAATCAACCCAATCATATAAAGTATTATCAAAATCTGTAATAACTAATTTAATCATTAAATTATTTTTTTAAAATTAAGCCAAAATTACTATCAAATTCAAATTTTAAATCATCGCTATACGGCTGAAATCCTCTCGACAATTCTGCAGTTGCTCTTCTTTTCAAAATTAAGTGATCTTTTTCAAAAATCAAAATATTATATGAATTTTTTCCAATTTCTCCCAGATCTTCTTTTTTAGCCCCAATACTTCCAGCACTAATTACATTTAATTTTCTTTCAATTGGGTAATCTAAATTCGATTGTGGTGCACGGCTTATTGTAGTGATTGTAGGCTGATGTTTATGACCATGGAGTACAATATCAACATTATTTTTTAGAAATTGATATATCAAATTGCCACTATCTAGTGTTAAACTATAGGTTCGGTTTTTTTTGTCAATAATCTCCTCACTTTCTATTGGTATCAAATGATGGTGTAAAACAACAAGTCTTAAATGCTCTTTTTTAACTTCTTGCCAATTCATTTCTTGGATGGCATTACTCATTTGTCGCATACCTACGTAACCAAAACCTGCAAATTTTTTCTGTTCTAACAAACACGAATTAAGCCCTATAATATCAAGAGTTACATAATTATCTAATATAACTCTTCTCCCCATTGAAAGAAATTCATTGGCAGTAACACCAGTAAACTTTTCATAAAATAATTTGTAGTTTTTTTCTTCTATTTCTAGTCGTTCTTTTATTTTATTTTCATCAAAATCTATTTCATTCCAAGTAATATCATGATTACCGGGTATTATTATAAAATCAGATATTTGTAATTGAAAATCTATTCTTATGCGATTTAAAAACCTTGCTGCTTCACCAAATTCTTCTTCTGAACCGGTACAAGTAAAATCCCCACTCGCAATTACAATAGAAGGTATTTTGCCTTTCAATTCTGCTTTTAAATCATTGAATAATAAGTCAAAGAGGCTAAGTTTCAATTTTGATTGTTGTTCTGAAGCGTGTGCATGTTTCGTACCAAAATGCAAATCAGAAATATGTAAAACTACATTTGATTTCCCTAAAATCGGATTCATAGTAAAATTTTTTAATTCAGGTCCCAAAATAATAGTTACTTCATTTTCTTTGTGTTTTCCTTTTAAGAATTTTTGAATAAAGTAAATAGTACGATGTGTCCTGCTTAACATTTCCTTAACACTAAAAACTTTTTTATTGTTAAATATGTCATCTTGTTCATCTTCTAAAAAATTTGGAACCTTTAAGTATGCCCAATTCTGAATTTCAGTATTTTCAATAGATTCAATTGACTTAAATTTAAACCACATCATATATTTATTTTTGGAATAATATTCTGGGGTTTTTTTTATATCTGGACTTTCAATCAAATCATTTTCATCACTTGTCATCTTTATATCTTCAAATATAGCTTTATAAAGAAGTTTGTTACCTGAATCTATTAAAAATAAAAGTTTTTCTGATTCCCTTTTTAAAGAGGCAATGAAATCTCTAGGTATATGTTCATCTGGTTTATGCCACCAACCCCACCATACATATCCATTTTCTTCAATAAGTTTTTTATGTACTTCAATTGTATCAGGTGCTACTAAATTACGAAACCTTAATACTAATGTTTTTTCCATAAATTCATCTTTTGTAAATTTTAACAAAAAGAGCTTTACCCGTTTTACACGGGTAAAGCCCTCTATCTAATTTTTCGCGTGATCGGTTCGTTTATCTAACTTAAACAAACCTGTAACAGCAAATTAATACAAAGTTATAATTAAATCAAGGGTTGCAATTAATTTTTCCACTCATCAAAACTCTTGCCAATTAATTTCAGGTATAGGGTATTCACATCAAGCTCTAGTTCTTCATTCCATGCAATAGCTTTTGTTTCTGCATCAATATGAACTTTCTCAAATAACCCGTTCTTATCCCAGGCTTTAAAAACTCCCTTTCCCCGGAATCCGGAAAGATCAACTATCCCCTGGTTTCCGTCAGAAAACTTCAGAAAAATGCGGTAATTTTCAAGCGCTTTTACTTCTTTTGGTTCAGATATCATATCATATGAAATAATAAATATAAAAATATACTTTTTTCAAAATTTTTTGTACCTATTAATTAATATGCTGAAAATTAGGTACAAATATGACTGAAATCATATTTAATAATGACCGATAGTGTTAATTTTGAGTAGTAAAAATATGATTTAAACGTAAAAAATCAATGGAACGCAAAAAAGTAACTATAGACGGAAATGAAGCAACTGCATATGTTGCTTATAATTTAAACGAAGTTTGCGCAATTTACCCTATCACACCCTCATCAAACATGGGAGAGCTTTGTGACCAGTGGGCATCTGAAGAAAAGCCCAATATGTGGGGAATAATTCCCACGGTACAGGAAATGCAGTCAGAAGGCGGAGCGGCAGGAGCTGTACACGGTGCACTGCAGAACGGCGCATTAACCACAACTTTCACAGCATCACAGGGTCTATTGCTAATGATACCCAACATGTACAAAATTGCAGGTGAGCTTACTTCAACAGTCTTTCATGTTTCTGCACGTTCAATTGCAGCACAGGGACTTTCGATCTTTGGTGATCACAGTGATGTAATGGCAATCCGCCAAACAGGTTTTGCAATGCTTGCCTCTGCATCAGTACAGGAAGCAATGGATA
>CAZOAP010000127.1:0-9530 GCA_964577645.1 uncultured Ignavibacteriales bacterium
AATTTGATATTGGGGTGAATTGAAATATTTTCACTAAAACCAGTAGAGGCAAAAGCTCCGATTGCTGCCTGTACAAAAAATCCTTTACGGGTAAAATCAGTGTAATACCCTGCACCGGGTGATATCATAAATAACGATGATTGCTTAAAATTTCCGTTAAAAGGTATATCAAGATTGTAAGATAAATGCAATGCGCTAGTTCGTTCGCTTCTGAAGATGTATGTGTAATCAAGCTCAGCCCTGCCATAAGGGAATTTACCAATTGATAGCTCTTTTGAAAGGCCAAAAAATGCTTTTTTATCTTCTATGACCAGGGTTGGACTTATAACAAGAATGGAACTGAGTATAATAGTATTACCTGCATCTGTTGTTGAAGTATTCCTGAAATACAGGGAGTTTTGAGGAATAATACTTTGGCTGTACTGCCCGGATATCAATGATATAAGTAAAAGAATCAGGTAAATAGTATATTTCATACAACAAATATAACAATTTACATTAAATAACTACAATAATAATACGTTTTAAATTAATTGATATAATCTTTATTTTTGAAAAATGGATTTTGTAAAGAATGAAAACGGAAAATTTATTTATAAAGGTAAACCTTTCAGGTTTATTGGCGCTAATGTTTACGAGCTTGCAAATGTTGAAAGCAGTATAACCAAAAACATCATTCTGGATTCTGCAAAAGCAGGCTTTAATGCACTAAGATTCTGGCTTTTTGAAAATAAGCCGGTTAAGGAACAGATCATTAAGCTGAATGAAATTTGCGATGCAGTAAACCCGCTTGGAATAAAGCTGATAATTTCCCTGGCTGATAAATGGGGATACCTGCAGAATTATAAGATAGATGAAAGATGGTATAAAGCTGGTTTTAGATATGCATACTCGAAATATGTTAATGTATTAACAAAAGAATTTGCTGAACGCGATGAAATAATGATATGGGAGCTGATAAATGAACCTGAAACAGATAAATATAGTGTTTTCCATGATTTTGCAAAGGAAGCTTCGGAAGAGATCAAAAAAGTAAATGTAAATCATATGCTTTCTGTTGGTACAGTTGGTGGAGTAGGTGATAAATTCGGGTCTTATTTTTCCATTATTAATAAAGGTAATTTCAGAAAACTTTATTCTCTTAGTTCACTTGATACGATCTCATTACATGATTACAGTTATGATGCTTCAGTATTTGAAAGACTGGATATGTTATACAGGTTTAAAGGCGAGCGAAGAAAAGCTGAGAGGTTTTCAGTGATTGGTAATTTTATGAAAAAACCATTTTTAGGATTAGACAGTTATTTTCTAAAAAAAGGAAAGTTGGTCAGATTCCCTTTAACCCTTAGGTGGATTTGGAACATCTATAATAATAAGGATGTAAGCTTCGCAAAGCATATTGGTAAGCCTGTTTATATTGGTGAAACAGGATTTAAAAACATACCCGGCAGGGATAGAGTCAAAATTATGGAACTGGATATTGAATCAAAATTCCAAAACGGGATAGACGGAATTATGCTGTGGTCTTTTGAAGCTCAGGGGTGGAATAAAGACGGCCATGATTACGGTTTCGGTTTAGGTGAGGGAATAGAGGATATTGTGAAGAAATGGAATAATAAATAATATAATATTTAACAGCATGAAAATACTTGAAACAGAAAGATTATTGTTAAGAAATCAGTTACCTGAAGATGCAGAAGTTTTAGGGAAAATGTTCAGCGATACAGAAGTCATGCGTTTTATAGGAGAAGGAAAGACTTTCCCAAAATCTGCTGCAGTAAGCTCAATTACAAAGTGGAATGACTACGAACGGACACATGGTTTTACAAGCTGGGGGGTTATCCGAAAAGAAGATAATGTTTTTATAGGTAAATGCGGATTTAACTTTCTGCCTGATAACAGCGATGTTGAGCTTTCGTATATGCTTGATGAACCCTACTGGGGTAAAGGTTATGCATCAGAAATTGCCAAAGCTACACTTGAATATGGATTGAACAAGTTGAATTTGAAAAGAGTTGTAGCACTTGTTTACCCGCAAAACTCACCGAGTATCAGAGTAATTGAAAAAACAGGTATGAAATATGAAAAAGAATGTGAATACTTTGGCGTGAAACTGCTTAAGTACGCAATTGAAGTGTAGAGTGTGTAGAGTGTGTAGAGTGTGTAGAGTGTGTAGAGTGAAACCCCGTACCCATTTTTTCCGTCATAACCCACATATGTCACACCAGGCTTATTAAGGCTGTCTCAGTAATAATTAATCTAAAATCGCCGGAAAAATGCCCAAAATCATAAAAATTTCGCTATATATATACGCAGCTTTGCTGCTTTTGGTGTTTACACACCATGTTTATTCACAGGATAAACTACAGAAAATTGATGAACTTGTTCAAAAATACTATGACCTTGGCCAGATAAATGGTGCTGTTCTTGTTGCAGAAAACGGAAATATTATTTACTCTAAAGGTATTGGTTATGCTGATGTTGAAAATAAGATACCTAACAATGCGGATACTAAATTCCGCCTGGCATCAATAACCAAACAGTTTACAGCAGCATTAATTTTGCAGCTTGTTGAAAAAGGAAAGATAAAACTGGATGGTAAACTATCTGATTATCTGCCGTATTACAGGAAAGATATAGGTGAAAAAATTACGATACACCAGATATTAAGCCATACTGCCGGACTTTCAAACTATACAGATAATCCCAAATTCATGCTCTCTGAAGATATTAAGAAGAAAGCCGACCCTAAAGAATTTATCCAAAAATTCTGCAGCGATGAATTAATATATGAACCGAGTACAAACTGGGCATACAGTAATTCAGGTTTCTTTATACTTGGTGCTGTAATAGAAGAAGTGACAGGTAAAAAATACGGAGAAGTGCTGCAGGAAAATATATTAATACCTCTTGGAATGACAAATTCAGGTTACGAAAACAGTGACCTGGCATATGAGAATAAAGCGAAAGGGTATGAAAATTCACCATTGGGAGTAGTACCGGCAAGATACATTGAAATGTCAATACCATTTTCAGCAGGCTCGATGTATTCAACCGTAAATGATATGTTCAAGTGGGACCAGGCTTTATATGGCGAGCAAATACTTAAAAATGAAACAAAGGAAAAGATGTTTACCCCTGTATTGAATAATTACGGTTACGGAGTAGGTGTGGGAGAGCAGGAAATTGCCGGGGTTAAAAGAAAGATCATAACTCACAGCGGAGGGATATTCGGTTTCAATACTTTGATAACAAGGTTTGTTGAGGATAAAAATACAATAATAGTACTGAATAACTATTCAGATGCTTCTTCCGGCGGATTAACATTTGGAATTTCAAATATACTGTACGGACTTGAACCCGCTAACCCAAGGGAAGACCTGACAAGGATATTAATGAAAAGTATAAATGATAAAGGTATTACGGAGGCAATAAATGAATTTAAGCTATTAAAGGATGACAAAGTAAAGTATAAGACAAATGAAGCAAATATTAATAACCTCGGCTACATGCTGCTTCAGTCAGGGAAAATTAAGGAAGCTGTCGAGGTGTTTAAGCTTAATTGCGAGCTTTACCCGGAATCATGGAACGTGTATGACAGTTACGGTGAAGCTTTAGCCGAAGCAGGCGATAAAGAAAATGCGATATTGAATTACAGGAAATCAATAGAGCTAAACCCGAATAGCGAAGGCGGAAAAGAGATGTTAAAGAAATTAGAAACAAAATGATCTTACAGATACGAATCGTTTAAATATATATTGACGTCAGTGCAAAATATGCGGAATTGCGAATATGCGTTCCGCATTTTTTATTGGAGAAGAAAAAATGTATTTTTGTTACACTAATTTTATTTGAAATTTGTACAAATAAAATATAAAATGGAAATTAAAAAAATATCTAGCGGCGCAAAGTGGGAAAGTATTGTTGGATATTCCAGGGCTATAAGGGCAGGAAACAGGGTGATGGTAACTGGAACAACTTCCGTGGATGAGAACGGTGATATAGTTGGTATTGGCGATGCATATACACAGACGAAATATATTTTTAAGAAAATTGAAAAATATCTGAAAGAGGCAGGAAGCTCACTTGAAATGGTTGTATGGAACAGGATGTTTGTGACCGATATTACAAAATGGGAAGAAATAGGCAGGGCACATTCGGAATTCTTTAAAAATATTAAACCCTGTGCAACAATGGTAGAAGTTAAAGGGTTTATTCACCCTGATATGCTGATTGAAATAGAAACAGAAGCAATTGCAGAATAATATTTTCCTAAAAAAAGACCGGTAATTACTTACCGGCCTGACATCTAAAACGGGGGATACTGCACTTATATATACGTAATTATAAAAGATATAGATTTTCTAAGTATGTCAATAAAGATCAATAATATAGACCACGTTCAGCTTGCTATTCCAAAAGGATCAGAATCAATAGCCAGGAAATTTTATACAGGGGTACTGGGCCTAACTGAAATCGATAAGCCTGAACCGCTTAAACCAAGCGGGGGAGTGTGGTACAGAGCAGGGGATATTGAGCTCCATTTAGGCGTTGAAGAGAATTTTACCCATGGGAAGAAAAAAGCTCACCCGGCTTTTGTTGTTGAAGGGTTGAACAGAATTAAAGTTCAGCTTATTCAGAACGATATTGAAATTAAAGAAGAGATACAGATAGAAGGCAGGAAAAGATTTTCATTCTTTGACCCGTTTGGCAACAGGATAGAGTTTTTGGAGTTTGAGTGATAATTTGCAGGCAGTACAGAGTCAAAGTGGTATCCATTGTCTCCTCTTATAAATTTATGAGATTGCTTCGCTTCACCCGCAAATCATTTCTCTTCTTACGGAAGCCCGTTCACCATTAATTCATAATATTCTTTTTTTGTCAGGTTTACCTTTACATTAAAGAAACAGTTTCCTCCGTCATCAACCATAATTAAATTTGTTTTCCAGTTCTTAAAGTATTCATCAATAACATAGCAGAAACAGTTAATGTAGATTATTCTGTCACCGTTTTCCTTTTCACCGCAGACAAACTGCCTGTAATATTCATCAAGCTTTCTTCCTTTAAACGGATTCACTGTACCTGATACTTCCTTGTTAAAGCATGCAAGCAAAAGATCTTCGGCTGCTTTAATATCATCAGCTGCAGGTGTAAATGATTTATAATTCCTGCCGAAAGCCCATTCCATTCTTTCAGCTGTGGGAAGAACTGCCTGTTTATCGTTAAGTCCATCAGGCTGTTTTATCTTTTTGGGTTCATCGCTGATATTTTTAGTATTTCCGCCGGAACAGATAAATGAAAACAGGAACAAAGATATTAAAACGAGGTTGTGCATAATTTCAGGAGTTTATTTATGAATAATACTTTTTTATTGAATTACGGCATACCGTTTACTATGAGATCGTAATACTCTTTCTTTTTGATATTTATCTTAACATTAAAGAAGCAATTTCCTCCGTCAGCAACCATAATGATCTCAGTTTTCCAGTTTTTCATATTTTTAGATTCTGTGCTGCAGAAACAGTTTACCCAAATGATCTTATCGCCGCTTTCCATTTCACCTCCTACAAACTGCCTGTTATAATCTTCCGGTTTTCTTTTAAAAAAAGGATTGTAGGTGCCTGATGCTTCTTTTGTGAACATGACATCAAGTACTTCTTCCGCTGTCTGAATATCATCCATTGTTGGTGTAAATGGTTTATAGTTCTTACCGAAAGCCCATTCCATTTTTTCAGGAGCTTTTATTATTGTCTGGTTCGGCTTCAGGTCTGCGGGAATAGTTTTTTTTATCGTATCCATTTTTGTTTCTTTTTTAGTATCACTTAAGTTTGTCTTATCATCACTTTTAGAACAGACAAATGAGAATATGAATAATGAAATTAGAATTATATTATGCATCCTTTTATTTGTTTAGTTATTCATTTAACTATCATATAATATGATTGTTTCAGGAAAATATTGCAGGTTTGTTTCCAAAAATAATTGAAAACTAAAGCATAAATTGGGTAATTTTTAATGAATTTAATAAATCAATAATTCAGCTTAAATTAGTATTAATATATAAAAATAACTTATTAATTAATCAATACTTACAGATATAAATGAAAGAAAGAACACTGGCTATTTTAAAGCCTGACTGCCTCGAAAAAAAGGTACAGGGCAAGGTAATTCAGCAAATTTTGGAAGCTGGATTTGATATAAAAGGTATGAGGCTTATTCAGTTAAGCGAAGATTCAGCAAAAAAATTTTATGCTGTTCATAAAGAAAGACCTTTTTATGGTGAGCTTGTTGCCTATATGACTTCAGGACCTGTAGTGCCGCTTTGCCTGGAAAAAGATAACGCCGTTGCAGATTTCCGCAAGCTGATAGGTGCTACAAACCCCGCTAATGCTGAAGAAGGTACTATTCGTAAAATGTATGCTGAATCAATTGAGCGTAATATCGTACACGGATCTGACTCAGCTGAGAATGCTAAAAACGAAATTGCGCATTTCTTTAATGATACCGAATTGGTTTAATTTGTGAAAAAACATTGTGACGAAGCAATCTTATTTATTATAAAGATTGCTTCGCTTCACTCTCAAAAAGATTTGTTTCAACCATCCGCCAAAAAAGCAAAATCCTTTCAATATTTACCAATAAACGTTAAATATTACTATTGACTAATTAAAAACATTACTTTATATTTGCAGGTAAATAGTGCTAATTGCCTAATAAAATAAAGTATATTCCTATAATTACCTTAATAATTAAGGCAATTTAACCAAACCAATGCATACAATAGACGAAACAGACCTGAAAATTCTAGAATTCCTGCAGGATAATGCCAGGATGAAAAGAAATGAACTTGCCGAAAAGATCGGGCTTTCACTGCCATCAGTTACTGACAGGATGAACAAGCTGGAAGAGCTTGGAGTGATAGAAAGATTCATAACCAAACTGAACCATAAAACACTTGGTAAGGATATCACAGCCTTCATTTTTGTAGCCAGTGATTCTTCGGCACATTATAAAGAATTTATACAGCATACGCATTCAACCCCTGAAGTACTTGAATGCCATTCAATAACCGGAGATGGCTCACACATCCTGAAAATACGCACTGAAAATACATCCTCGCTTGAAAAACTGCTTGCAAAGATACAATCCTGGAAAGGTGTGCGCTCAACACGTACATCTATAGTACTCTCATCACACAAAGAAACATTTGCTATTGACTTAAAACACTCAAAGAAATGAAAAAGAACAGCAAAGAATTAAATACTGATATCCAGCGCATAAATAAACTTATCAAAGAACAGAATATTGAAGTAGTTGATATCAAGTGTATTGATCTTACAGGCAGGCTTCATCATATATCTCTTCCCGTATATCCGGAGATAATAACAACATTAATTAATGAAGGGGTGGGATTTGACGGCTCCAGTTACGGGTTCCGTAAAGTTGAAAACAGTGATATGATACTTGTTCCAGACCTGGCAACTGCTGTTGTTGATCCTTTCAGGGAAGCAAAAACACTGAGCTTTTACGCAAATATTTTCCTTACTGATGAAAACAGGACACCTTTTGGCCAGGATGGCAGGCATATTGCAAGGCTGGCTGAAGAGCTTGTGAAGAAGTACACGGGCGGTGATACATCATGGTGGGGACCCGAATTTGAATTCTATATTTTCAGCAAGGTAAAATATGATACAAGGACATCAGCATCATTCTATGAAGTTGAACATGCTGAAGAATTTTTTACCAATGCATATCATGCCGCTAATCCATTTGATGTTTATGATGACTTCCGTGATAAGGCGTGCAGGATGTTAAAAGATTTTGGGATAAAAGTTAAATACCATCACCATGAAACGGGTGAACGCGGCCAGCAGGAAATAGAAACATATTTTGAAACCTTGCTGAAAACAGCAGATAATGTTGTAACAGTAAAATATGCGCTGTTTAACCTGGCTAGGCAGAATAATATTCATATCACTTTCATGCCAAAGCCAATGTTCAAACAACCGGGCAGCGGAATGCATGTACATACATTTTTGACAAAGAACGGAAAGAATGCATTCTACAAAAAAGGTGAGTATGGAAATGTGAATGAGCTTGGAAGATACTTCATCGGAGGCCTTCTGAAAAACGGAAGAGTGCTTTCGGCATTTACAAATCCAAGTACCAATTCATACAAACGCCTTGTCCCCGGATTTGAAGCGCCTGTTGCACTTACATACAGCAAAGGCAACCGCTCATCAGCAATCAGGATACCTTCGTATGTATCCAACCCTGAAATGACAAGGTTTGAATACAGGCCGCCGGACTCAACAGCAAATCCATACCTTTGTTTTTCTGCTATACTGATGGCGGGTATTGATGGAATCATTAATAAAATTGATCCGGTTAAAGAAGGCTACGGTCCATTCGAGAAGAATATAATGGATCACGCACAGCATGAAAAAGTTGATTTCCTGCCGCGTAACCTTGAAGAATCACTTGATGCACTTGAGCAGGACAGCGAATTTTTAAGGCGTGATAATGTGTTCAGCGATGAACTGATAAAACAATGGATAGAAAATAAGCACAGGGAGATCAATTCCATTAACACAATGCCTCACCCGTTTGAATATAAAATGTATTTTACATTATAATAAATTAAAGGAGAATATAATAAATGGCAGCAAATCAGCAGGCTATAAAAAACGTCTTCGCTTTGATAAAAAAGCATGATGTTAAAATGATCGATTTCCGTTTTACCGATATGCCCGGACAGTGGCAGCATTTCAGCATACCGGCAAGGAACCTTGATGAGAAAGTATTCAGCGAAGGACTTGGATTTGACGGTTCCTCTATCAGGGGATGGCAGTCGATAAATGAATCTGATATGCTCGTATTTCCTGATCCCAATACTGCTAATATAGATCCTTTCATGGCAACAAAGAACCTTTCTATGATATGTGATATTTATTCACCAGCTACAAAAGAGCGTTACAGCCGTGATCCCAGGTATGTTGCAATGAAGGCTGAAGAGTATCTTAAATCTACAAAAATTGCCGATACTATTTACTGCGGACCCGAAGCTGAGTTCTTTATACTTGATCATGTTGCATATAATGTTAATGAATACAGCAGCTGGTATAAAGTTGATTCCCGTGAAGGTTTCTGGAACACAGGAACAGAGCTTGAAGCTAACCTTGGACACAAGATAAGAATGAAAGAAGGTTATTTTCCCGTGCCGCCTGCCGATAGCACCAATGATATCCGTAACGCGATGGTTGAGCATTTGCTTAATGCGGGAATTGAAATTGAAACACAGCATCATGAAGTTGCAACAGGCGGACAGGCTGAAATTGATTACAGGTTCTGCCCGATGCTTGAGTGCGCTGATAAGCTGATGATGTTTAAATACATTGTAAAAAATACCGCTAGATCTTTCGGTAAAACCGCAACATTTATGCCAAAACCAATATTTGGTGATAACGGAAGCGGCATGCATACACACCAGAGCTTGTGGAAAAACGGCAAACCGTTATTTGCAGGTAATG